>JAGXSL010000050.1 GCA_018333835.1 Lysobacteraceae bacterium
GGCGAACAGCAGATGCTGGCCATCGCCCGCGCCCTGATGAGCAAGCCCCGTTTGCTGCTGCTTGACGAGCCTTCGCTGGGGCTTGCGCCGATCATCATCCAGCAGATCTTCGAGATCATCGAGCAGTTGCGCGCAGATGGCGTGACTATCTTTCTGGTCGAGCAGAACGCCAATCAGGCGCTCAAGCTGGCTGATCGCGGCTATGTACTGGAGAACGGCCACATCGTCATGCAGGGCAGCGGCGAAGAACTGCTGGTCAACCCCAGGGTTCGCGACGCCTACCTGGGCGGTTAGGAGGCACGCATGGCAGAAAGGAATCGGCTCTGGATCAGCAACCCCCTCGCGCTTTTTACGGCCAACGATCATCAGGCGCCCGGCGGACTGGTGATCGAAAACGGCGTCATCGTCGAGCTGCTGGCCGCAGGGCAGACACCGGCTCGCCCGGTCGATGAAACCTTCGATGCCCGCGAACATGTGGTCCTGCCAGGGCTGGTCAATGCGCACCATCACTTCCACCAGACACTGACCCGCGCCTGGGGGCCTGCGGTCAACGCCCCGGTGCTCGACTGGCTGCCGGCGCTGTATCCCGTCTGGTCAAGGCTGACACCCGCGCAGCTCGCCCTGGCCAGCAAGGTGGCGCTGGCCGAGCTGCTGCTCTCGGGTTGCACCACGACTGCGGACCATCATTATCTGTTTCCCGAAGGGCTGGAGCAGGCCATCGACATCGAGGTCGAGGCCGTGCGCGAACTGGGCATGCGCGCCACCCTGTGCCGTGGCTCGATAAACGTCGCCGGGTCGCACAACAGCGCCTGCGTGCAGAGCGCCGAGGTGATTCTGGCCGACAGCCAGCGCCTGGCCGAGCAGTACCATGAGCGCGACGATGGCGCGCAGATCCAGATTGCCCTGGCACCCTCTTCACCCTTTGCGGTGACCCGCGAACTGATGTGCGCCAGCGCCGAACTGGCGCAAACCCACGGCCTGCGCCTGCATACCCACCTGGGCGAAACGCCAGACGAACAGCAGGCCTGCATCCGCCGTTTCAGCATGCGCAGCGTCGATTACCTGAAAAGTGTCGGCTGGCTCGGCCCGCAGACCTGGCTGGCCCACGGCATCCATTTCAACCAGATCGAAATCGACCGCCTCGGTGCAGCGGGTGTCGGCATCTGCCACTGTCCCAGCTCGAACATGCGTCTGGCTTCAGGAATCTGTCGAACACTGCAACTCGAAGACGAGGGTGCAACCATCGGGCTGGGCGTCGATGGCTCAGCGTCCAATGACACCTCGAACATGCTGCTGGAAGCCCGTCAGGCGTTGTTCATCCAGCGCCTGCGCTACGGCGCCGGAAAGATCACGCCCGAGAAGGTCCTTGGCTGGGCAACCCGTGGCTCGGCAAAGCTACTGGGACGTTCCGACATCGGCGAGATCGCGCCGGGCAAGCAGGCTGATCTGGCTCTGTTCAAGCTTGACGAGCTGCGCTTTTCCGGCAGTCACGACCCCATTGCCGCACTGTTGTTGTGCGCTGCCGACAGGGCCGACCGGGTAATGATTGGCGGTCGCTGGAAGGTGATTGACGGCCAGATCGAAGGGCTGGATCTGGCCGGTTTGATCGCCGACCACCGCCAGGCCGCTAGCCATCTGGCTGGCGGCTGAGGACGGCAGTCGGGTTACGCCTTCAGCTAACCCGACCTACATCTTTCGATCTGCAGGCTGCGTGAACAGAGCGGGTGGATGACTGCGAAGCATCTTCCACGCGTCGACCAACCACCTGAACCAGGCCTCAGCCCTGCAACGCCTGGGCATGGTGCCGCAGGTGGTCGTCGATGAAGCTGGCGATGAAGTAGTAGCTGTGGTCGTAACCCGGCTGGATACGCAGCGTCAGCGGGTGATTGGCCGCCTTGGCCGCAGCCTCCAGCGCCTCGGGTTTGAGCTGGTTTTCCATGAAGTCATCGCGATCACCCTGGTCGACCAGGATCGGCAACTTCTCTCCCGCTTCGGCCAACAGCGCACAAGCATCCCATTCCCGCCAGCGTGAGCGGTCTTCACCCAGATAACGGGAAAAAGCCTTCTCGCCCCAGGGACAGCTGGCGGGGTTGGTGATGGGCGAAAAAGCTGAAACCGAGCGATAGCGCCCCGGATTTTTCAGTGCGCACACCAGCGCACCATGTCCGCCCATGGAATGCCCGCTGATACCGCGCTTGTCGGAGACCGGGAAATTCGCCTCGATCAGCGCTGGCAGCTCAACAACCACATAGTCGTACATGCGGTAGTGCTGCGCCCAGGGTTGCTCGGTGGCGTTGAGGTAGAAGCCTGCACCCAGGCCGAAATCCCAGGCGCCGTCCGGGTCGTCTGGTACATCCGCACCCCGCGGGCTGGTGTCCGGCGCGACGATGATCAGGCCCAGCTCCGCGGCCAGCCGCTGCGCAGCGGCCTTCTGCATGAAGTTCTCGTCGGTGCAGGTCAGCCCCGAGAGCCAATAGAGCACCGGCAGTTTCTCGCCCTGCTCTGCCTGAGGCGGCAGGTACACGGCAAACACCATGTCGCAGTTCAGGCTGCTGGAGCGATGGCGGTAGCGTTTGTGCCAGCCGCCGAAGCTCTTGTTGCAGGAAATATTCTCAAGAGTCATGGATATGCCTCACGTAGGGTGGAAAACCGCGAAGCGTTTTCCACCGACCGAGGTGGATAAGCCGTCTGGCGACGGCGTTATCCGCCCTGCGGATCAGAAATGAATGACAGTACGAATGCTCTTGCCTTCGTGCATCAGATCGAAGGCTTTGTTGATTTCCTCCAGCCCCATGTTGTGGGTGATGAAGGTATCCAGCGGGATCTCGCCGCTCTGTGATTTCTCGACATAGCTTGGCAGCTCGGTGCGGCCCTTCACGCCACCAAAGGCGCTGCCGCGCCAGACCCGGCCGGTCACCAGCTGGAACGGACGGGTGCTGATTTCTTGACCGGCGCCGGCGACACCAATGATGATCGACTCGCCCCAACCTTTGTGCGCACATTCCAGCGCGGCGCGCATCAGCTGCACGTTGCCGACGCACTCGAAGGAGTAATCCACGCCACCGTCGGTCATCTCGACGATGACTTCCTGAATCGGCTTGTCGTGATCCTTCGGGTTGACGAAATCGGTAGCGCCCAGCTCTTCGGCGATGGCGAACTTGGAGGGATTGATGTCGATGGCGATGATGCGGCTGGCCTTGGCCATCTTCGCGCCGATGATCGCCGCCAAACCGATGCCACCGAGGCCGAAGATGGCCACAGTGGCGCCCTCTTCCACCTTGGCGGTGTTGAGCACCGCACCGATGCCGGTGGTCACGCCGCAACCCAGCAGGCAAACCTTGTCCAGCGGCGCTTCCTTGGGAATCTTCGCCACCGAGACTTCCGGCAACACGGTGTACTCGGAAAAGGTCGAGGTGCCCATGTAGTGGTAGATCGGCTGGCCCTGATAGCTGAAGCGGGTGGTGCCGTCCGGCATCAGGCCCTTGCCCTGGGTGGCGCGCACCGAGCTGCACAGGTTGGTCTTGCCGGATGTGCAGAATTTGCACTGGCGACATTCGGCGGTATACAGCGGAATCACGTGATCACCCACGGCCACCGACGTCACACCCTCGCCCACAGCTTCGACGATACCGCCGCCCTCATGACCAAGGATGCAGGGAAACACGCCTTCGGAATCTTCACCGGACAAGGTATACGCATCGGTATGGCAGACGCCGGTAGCGACGATGCGCACCAGCACCTCGCCGGCCTTGGGCGGCTCGACATCCACTTCGACGATCTGTAGCGGCTGATTGGGGCCGAAAGCGACGGCGGCGCGTGATTTGATGGTCATGCAGGGCTCCTCCTGGGTGAATGGAGCAGAGTGTAGTTTCATCGGCACTCTGGGTTAATGATTCAAACGTGGAAACATTGTTGCCATACAGGGACAATCGAGTCTTTCACTCTCTGGAGCCGGCATGAACCGCTGGGAAGGTCTCGACGAATTCGTCGCCGTCGCTGAATGCGGCAGCTTCATGCGCGCCGCCGAACACCTGCGCGTGTCTTCCTCTCATGTCAGCCGCCAGGTGGCACGGCTCGAAGAGCGGCTACAGGCCCGGCTGTTCTATCGCACCACGCGCCGCGTCTCGCTGACTGAAGCTGGCCATACATTCCTCGCTCGCTGCCAGCGCCTGATCGAAGAGCGCGACGACGCCTTTCACGTCATCAGCGATTTGCACGCAGCACCTGCCGGGCTGCTGCGCATGACCGCCGCCGTGGCTTACGGCGAGCGCTTCATCGTGCCGCTGCTCAACGAGTTCATGGCGCAGCATCCGCAGCTACGGGTGGAGATCGAGTTGTCCAACCGTACCCTGGATCTGGTGCAGGAAGGCTACGACCTGGCCATCCGCCTGGGCCGGCTCAACGAATCACGACTGGTGGCGACACGCATCGCGCCACGGGCCATGTATCTGTGCGCTGCACCGGCCTATCTTGAACGCTACGGGCGCCCGCACACCCTTTCGGAACTGGCACGGCACAACTGCCTGGTAGGCACGAGCGATACCTGGTTACTGCAGGTCGATGGTCGCGAGCAGCCGTTCAAGCCTAGTGGCAACTGGCGCTGCAACAGCGGCCAGGCGGTACTGGATGCCGCCCTGCGCGGCTTCGGCCTCTGTCAGCTGCCGGATTACTACGTTCAGGAACCTCTGCGCCGTGGGGAGCTGGTGTCGCTGCTCGAGGCCAATCGACCGCCCAATACCGCTGTCTGGGCCGTCTACCCGCAACGCCGCTATCCGCTGCCAAAGGTGCGCCTGCTGATCCAGGCGCTGAAAGAGGGACTGGCCAGACGCCCGGAATACCGCCGGTCCTGAGCAACTCCATGGCGCGCTGAAACAATGTCTTACCGCCCGCGCGTCCGACTGCCGGTCAGAGCAGGAACCCGCG
>JAGXSL010000051.1 GCA_018333835.1 Lysobacteraceae bacterium
TCGAAGCGTTTCGAGGTGAAGCGGAAGGCGCGGATCGCCGCGCGGTCGAAGGTCCAGCTCATTCCAGGATCTCCTCGGCGGGCAGGGCGCGCAGGTTGTAGCGGCTGGCCATCACCATGCCGTAGGCGCCGGCGTCGGCCAGCAGCACCACGTCGCCTTCGGCCGTCGCGTCCGGCAGCCGGCGGCGGCGGCCCAGCACGTCGCCGGTCTCGCAGATGGGTCCCACCACTTCCGCCGGCTCGCCGGGCGCGTCGTCGAGCCGCGTGAGGTTCACGATGCCGTGCCAGGCGTTGTAGAGCGCCGGCCGCAGCAGGGCGTTCATGCCGGCGTCGAGGCCGACGCGGCGCACGCCCTGCTTGTGCATGGTCGAGGTGACGCGGGTCAGCAGCACGCCGGCCTCGGCGACGAGGAAGCGCCCGGGTTCGATCCACAGGGCGTACTGCGGGAACACCGCCTTCATCTCGGCCAGCATCGCGCCGAAGGCCACGAGATCGAAGGGATCGGCGTCCGGCTGGTAGGGGATGCCGATGCCGCCGCCGACGTCGATGCGCTCGACGGTGCCGATGGCGTCGGCCACCGAGGCGAGCCGCGCATAGACCTCGCGCCAGTGGTTGGCGTCGAAGATGCCGCTGCCGATGTGGGCGTGCAGGCCGGTGACGCGGGCACCCAGCGCCTTCGCCGCTGTCGCCGCCGCCGGTGCGTCGTCGAGCGGCAGGCCGAACTTGGCTTCACGGCCGCCGGTCCTGACCTTGTCGTGGTGGCCGGAGCCGAAGCCCGGATCGACGCGCAGGGTGAGCTCGCGGCCGCGGAACACTTCGGGCCACTCGGCCAGCAGCGCGGCATTGTCGAGCGTGACATGCACGCCGAGGGCGAAGGCGCGCTCGAACTCGATACGTGGCGCGAAGCTCGGGGTGAACAGCACGCGCCGAGGGTCGAGGCCGGGCAACGTCGCCAGCACGTGCTCGACCTCGGCCAGCGAGACGCACTCGAAGCCGAGGCCCTCCGCCTCCAGCGCCTTGAGGATGGCCGGATGCGGATTGGCCTTCAGCGCGTAGTGCGCGCGGTCCACCGCGGCCAGCGCCTTCAGCTGCCGGGCACGCTCGCGCACGGTGGGCAGGTGATAGGCGTAGGTCGGCGTGCCGCGCTCGGCCAAAGCGATCAGCCGCGCGCACTCGGCCTGCCACCACGTGGCGCGCGGCGGACGCGGTGCGCCCAGCTCGCGCCAGCTCGGCCCGAACACCGCCGCCTCGTCGACCGGCATCGCGTTGGAGGCGATCAGCAGCGCGTGCAGGGTCGACAGCAGGCCTTCGGCCAGCGCCTCGTCGACGACGAAGGTCAGGTTCAGGTCGTTCGAGCTCTGCGAGATCAGGTGCACGCGCTCGCGGCCGAAGGTGGCCAGCACCTCGGTGAGCCGGTGCAGGCGCGAGCGCATGCCGCGGCCCACCAGGGTGATCGCTGCGCAGGGCGCGATCACCTTGACCCGGCAGATGCGCTCGAGGTCGCGGCACAGCGCTTCCAGCACATTGGTGCTGACCAGGTTGTCGCTGGGGTCGAGCGAGACGGTGACATTGGTCTCCGAGGAGCCGATCAGGTCGACCGAGAGGCCGTGCGCCTTGAAGCAGCCGAAGACCTCGGCGAGGAAGCCGACCTGCTGCCACATGCCGATGGTCTCCATCGACACCAGCACGATGCCGCGCCGGGCGCTGATCGCCTTGACGCCCGCCACGGTGGCCGCCTGCCCGTCGATGACCGTGCCGGCGAGATCGGGATGCTCGGTGTCGCGGATCCACATCGGCACGCCGGCCTCGCGGCAGGGTGTCAGGCAGCGCGGGTGCAGCACTTTCGCGCCAGTGGTCGCGATCTCCTGCGCCTCGGCGAAATCGAGGCGCGAGAGCAAACGCGCGTCCGGCACCTGCCGCGGGTTGGCGCTGAACATGCCCGGCACGTCGGTCCAGATCTCCACCCGCCGCGCCTTCAGCAGGGCGCCGAAGTACGCAGCCGAGGTGTCGGAACCGCCGCGGCCGAGGATGGCGGTGCCGCCGTCGCGATGGCGAGCGATGAAACCCTGGGTGATGGCGAAGCGTTCCGGCCGGGTGAGCAGGCGCTCGCGCGCCACCGGGTCCATGAAGTCGCAGGACACCGAAAGGCGCTGCGCCCAGGCGCTGGCATTGGGCTGCTCGATGGCGCGCATCGATTCGCGCGCGTCCCACCAGGCGAGGTCCATGCCCTGTGTGCGCAGGTAGGCCACGCCGAGCGTCGAACTCAGCAGCTCGCCCTGGGCCAGCAGTTCGGCCTGCCAACCGAGGTCGGCCGAGGGCACGCGCGGATCCTCGGCGAGGGCACGCAGGGCGGCGAAGCGCTCGCCCAGCAGCGCGTCGGGATCGAGGCCGAGTTCGGCGCAGAAGGCGGCATGCCGCTCGACGAGCGCCTCGGCCTGGGCATGGAGGCCGGGCATGTCCCGATGCCCGTCGATCATGGCCTGCAGGGCGTTGGTGACGCCCGACAGCGCCGACACCACCACCAGCACGCGCGCGCCCTCCTCGTCGGCGCGGCGGCGCATGAGCGCCCCGATCGTGTCCCAGCGCGATTTCCTCGACACGCTGGTGCCCCCGAACTTCAGGACGATCCAGTCGTGGGCGAAGGCGGGGACGGGGCGGTTCATCGGGGTCGGCACCTCGCAAGGCCGGGGCATGGAAAAAGCAATGCCGCCAGACGCGGCGGCATGGCCAAGGATAGCGCGCCGCCCCGCGGGCCGCGCCGCCCCGGCTTGTGGCCGGGCCGGCACGGGCGGGACACTGCCGGCATGCCCACGATCCCGACCCCCGCCGCGATGGCCGAATCGCACCCGCTCCCCTTCCTCCAGCTCGATGTGTTCGCCGACGCGCCCGGCCTCGGCAACCCGCTCGCCGTCGTGCTCGACGCCGACGTCCTCGACGCTGCCCGCATGCAGGCGCTGGCGGCCTGGCTCAATCTTTCCGAGACCACCTTCGTGCTGCGCCCGACGCAGCCCGGCGCCGACTACCGCCTGCGCATCTTCACCCCGCGCCGGGAACTGCCCTTCGCCGGGCATCCGAGCGTCGGCACCGCGCACGCAGTGCTGGAGCGCGGCCTCGTCACGGCGCGACCCGGCGCCGACGCCGAGGGCCCGCGCCGTCTCGTGCAGGAATGCGCGGCCGGCCTGCTGCCGCTGCGCGTCGCCGACGAAGGTGGGGCGCGCGTGGTCCATGTCCGCGCCCCGCGCGGGGTGGAGTGCTCCGCCGATCCTGCGCCGGTGCTGGCGAGCCTGGGGATCGCCGGGGCCGGTGCGGCGGAAGGGCTGCGGGCCGCCTCCCGGAGACTCCTTCGTCCGGCCCTGATCGACAACGGCCCGCGCTGGTGGTGCGTCGAACTCGCCGACGAGGCCACGGTGCGCGGGCTCGCCCCCGACCTCGCGGCGATGGCCGCCGCCAACCGCGCCGACGGCAGCATCGGTGTCGCGGTGTTCGCGCAGTGCCCCGCGGAGTCCGTGCGGGAAGGCGCGGGCCGCGCCGGCAACGCTCGCCACGCCCTGGTGGTGCGCGCCTTCGTGCCGGCCGACGGCATCCCCGAGGACCCGGTGACCGGCAGCGCCAACGCCGCCATCGCCGCCTGGCTGCACGCCAACGGCGCCCTGCCGGCGCCGCGCTTCCGCGCCTCGCAGGGGCGCGAACTCGGCCGCGACGGCGTGGTGGACATCGAGGTCGATGCCGACGGTGAGGTCTGGATCGGCGGGCGGACGCAAACCGTCGTCGAGGGCGTGCTGGCATGGTGACCCCGCACACCGCCACGCCCGCGGCGAGCGGCCCGCGCCGCGCCCGCCGCTTCCGGCACGTCGATGTGTTCGCCGACCGCCCCGGCGCCGGCAACCCGCTCGCCGTGGTGCTCGACGCCGAGGGCCTCGATGCGGCCACCATGCAGCGCATCGCCGCCTGGACGAACGTCATCGAGACCTGCTTCGTGCTGCCGCCGACGACGGCGGACGCCAGCTACCGCGTGCGCATCTTCACGCCGACGCGGGAACTGCCCTTCGCCGGCCATCCGAGCGTGGGCACCGCCCATGCCGTGCTGGCGGCCGGGCTCGCCACGCCGCGGCCGGTGGCGGACGGCACCGGGCAATTGGTGCAGGAATGCGGCGCCGGGCTGCTGCCGGTACGGATCGAGGGCGAAGGCGCGGCGCGCACCCTGTTCGTGCAGGCACCGCCGGTGGCGGTGCTGGCCCGTCTCGATCGCGGCGAATCGGCGCTCGCCGCGCTGCTCGGCGACCGGCTCGCCGGGGCCGGCGGGGCCGTCATCGACGGCGGCCGCCGCTGGTGCGTGGCCGAGCTGCGCGACGAGGCGGCGGTGCGCGGCTGGGCGCCGGATTTCGCCGGCATCGCCGCCCTCGTCGGGCCGCCGGAGGCGATCGGGCTGGCGCTGTTCGCCCGCACGCCGGGCCGCGACCACGCCCTCGTGGTACGCGCCCTGATGCCGCAGGGCGGCGGCTACGAGGACCCCGCCTCGGGCGCGGCCAATGCCGCGCTGGCAGGCTACCTGCAAGCCACCGGGCAGGCCACCGACCTCGGGGCGCGCTACACCGTGAGCCAGGGCCGCGAGGTCGGCCGCGACGCCCGCCTCGTGCTGCTGCACGCGGCCGGCCGCACCTGGGTCGGCGGCCGCTGCCACGATGTGGTGCAGGGCCGGCTCCGCTGGTAGCGCCGGCCCTGCCGGTGGGTCCGCCGCGGCGGGCCGTCAGAACTCCGGCTGCACGTCCACCCGCACCCGCAGCGTGCGGCCGGGGTGGTGGGCGGTACGGGTGCTGAAGGTGTGGCCGGCGTACTCGTAGGTGACGTGGTAGCCGACCACGCGGTCGGCGCGGCGGCCGCGCTCGACGCTGCGGCAGCGCTGCTCGTAGCGGACGCTCTCGCGCTCGATCACCCGGCCGCCGTGGGCGTGGGCGGGATGCGTCCAATCGCCATGGCGGCGGTAGCTGTCGCGGGCGATGGCGCTGCCGAGCAGGGCGCCGGCCACGGTGGCGGCGCGCTGGCCGTCGCCGTCGCCGATCTGGTGGCCGACCGCGGCACCGACGATGCCGCCCAGCACCTGTCCGGTGCTCGGGCCGATGCCGCCGTGGTGGCGCTCGGGGAAGTGGCCGCCGGGGTGGTACTCGCGATGGACGTAGCGCACCGGCTCCTGCCAGCACTCCTCGCGCCAGCGCGGGCCGCCGCGCGCGAAGATCGGCTCGGCGCTCAGCACGCGGGCGGTGCCCCAGCGCGGGCCGTCGTCGAAGTGGCGGTCGTGGTGCCCGTCCCAGGACCGGGCCGGGGCGGCGCCGGCAGCGGTGGCGAGGGCAAGGGCCAGGGGAATCAGGAGGGCATGGCGGGTCATCGGGGCGCTCCGGCCGCGGGATTGCGGCTCTGGGCACAGGCTCGGCCGGCGGGCATCAACCGGCGCTTAATCCGGCACCGCCGCGTGCCGGCGTTCAGCGTGGCGCCAGCCCACCGCCCCTCCGGAAGTCGACGGGTACCGGCCGGCGGCAGGCTTGACGCTGCCGCGGCCGCGGCGGAGGCTGGTGCCCCGCGATCCCCTGCCCGCCCCCCGTGCCGAAGGAGCCGCTCCATGGCCCACCGCAGTGAGCAGATCCGCAACCTCGCCCTGGTCGGGCCCTCTGGCGCCGGCAAGACCACCCTGTTCGAGGCCCTGCTGCTGCGCGCCGGGCGCATCGGGCAAGCCGGCAGCGTCGAGCGCGGCAACACGGTGTCCGACTTCGACCCGATCGAGAAGCAGCGCGGCCATTCGCTGGGGCTGGCGGTCAGCCACGTCGAGCACGGCGGCCTGCACCTCAACCTGCTCGACACGCCCGGCATGGCCGACTTCCGCGGCCCGGCCCTGTGCGCGCTGGCCGCGGTCGAAACCGCCTGCATCGTGGTCCCGGCCACGCAGGGCGTCGACCACGGCACCCGCCGGATGATGGACTACGCCCGCTCGCGCAACCTCGCCCGCGTGCTGGTGGTCAACAAGATCGACGCCGAGGGCTTCGACCCCGGCCGCCTGCTCGACGAGCTGCGCGCGGCCTTCGGCAGCGAGTGCCTGCCGCTCAACCTGCCCGCCGACGGCGGCCGGCGCGTCATCGACTGCCTGCAGAACCGCGAGGGTGGCTCCGACCTCGGCGCGGTCGCCGACTGGCACCGGCGGATCGTCGACCAGGTGGTCGAGATCAACGAGTCGGTGATGGGCCACTATCTCGACGTCGGCGAGGACGGCCTCGACGGCGAGGAACTGCATGCCGCCTTCGAGCAATGCCTGCGCGAGGGCCACCTGGTGCCGGTCTGCTTCGTCTCGGCGCGCAGCGGGGCCGGCACCGCCGAGTTCCTCGACCTGGTGGAACGCTGGTTCCCGCATCCCGGCGAGGCCAACCCGCCGCCCTTCGTGCGCGGCCAGGGCGAGGACGCCAGCCCGGTGCCCTGCGCGCCGGACCCGGCGGCGCACGTCATCGCCGACGTGTTCCAGATCAACCACGACCCCTTCGCCGGCAAGCTCGCCCTGCTGCGCGTGTTCCAGGGCACGTTGCGGCGCGACGCCCAGCTGTTCGTCGACGATGCCAGGAAGCCGGTGCGCATCGCCCACCTGTTCCGCCTGCACGGCGCCGA
>JAGXSL010000052.1 GCA_018333835.1 Lysobacteraceae bacterium
CGGGCCGTTAGCTCAGTCGGTAGAGCAGCTGGCTTTTAACCAGTTGGTCGATGGTTCGAATCCATCACGGCCCAAATCCCGCGCCACTCACAGCGCGTTGACCGGCAGCTTCAGGTAGGACACACCGTTGGCCTCGGGCGGCGGCATCTCGCCGGCGCGGATGTTGACCTGCACCGAGGGCAGCAGCAGCACCGGCATCTCGAGCGTGGCGTCGCGGCGGGTGCGCATCTCGACGAAGCTCGCCTCGTCGATGCCGTCGCGCAGGTGGATGTTGCCCGCCCGCTGCTCGGCCACCGTGCAGACCACGCGCACGTCGCGGCCCGGTGGCGGGTAGTCGTGGCAGAGGAACAGCCGGGTCTCCGGCGGCAGGGCCAGCAGGCGGCGCGCCGAGGCGTACAGGGTGCGGGCGTCGCCGCCGGGGAAGTCGCAGCGCGCCGAGCCGACGTCGGGCATGAACAGGGTGTCGCCCACGAACACCGCGTCGCCGATGTGGTAGGCGGCGCAGGCCGGGGTGTGGCCGGGCACGTGCAGCACGCGGGCCTCCAGCGCGCCGATGCGGAACGCCTCGCCGTCGGCGAACAGGCGGTCGAACTGCGAGCCGTCGAGGCGGAACTCCGGCTCCAGGTGGAACACCACCTTGAACACCTTCTGCACGTCGGTGATGCGGCCGCCGATGCCGATCCGGCCGCCGAGCACCTGCTTCAGGTAGGGCGCGGCCGAGAGATGGTCGGCATGGGCGTGGGTCTCGAGGATCCACTCGACCTGCAGGCGCTGTTCGCGGACGTACTCGACGACCCGGTCGGCCGACGTGGTGCGGGTGCGCCCCGACTTCGGATCGAAGTCGAGCACCGGGTCGACGATGGCGGCCGGCGTACCCGGTCCGGCGTGGACGATGTGGGTGATGGTCCAGGTCGCCGGGTCGAACAGGCTGTGGACGATGGGCGTGGCGGTGGGCGTGGCGGCAGGCGTGTTCATGGTTCTCTCCGGAGTGGGCTTGCGCAGCGTAGCGGAAACGGGTAGCTTATGTAAGCATATTCGCATATGTTGAATCAACGCAACCCCACCCACATCCCGGAGGACTCCCACATGACCATCGATTGGGCGCATTTCACGCCCTGGACCTCGCTCGCCGGCGGGCTGCTGCTCGGCCTCGCGGCGGCGCTCTTCGTGCACCTGAACGGCCGCGTGCTCGGCATCACCGGCATCGTCGGCGGCCTGCTGCGGCCGGTGAAGGGCGAGATCGGCTGGCGGCTTGCCCTCGTCGCCGGCCTCGTGGCCGCGCCGCTCGTCTTCGCCCTGCTCGCCCCGGCCGGTTTCCCGCCGGCACCGCGGATCGAGGCCAGCGCCGCGCTGGTGGTGGCGGCCGGCCTGCTGGTCGGCTTCGGCACCCGGCTCGGCTCCGGCTGCACCAGCGGCCACGGCGTCTGCGGCCTTTCGCGTCTTTCCCTGCGTTCGCTGGTGGCCACGCTCGCCTTCATGGGCGCCGGCTTCGCCACCGTGTTCGTACTCCGCCATGTCCTCTGATCGGGAGACCGCCATGCCCCTCCTCACCGCTTTCCTCGTTGGCCTGCTGTTCGGCATCGGCCTGCTGCTTTCCGGGATGACCGACCCCGGCAAGGTGCAGGGCTTCCTCGACCTGTTCGGCCTGTGGGATCCCTCGCTCGCCTTCGTGATGGGCGGGGCCATCCTGGTCGGCGTGGTCGCCTTCCGCTTCGCCGGTCAGCGCACCCGCAACCTGCTGGGCGGCGGCATGCACCTGCCGACCGAGGCCGGCATCGATGCCCGGCTGGTGGTGGGCGGCCTGCTGTTCGGCATCGGCTGGGGCCTCGCCGGCTTCTGCCCGGGCCCGGGCATCGTCTCGGCGGCCTCGGGGCAGGGGTTGGGCCTCGTCTTCGTCGGTGCCATGCTGCTCGGCATGCTCGGTTTCGAGCTGCTCGAGCGCCTGCGGCCGCGCCGTGCGGCGACGGTGGCCGGGCCATGAACCCCTCCTTGCCGCAGGCCCGCCCACTGGTGCCCGGTCTCGAGGTCTGCGGCCAGATCGAGCCCACGGATGTCGCCACGCTGGCGGCCGCTGGCGTCCGCACCCTGGTCTGCAACCGTCCGGACGGCGAATCGCCGGGCCAGCCGGCCTACCGCGAGATCGAGGCCGAGGCCCGTCGCCACGGCCTGCAATGCGCCTTCCTGCCGGTGGTGGGCGGGCAGATCGATGCCACGCAGGTGGCAGCCTTCGACCGCCTGCTGGCCGAGGCGCCGGGGCCGGTGTTCGCCTACTGCCGCTCCGGGATGCGCTGCACCGTGCTGTGGGCACTCTCGCAGGCCGGGCGGCGGCCCTGGCCCGAACTGCTGGCCACGGCGGCGGCGGCCGGTTACGACCTGGGCGGCCTGCCGGAGCCGTCCGCCACGCTGCGCGGTTGATGCATGACGGGCAAGCCCCACCTCGCGGCGCGCTGGTTCCCCCCGCTCGAATGGCTGCGCGGCTACGGCCGCCACCAGCTCGCCGCCGACGGCATGGCCGGGCTGGTGGTCACGCTCATGCTGATCCCGCAGAGCCTGGCCTACGCGCTGCTGGCCGGGCTGCCGCCCGAGGCCGGCCTCTACGCCAGCGTCGTGCCGCTCGTGGTCTACGCCCTGCTCGGCAGCAGTCGGGTGCTGGCGGTGGGCCCGGTGGCGGTGGTCTCGCTGATGACCGCCGCGGTGGTCGGTGAGCACGCCGCCGCCGGTACCGCCCATTACGCCAGCGTCGCCCTGACGCTCGCCTTCCTCTCCGGGGCCCTGCTGCTGCTGATGGGCCTGCTGCGGATGGGGCGGATGGCGCAGTTCCTGAGCCATCCGGTGATCGCCGGCTTCATCAATGCCGCCGCCGTGCTGATCGCGCTCGGGCAGCTCGCGCCCTTGCTGGGCGGCCCGTTCGGCGGATGGCACGGGCCGACGGCGGCCATCGGCCTGGCGAGCCTCGCCCTGCTGCTGGCCCTGCGGACCTGGGCCAAGCCCGGCCTCGTGCGGCTCGGGCTGGGGGCGCGCACGGCGGATCTCCTGGCGCGTTCCGGCCCGGTGCTGGTGCTGGTGCTGGCCACCGTCGCGGCCTACGGCCTGGGGCCGTTGACCGCCGGGGTCGAGCGGGTCGGGGCGGTGCCGCAGGGTCTGCCGCCCTTCACCGTGCCGCTGATGGACCCCACCCTGCTGGCCGAGCTGTTCCTGCCGGCCCTGCTGATCAGCCTGGTCGGCTTCGTCGAATCGGTGTCGGTGGGCCAGACCCTGGCCGCGCGCCGCCGCCAGCGCATCGACCCCGACCAGGAACTGCGCGCGCTGGGCGGCAGCAACTTCGCCGCGGCCTTCAGCGGCGGCTTCCCGGTGACCGGCGGCTTCGCCCGCTCGGTGGTGCAATTCGAGGCCGGTGCCCAGACCCAGCTCGCCAGCGTGTTCGTGGCGGCCGGCATCCTGCTCGCCAGCCTGCTGCTCACCCCGGCGCTCCACCACCTGCCCAAGGCGACGCTGGCGGCCACCATCATCGTCGCCGTGCTCACCCTCGTCGACCTGCGCATCTTCCGCAGCACCTGGCGCTACGCCAAGGCCGATTTCCTCGCACTCGCCACCACCGTGCTGGTGACCCTGGCCGCCGGCGTCGAGCCGGGCCTGCTGGCCGGCGTGCTGCTCTCGCTGCTGCTGCACCTCTGGCGCAGCAGCCAGCCGCACATCGCCGAGGTCGGGCGGGTGCCGGGCACCGAGCACTACCGCAACATCGAGCGCCACCGGGTCGAGACCGACCCGGCGGTGCTGGCGCTGCGGGTCGACGAGAGCCTGTTCTTCGCCAACGCCCGTGCGCTGGAGGACCGCATCAATGCCGAGGTGGCGGCTAGGCCAGGGCTGCGCCACGTGGTGCTGGTGGCCTCGGCGATCAACGCCATCGACGCCAGCGCGCTCGACAGCCTGCACGCCATCAACGAGCGCCTGCGCGACGGCGGCCTGCGCCTGCACCTCTCCGAGGTCAAGGGGCCGGTGATGGACCGCCTGCGCCGCAGCGATTTCCTCGAACAACTCTCCGGCGAGGTGTTCCTGAGCCATCACCACGCCATGCAGCGGCTGGCCGCCGGCTGAGCGGCGGCGGGCCACGCGGGCGGCTACACTGCGCGCCCGATGCGGAAGCCCGCCGAACCCCCTGCCGCGCCCGCGCCCCGCGCCGCGCGCCCCGACCCGCTGGACCGCGTGCTCGCCAAGGACCGCGGTACGCTGCTGCGTCTGCAGAAGCGGCTGGCCGAGGCCAAGGGCGAGGCGAGGGTGGCGGCGCAGCAGGCGCTGGAGCAGGCCCTCGCCCGTTCGCGCGAGGCCTTCGAGGCGCGGCTGGCGCGCCTGCCCGCGCCGCGCATCGACACCGAGCTGCCGATCGGCCGCGAGGCCGAGGCGATCGTCGAGCTGATCCGCAAGCACCAGGTCATTGTCATCGCCGGCGAGACCGGTTCCGGCAAGACCACCCAGTTGCCGAAGCTCTGCCTCGCCGCTGGGCGCGGTGCCGCCGGCCTGATCGGCTGCACCCAGCCGCGCCGCATCGCCGCGCGCGCGGTGGCCCGGCGCGTGGCCGAGGAGCTGCAGGTGCCGCTGGGCCGGGAGGTCGGCTGGCAGGTGCGCTTCACCGAGCAGGTGGGCGAGGACACGCTGATCAAGTTCATGACCGACGGCATCCTGCTGGCCGAGATCCAGCGCGACCGCTACCTCTCGGCCTACGACACGATCATCGTCGACGAGGCGCACGAGCGCTCGCTCAACATCGATTTCCTGCTGGGCTACCTCAAGGGCCTGCTGAAGAAGCGCCGCGACCTCAAGCTGATCGTCACCTCGGCGACCATCGACACCGAGCGCTTCGCCAAGCACTTCGACGGCGCGCCGGTGATGGCGGTCGAAGGCCGCAGCTACCCGGTCGAGGTGCGCTACCGGCCCCTCGAGGAGACGAACGCCGACGTCGCCTCGAAGCCGGACGCCGAGAAGTCGCTGTACGAGGGCCTGCTGGCGGCCTGCGACGAGATCGCGCGGGAAGACGGGCGTGGCGATGTTCTGGTCTTCCTGCCGGGCGAGCGCGAGATCCGCGAGGTCCACCACCTGCTCGAACGCCGCAAGTACCGTGACACCGAGGTGCTGCCGCTGTACGCGCGGCTCTCGGCCAAGGACCAGGACCGCGTGTTCAAGCCTGGGCCGAAGCGGCGCATCGTGCTGGCCACCAACGTGGCCGAGACCTCGCTGACGGTGCCGCGCATCCGCTACGTCGTCGATCCGGGCACCGCGCGCGTGAAGCGCTACAGCCCGCGGATGAAGCTCGACCGCCTGCACATCGAGGACATCGCCCAGGCCAGTGCCGACCAGCGCAAGGGCCGCTGCGGCCGTGTGTCCTCGGGCATCTGCTACCGCCTCTACAGCGAGCAGGACTTCGACGGCCGGCCGCGCTACACCGACCCGGAACTGCTGCGCTCCTCGCTGGCCGGCGTGATCCTGCGGATGCTGTCGCTGGGCTTGGGCCGGGTGGAGGACTTTCCCTTCATCGACGCGCCGGACCCGCGCGCGGTGGCCGACGGCTGGCAGCAGCTCAGCGAACTCGGCGCGGTCGACAAGCACCGCCAGCTCACCCCCGTCGGCCGCCAGATGGCCGCCTTCGCCGTCGACGTGAAGCTCGCCCGCATGCTGATCGCCGCGAAGGAGCGCGGAGCGCTTCGCGAGATGATCGTCATCGCCAGCTTCCTCGGCCTGCAGGACCCGAGAGAGCGCCCGCAGGAGGCGCGCGAGGCCGCCGACCGCGCGCATGCCGCCTTCGCCGACGAGCGCTCCGAGTTCGTCGGCATCCTCAAGCTCTGGGAGGCCTACCGGATCGCGCACGAGGAACTCTCGCAGTCGAAGCTGCGCGACTGGTGCGGGCAGCGTTTCCTCAATTTCCTCAGGATGCGCGAGTGGCGCGAGCTGCACCGGCAGCTGATCCTCAACTGTGAGGCGCTCGGCTGGGCGCAGAACGAGCAGCCTGCCGACTACGCCGACCTGCACCGTGCCCTGATCACGGGCCTCGCCCTGCAGGTCGGGCACCGTAGCGAGAAGGGCCTTTACGAAGCGCCGCGCAGCCGCAAGTTCGGGCTGTTCCCGGCCTCGACGCTGGCCTCCAAGCCGCCGCCCTGGGTGCTGTGCGCGACCCTGCTCGACACCGCGAAGGTCTGGGGCATCACCGCCGCCAAGATCGAGCCGGAGTGGGTGATCGACGCCGTGCCGCATCTGCTGTCGCGCCGGCACTTCGACCCGCACTGGTCGCGGCGGCAGGGGAGGGTGCAGGGCTCGGAGCAGATCGGCCTGTTCGGCCTCGTGCTGCTGCCGAGGAAGCCGGTGCACTACGGCGGGCTCTACCCCGACGAGGCGCGGGAGATCTTCGTGCGCCAGGCGCTGGTGACCGGCGAGATCGACACCCGCATCCCGCTGGTCAAGCGCAACCTCGCCACGCTGGAGCGCGCGCAGGAGGAGGAAGCCAAGCAGCGCCGCGCCGGGCTGGTCGTCGACGAGGACTGGCAGGTGCGCTGGTACCTCGATCGCCTGCCCTCCGACGTGCACAACACTGCCGCGCTCGAGAGCTGGTACGGCAAGCTCGACCCGGCGGCGAAGAAGGCGCTGGAGTGGTCCTTGGCCGAGCTGATGTCGGTCGAGGGCAGCGGTGTCGAACGTTTCCCGAAATTCCTGCCCTTGGGCGATGCGCGGCTGGCGCTGCACTACCGCTTCGAGCCCGGCCATGCCGAGGACGGCGTGACGCTGGACGTGCCCCTGCACCTGCTGCCCGCGCTCGACGCCGCGCGCCTGTCGTGGCTGGTGCCGGGCCTCGTCGAGGAGAAGGCGACGGCGCTGATCCGAGGTCTACCGAAGGCGCTGCGGCGCAACTTCGTGCCGGCGCCGGATTTCGCCCGCGCCTTCGCGCTGGCCTACCCGAACGGCGATGCCGACAGCCTGCCCGGCGCGCTCGGCCGTTTCCTCGCCAAGGCGACGGGCGTCGAAGTGACGGGCCTCGATTTCGACGAGGCCGCGCTGGAGCCGCACCTGCGCATGAACCTGCGGGTCGGTGAGGTGGAAGGCCCACGCTTCCTCGTGCTCGGGGCTTCGCGCTCGCTCGACGAACTCAAGACCCGCTTCGGCGCGGAGGCCGAGAAGGCTTTCGCCGCCCGCGCCGGCGAGCGCCTCGCCCGTGAGGGCCTGCGCGAATTCCCCGCCGAGCCGATCCCGGTCGAGATCCGCGCTGCCGGTGGCCTGCCGGCCTTCCCGGCCCTCGTGCTCGACAGCGAGGACGTGGCCCTGCGCGTGCTGGCCGACCGCGAGGCGGCGGCGACGGCCCACGCCGCCGGTGTCGTGCGGCTGGCGGAGATCGCCTTGGCCGATGCGGTGAAGCAGGCGCGCAAGCAATTGCCGCTGAACCCGAAGACCGCGATGGTCTACACCGCGGTCGCCAGCGCCGAGCAGTTGCGCGCCGACCTCGTGGCGAAGGCGTTGGCGGCGCTGCTGGGGGGAGGTGGGGACGATGCGGGTACGGCGGGGCCGACCGCGACGACGGTGGCCTCGTCGTCGGGACTGGCCGCGATCCGCGACCGCGAGGCCTTCCAGCGGGCGATCGCCGCGGTGAAGCAGAAGCTGTTCGGCGAGGCCATGGCGCGGCTGAAGGTGGCCGAGGCGGCGCTCACGCAGTACGCCGAAATCCGCCCGAAGCTCGAGGCGCCGGTGCTGGGCTGGGCCAAGGCGAACCTCGACGATCTCCGGGCCCAGCTGGCCGGCCTCGTGCATCCGGGCTTCGTCCGCGAGACACCGCCCGAGGCCTTCGACGAACTGCCGCGCTACCTCAAGGCCCTGGCGCTGCGCGCCGAGCGTGCCCTGCGCGACCCGGTGCGCGACCAGCAGCGCATGCTGGAGGTGCAGCCCTTCGCCCAGGCCCTCGACGACGCCCGTCGTCGCGGCCTCGCGCTGCAGCCGGGTTGGCAGGCGCTGCGCTGGGACCTGGAGGAACTGCGCGTCTCGCTGTTCGCGCAGGAACTGGGCACCCGGCGCCCCGTCTCGGCCAAGCGCCTTGCGAGGCAGCTCGAGGCCTTGCGCGGGCCGTGAGCCTTGCGGCGCGGGTCAGCGCACCCGGACCACGCGCGCGCGGG
>JAGXSL010000053.1 GCA_018333835.1 Lysobacteraceae bacterium
TCCGGCGCGAGCCGGCGGGCGGCGGAGGGCGGGGTCATCCGCCGATCATACGGCCCGCCGATGCCACCGCCAGCGTCCGGCCGGAACGGGGGCGGCGTACCATGGCGGCCCCGCGACCGCCGACCGTCCCGCCATGGGTTTTCCCCGCCAACGCCCCCGCCGCCTCCGCCGCGACGCCTTCTCGCGCCGGCTCGTCCGCGAGCATCGGCTTGCCGCCGACGACCTCATCCTCCCGGTGTTCGTCCACGACCGCCCCGGCCGCGAGGCGATCGCCTCGATGCCCGGCGTCGAGCGACTTTCCATCGACGAGCTGCTGGGCGTGGCGGCCGAGGCGGTGGCGCTCGGCATCCCCGCCTTGGCGCTGTTCCCGGTCACGCCGGCGGCGGCCAAGAGCCTCGATGCCGCCGAGGCCTGGAACCCGGACGGCCTCGCCCAGCGCGCCGTGCGCGCGCTCAAGGCCGCGCAGCCGCAGCTCGGCGTCATCACCGACGTGGCGCTCGACCCCTTCACCACCCACGGCCAGGACGGGCTCGTCGATGCCGGCGGCCACGTCGTCAACGACGCCACCGTCGAGGCGCTGGTGAAGCAGGCGCTGAGCCACGCCGAGGCCGGTGCCGACATCGTCGCGCCGAGCGACATGATGGACGGCCGCATCGGCGCCATCCGCGACGCGCTGGAGGCCGCCGGCCACGTCGACACCCGCATCCTTGCCTACTCGGCGAAGTACGCCAGCGCCTTCTACGGCCCGTTCCGCGACGCCGTGGGCAGTGCCGCCAACCTCGGCAAGGGCGGCAAGCACGGCTACCAGATGGACCCGGCCAACGGCGACGAGGCCCTGCGCGAGGTGGCGCTCGACCTCGAGGAGGGCGCCGACCTGATCATGGTCAAGCCCGGCCTGCCCTACCTCGATATCGTGCGCCGGGTGAAGCAGGAATTCGGCGTACCGACGCTCGCCTACCAGGTCAGTGGCGAGTACGCCATGCTCAAGGCCGCCGCCGCCCACGGCTGGCTCGACGAGCGCTCCTGCGTCCTCGAGGCCCTGCTCGCCTTCAAGCGTGCCGGGGCCGACGCCGTCTTGAGCTACCACGCGCTCGACGCCGCGCGCTGGCTGCGCGAGGCTTGAACCGAACGCCGCCCCCGACTCCCGGAACGCCCGCCATGACCGAACGCTACGCCTTGATCGGCCACCCCGTCGCCCACTCGCTCTCGCCGCGCATCCACGCGGCCTTCGGCGAGCAGATCGGCCTGCCGGTGCAGTACGGCCTGATCGACGCCACGCCGGCCGAGTTCGCCGCCGCGGTGGACGGCTTCGCCGCCGCCGGCGGGCTCGGGCTGAACGTCACCGTGCCGCACAAGCAGGCCGCCCACGCGCTCTGCGCCACCCTGTCGCCGCGCGCCCGGCGCTGCGGCGTGGTCAACACCCTGATCCGCGGCAGCGGCGGCTGGCACGGCGACAACACCGACGGCGTCGGCCTGGTCCGCGACCTCACCGAGCGCCACCGCCTCGACCTGCGCGCCCGCCGCGTGCTGCTGCTCGGCGCCGGCGGCGCCGCCCAGGGCGTGGCCCCGGCCCTGCTCGACGCCGGCGTCGAGTCGCTGTGGATCGTCAACCGCACGCCCGAGCGCGCCGACGCGCTGTCCGACCGCCTCGGCGAGCCGGGTCGCGTCCACACCCGCTACTGGGCCGACCTCGGTGGCCTCGGCGCCTTCGACATGGTCATCGACGCCACCGCCGGCGGCAGCGACGGCGGCATCCTCGGCCTGCCGTCCAGCCTCGTCGCCTCGCGCACGCTGGCGGTCGACCTGAGCTACGGCGAGGCGGCGATCGCCTTCCTCAGCTGGGCCCGCACCGCCGGTTGCCGGGTCGCGCTCGACGGCCTCGGCATGCTGGTCGAACAGGCCGCCGAGGCCTTCCGCCTCTGGCACGGGCAGCGGCCGGACACCGACCCGGTCTACGCGATGCTCGCCGCCGAGCGCGCCGCCCTGCACAACGCCGAGTAGCGGCGGGAGACGCGGCGCGGGTCGCGCCGCGCCGCGCCGGTGCCGCACCTGCGCCGCTCAGTGCAGGTCGAAGCGGTCGAGCTCCATCACCTTGGTCCAGGCCGCCACGAAGTCGTGCACGAACTTGGCCTCGTGGCCGTCCTCGGCGTAGACCTCGGCCAGCGCGCGCAACTGCGAGTTCGAGCCGAACACCAGGTCGACCACGGTGGCCGTCCACTTCACCGTGCCGCGCTGGCGGTCGCGGCCTTCCAGCACGTTCGGGTCCGCCGCGGAGCGCGCCCACTGCGTGCCCATGTCGAGCAGGTTCACGAAGAAGTCGTTGCTCAACACGCCGGGGCGGGTGGTGAAGACGCCGTGCGCGCTGCCGCCGCTGTTGGCGCCGAGCACGCGCAGGCCGCCGACCAGCACGGTCATCTCCGGCGCGGTGAGGGTGAGCAACTGCGCCTTGTCGATGAGCCGCTCGGCCGCGCTGGCGGCCAACTCGGGCCGGATGTAGTTGCGGAACCCGTCGGCCTTCGGCTCCAGCACGGCGAAGGAGTCGGCATCGGTCTGCGCCGCACTGGCGTCGGTGCGGCCCGGGTGGAAGGGCACGGCCACGGCATGGCCGGCGGCCTTGGCAGCGGCCTCGACGGCGGCATTGCCGGCCAGCACGATCAGGTCGGCCAGCGAGACCTTCCTGCCGCCGCTGGCGCTGGCGTTGAAGGCCTGCTGCACGCCCTCCAGCGTGGCCAGCACGCGGCCGAGCCGCGCCGGGTCGTTGGCGGCCCAGTCCTTCTGCGGGGCGAGCCGCACGCGGGCACCGTTGGCACCACCGCGCTTGTCGCTGCCGCGGAAGGTCGAGGCCGAGGCCCAGGCCGTGAACACCAGGTCGGCCAGCGGCAGGCCGCTCGCCAGCACGCGGGCCTTGAGCGCCGCGGCGTCGGCGGCGTCGATCAGCGGGTGGTCCACGGCCGGCACCGGATCCTGCCAGATCAACTCCTCCTTCGGCACCTGCTTGCCGAGGTAGCGGCTGCGCGGGCCCATGTCGCGGTGGGTCAGCTTGAACCAGGCACGGGCGAAGGCGTCGGCGAACTTCTTCGGGTTGGCCATGAAGTCGCGCGAGATCTTCTCGTAGGCCGGATCGAGGCGCATGGCCATGTCGGCGGTGGTCATCATCGGTTGATGGAACACCCCCGGACGATGGGCGTCCGGGACGATGCGGCCGGCCTCGCCCTTGGGCTTCCACTGGTGGGCGCCGGCCGGGCTCTTGGTCAGCTCCCACTCGTAACCGAACAGGGTCTCGAAGTAGCTCATGTCCCAGGTGGTCGGCGTGGGCGTCCAGGCTCCCTCGAGGCCGCTCGTGGTGGTGTGCTCGCCCTTGCCGGTGCCGAGGCGGTTGATCCAGCCGAAGCCCTGCTGTTCGATCGGCGCGCCTTCCGGTTCACGCCCGACCAGTGCCGGGTCGCCGGCACCGTGCGACTTGCCGAAGGTGTGGCCGCCGGCCGTGAGGGCGACGGTCTCCTCGTCGTTCATCGCCATCCGGGCGAAGGTCTCGCGGATGTCGCGGGCCGAGGCCAGCGGGTCGGGGTTGCCGTTCGGGCCTTCCGGGTTCACGTAGATCAGGCCCATCTGCACGGCACCGAGCGGCTGGGCCAGCTCGCGGTCGCCGCTGTAGCGCTTGTCACCCAGCCACTCGGTCTCCGGGCCCCAGTCGATGTCGGCCTGCGGTTCCCAGATGTCGGGGCGGCCGCCGGCGAAGCCGAAGGTCTTGAAGCCCATCGACTCCAGCGCGACGTTGCCGGTGAGGATGAACAGGTCGCCCCAGGAGAGCTTGCTGCCGTACTTCTTCTTGATCGGCCAGAGCAGGCGGCGGGCCTTGTCGAGGTTGCCGTTGTCGGGCCAGCTGTTCTCCGGCGCGAAGCGCTGCGCGCCGTGCCCGGCCCCGCCGCGGCCGTCGGTGATGCGGTAGGTGCCGGCGGCGTGCCAGGCCATGCGGATGAAGAACGGCCCGTAGTGGCCGTAGTCGGCCGGCCACCAGTCCTGCGAGTCGGTCATCAGCGCCGTGAGGTCGGCGATGACGGCATCGAGGTCCAGCGTCTGGAAGGCCTTGCGGTAGTCGTACTCCCGACCCATCGGGTTCGACTTCTCCGAATGCAGGCGCAGGAGGTCGAGGTTGAGCTGTTCCGGCCACCAGGCGGCATTGCCCTGGTGGCGGGCCTGGGCGTGGCGGGCGCCCGTGAAGGGGCATTGGGCTTCGTTACTCATGGTCGTCGTCTCCGGTGGGTGCCGGGCCACGACAGCCCGGGCGGAGCACCACGCTACGCCCTCGGGGTGACCGTGGGGAAATGGATTGTTTCGCTCGATCCGATAGCCGAAGACTATCGATTCCGGGCCGCCGGCGGCGCGCCGGTATGCTCGGTGCCCCACCCAGACCACGAGCCGCCCATGCCCATCCGCCCCTTCCGCGACAAGACACCCGTCCTCGGCGAACGCTGCTACGTCGACGTGGGCGCGCAGCTGATCGGCGACGTCGTGCTGGGCGACGACGCCTCGCTCTGGCCCGGCGTGGTGGTGCGCGGCGACGTCAACCACATCCGCATCGGCGCGCGCACCAACGTGCAGGACGGCACCATCGTCCACGTCACCCACGAGGGTCCGTACACGCGGCCCGACGGCTTCCCGACCCTCATCGGCGCCGATGTCACCATCGGCCATGCCGCCTGCATCCACGCCTGCACCATCGAGGACGCCTGCCTGATCGGCATGAAGGCGCTGGTGCTCGACGGCGCAGTGGTGCGCAAGCACGGCTTCGTCGGTGCCGGCGCGGTGGTGCCGCCGGGCAAGGTCGTCGAGAGCGGCGAGCTCTGGCTCGGCAACCCGGCCAAGCCGGTGCGCCGCTTGAGCGACCGCGAGATCGAGCAGCTCTACTACTCGGCCAAGCACTACGTGCGGCTGAAGGACGCCTACCTCGGCCTGCCGGTGGATTGAGTCCGGCTCGCACCGGGTGGTGAGCCTGTAGCCGGATCGGAGTGCGCTTGGGCTCGAGCTCGCGAGGGCGAGCCTGTCGGCGGATCGGCTCGGGTTCGGGCTCGGAAGGGCGAGCCTG
>JAGXSL010000054.1 GCA_018333835.1 Lysobacteraceae bacterium
TCCTGCCCGGCCTGCCGACCACGCCCTTCGTGCTGGTCGCGGCCTGGGCGGCGGCCCGCGGTTCGCGCCGTCTGCATGCCTGGTTGCTGGCGCACCGGCTGTTCGGCCCGATGGTGCGCGACTGGCAGGCCCGCGGCGCGGTCAGCCGGCCGGCCAAGCGCGCCGCCCTCGGCACCATGGGCCTGTGCGCGGTGCTGATGCTGCTGACCGCACCAAAGCTCTGGATGGCCGCCACGGGCATCGCCTGCATGGCGGTGGTTGCCACCTGGCTGTGGCGGCGCCCGGAATAGGCCGGGCGATTTCAGCGGCCGTCGTCGGCCAGTGGCCGGCGCGCGCCTTCGAAGCTGCGTTGCCAGTGCGGCAGCGAGAGCGAGTCGATGCGGACCCGCCCGCCGCGGCTCGGCGCATGGACGAAGCGGCCTTCGCCGACGTAGATGCCGACGTGGTCGATGCCGCGCCGCGATTGCTCGAAGAAGACGAGGTCGCCGGCCTGCAGCGCCCCGCGCGGCACCGCCGGCCCGGCCGCCTCGAACTGCTCGCGGGCGGTGCGCGGCAGTTGGATGCCGGCGGCCTCGGCGAACACCCAGGAGGTGAAGCCCGAGCAGTCGAAGCCGGTTTCCGGCCGGCTGCCGCCGAAGCGGTAGCGGGTGCCGATCAGCCCGACGGCCTGCATCAGCACGTCGTCGCTGCGCAGGTCGAGCGGACGCGGCTGGCGCGGGCTGTAGCCGCGCAGCGGCAGCGGTTCCGAGGCCGGCCCGGCCGCCACCGGCGGCGGCCGCGGGGGCGAGGCGCAGGCGGCGAGCAGGGCGGCGGCCAGCAGGGCCAGGGCCGGCCGGCATGGCGCCGGCGCCGGGCGGGCGGGATAATGGCGGGGCAAGGCATCGCGGCCGTTCATGGCCGCCGAGTCTGCCGCATCCCCGGCGCTGGCGACCAGCGCCCCCGAGCCATCCGGATCCCCATGAACATCGCCAACCACCACGTCGTCCGCCTCCACTACAGCGTCTCGGAGGCGGGTGGCGAGGCCATCGAAAGCTCGCGCGGGCGCGAGCCGCTCGCCGTGCTGATCGGCCACCAGGCCCTCATCCCCGGCCTCGAGGAGGCCCTGCTCGGCCGCGCCGCCGGCGACCGCTTCGAGGTCACCGTGGCACCCGGCAAGGCCTACGGCGAGCGCCGCCCGGGCCTCGTGCAGCGCATCCCGCGCAAGCACTTCAAGGACCACCGCCTGCAGGTTGGTGCCACCGTGGTGGTGCCGACCCAGATGGGGCCGCGGCCGGTCACCGTCGAGAAGATCGGCCTCTCGGTGGTCGACGTCGACCTCAACCACCCGATGGCCGGCAAGACCCTGGTGTTCGACGTCGAGGTGCTGGAGGTGCGCGAGGCCACGGCCGAGGAGCGCGACCACGGCCACGTCCACGGCGAGGGCGGCGTGCAGCACTGAACCCTCCGCCGGGCGCTGGCCAGCATGCCCCGTCGCCCCGTAGGCTGCGGGGCATCCGGACATGGAGGAGGACGGCAATGCAGGAGCAGGGTGGGCCGGTGCCGGTGGCCGGACGCATCGCGATCATGGACATGCTGCGCGGCTTCGCGCTGCTCGGCGTGTTCCTGATGAACATCGACTTCTTCGCCCGGCCGTTGCTGGCCTATTCCACCGGCATCGCGGCGGGCGAGGGGCTGGACGCGGCGGCGGCGTGGCTCGTCCTCGTCTTCGCGCAGGGCAAGTTCTGGGTCCTGTTCGCCCTGCTGTTCGGCATGGGTTTCGCGCTGATGCGCGAGCGCGCCGTCGCGGCCGGCCGGCCGTTCATGGCGGTCTACCTGCGGCGTTTGCTCCTGCTCGCCGGCTTCGGCCTGCTGCACATCGTCCTGCTCTGGCCCGGCGACATCCTGCTCGCCTACGCCCTCGCCGCCCTCGGCCTGCTGCTGTTCGGTGCCCTGCGCGGCGCGGCGGCCGGCCTGTTGGGGGCGCTGCTGTATTCCGCGATCGTCGGCCTCTGGGCCTTGTCCGGCCTGGCCATGCAACTGGCCCCGGAGTCGGTGCTGGTGGAGGTGCAGGCCGATCTCGCGGCCTTCGCCGCCCGCGTCGAGGCCGCGGCGGGGGTCTATGCCGGTGGTGATTTCGCCGCAGTCACCCGCCAGCGCATCGCCGATTACCGCGAGCTCGTGACGGCTGCCCTCGTGTACCAGCTGCCGATGATCCTCGGCGTGTTCCTGGTCGGGCGCTGGCTGGTCGATTCCGGTCGCCTGCGCGATCCGGCCGCGCACCGCCGGTTCTTCGTGGTCCTGGCCGTGGCGGGCAGCCTGCTGGGGGCCGCCGGGGTCGCGGCCAGCCTGTCCTTCGGCACCCGCTTCGATCCCGTCGATG
Organism: Lysobacteraceae bacterium; assembly: GCA_018333835.1. Classification (GTDB taxonomy): domain Bacteria; phylum Pseudomonadota; class Gammaproteobacteria; order Xanthomonadales; family Xanthomonadaceae; genus Silanimonas. Next base: position 2,360 of record JAGXSL010000054.1, read on the forward strand.
GGTTCGTCGAGGCCACCTTCGCCCAGGCCTGGATGGCCGCCGGCAGCCTGCCGCTCGGCCTCGCCTACCTCGCGATCTTCATCCTGCTCGCCGGTACCGCCGCCGGTGGTCGCCTGCTCGGGCTGCTGGCCCCGGCCGGGCGCATGGCCCTGACGCTGTACCTCATGCAGTCGCTGGTCGCCAGCTTCGTGTTCTACGGCTACGGCCTCGGCCTGGCTGGCGAACTCGGGCGGGCCGGGCAGGTGGGTTTCGTGCTGCTGGTGTTCGCCCTGCAGGTGCTGTTCGCCCACTGGTGGTTCGCGCGCTTCAGCATCGGGCCGCTGGAATGGCTCTGGCGCGCCGGCACCTACGGACGCTGGCCGCCCCTGCGGCTTCCGGCGGCGGCCTGAACACCTTGTGCCTGCGAGCGGGGCGGCTACACTCGCTTCCCCGGTTCAGGCGGAAGGATGGCGGATGGCGGCGGCGGACGAGGTGCTGGTGCTCGGCGGCGGGGTCATCGGCCTCGCCTGCGCGCAGGCTCTGCAGGCGCGCGGCGTGGCGGTCCGGCTGCTCGAACGCGGCCGGATCGGCGGCGAGACCAGCCGCGGCAACTGCGGCACGCTCACGCCCTCGCACGCCCTGCCGCTGGCCGCGCCCGGCATGGTTCGCACGGCCCTGCGCTGGATGCTGGCCCCGGACGCGCCGTTCTACGTGCGGCCGCGCTTCGATCCGGCGCTCTGGTCCTGGCTGCTGCGCTTCGCCCGGCGTTGCGACCCGGCGTTGTTCCGCACCGCCGTCGCGCCCAAGGCGGCGCTGCTCAAGGCTTCGCAGGAGCTGCTCGAGGCGCTGGTGCGCGAACGCGGGCTGGACTGCGGGTACGTCCGCGAGGGCCTGCTCTACGCCTACCGCGACCCGGCCGTGCTGGCCCGCGGCATCGCCCACCACGCCCTGTTGGCCGAGCACGGCATCGTCGTCGAGCCCCTCGACGCCGAGGCCCTGCAGGCGGTCGAGCCGGCACTCCGCCCCGGCCTGGCCGGCGGCCTGTTCTTCCCCGGCGACGGCCAGCTGCGGCCGGAACGCTATTGCGCCGAACTGGCCCGGGTCGCCCGCGCCGATGGTGCCTGCATCGAGGAGGACGCCGAAGTGGTCGAGCTCGCGCCGGTGGCGGCCGGCTGGCGGGTCCGGCTGGCCGATGGCCGCTGCCACGAGGCTCGGCGGCTGCTGCTCGCCACCGGGCCCTGGACGGCGCGGATGGCGGCCCGGCTGGGCCGGCGTTGGCCGATCCAGCCCGGCAAGGGCTACTCCATCACCTACGACCGCCCGTCGCGGCCGCCGCGCCGGCCGCTGGTGCTGAAGGACCGGGCGGTCTGCGTCACGACCTGGGCCGACGGCTACCGGCTCGGCAGCACCATGGAATTCGCCGGCTACGACCCCCACCTCAACCGCACCCGCCTCGACGCGTTGGAGCGCGGCGCCGCCGAGTACCTGCGGGAGCCGGTCGGCCCGGCCCGGCGGGAGGAGTGGTACGGCTGGCGGCCGATGACCTGGGACGACCTGCCCCTGCTCGGCCCGGTGCCCGGCGCTCCGGGCCTGTGGGTGGCGGCCGGCCACGGCATGATGGGCGTGTCGATGTCGGCGGCCAGCGCCCAGCTGATCGCCGATCTCGTGACCGGACGCCCGCCCTTGCTCGATCCCGCCCCCTACCGCCCGGAGCGCTTCGGCTGATGGCTGACCTCACCCTCCGCCGCGGCAACGCCCCGCTGCTGATCAGCCTGCCGCACGATGGTCGCTCCATCCCGCCCGAGCTCGCCGCGCGGATGACGCCCGAGGCCCGCGCCGTGCCCGACACCGACTGGTGGATGGCGGCGCTCTACGGGCCGATCGCCGAGGCGCTCGACGCCTCCCTGATCGTGCCGAGCCACTCGCGCTACGTCATCGACCTGAACCGCCCGCCCGACGATCGTTCGCTCTATCCGGGCCGCAACACCACCGGCCTGTGCCCGCTCGTGCGCTTCGACGGTGGGCCGGTCTACCGCGAGGGGCAGGCCCCGGACGCCGCGGAAGTGGCCGATCGCGTCGAGCGCTGGTGGCGGCCCTACCACGATGCCCTCGCCGGCGAACTGGCCCGGCTCGTCGCCCGCCACGGCCGGGTGCTGCTCTGGGACGGGCATTCGATCGCCTCGCGCCTGCCCTGGCTGTTCGAGGGCGAGTTGCCGGAGCTCAACCTCGGCACCGCCGACGGAAGCAGTTGCAGCCCGGCGACCGCGACCCGGCTGGTCGAGGGGCTGGCGGCGCAGACGCGGTTCTCCTGGGTGGTGAACGGCCGCTTCAAGGGCGGCTACATCACCCGCCACTACGGACGGCCGGAGGCCGGCGTCGAGGCCGTGCAGATGGAGACCGCGCAGCGTGCCTACATGCGCGAACCGGCGGGGTCCTTCGAGCCGGAGCGGGCCGCGCCCCTGCAGGCCCTGCTGGGCTCCCTGCTCGCGGCGTTTGAATCGCGGGTGAATCCCCAGCATGGCCGGGCGGGGCCGTCAAGCCAACGTCATCCGAGTGTGTAAAAGTGCCGTTAACCGGGGGTGGCCCCGGTGCACGGAGCTTGCCATGACCCCTGGACTGTCCTTCGCCCGCCTCGCCATCGCCGGCTTCGTGGCCGTCGTCATGTGGGCCTTCTCGCGCGCCGAATCCGCGCTCTGAAGGCGTAACCGCCCGCGGACCTCAGACCTCCAGCGAGGCGAGGTCGCCCTTGGTCTCCAGCCAGCTCTTGCGGTCGCCCGCGCGCTTCTTGCTGAGCAGCATGTCCATCAGCGCGCCGGTCTCGGCCGCATCCTCCACCGTCAGCTGCACCAGCCGCCGGGTGTCCGGGTGGATGGTGGATTCGCGCAGCTGCGAGGGGTTCATCTCGCCCAAGCCCTTGAAGCGCGTGACCGTCACCTGGCCGCGGATCTTCTCGCGCTCGATCTTCTCCAGCAGCAGGCGCTTCTCCTCCTCGTCGAGCGCGTAGAACACCTGCTTGCCGACATCGACGCGGAACAGCGGCGGCATCGCCACGAAGACATGGCCGGCGCGCACCAGGGCCGGGAAATGCTTGAGGAACAGGGCCGAGAGCAGGGTGGCGATGTGCAGGCCATCGGAGTCGGCGTCGGCGAGGATGATGACCTTGCCGTAGCGCAGCCCGTCGATGTTGTCGTGGCCGGGATCGCAGCCGATGGCCACCGCGAGGTCGTGCACTTCCTGCGAGCCCAGCACCGAGCCGCTTTCGACCTCCCAGGTGTTCAGGATCTTGCCGCGCAGGGGCAGGATGGCCTGGAAGTCCTTGTCGCGTGCCTGCTTGGCACTCCCGCCGGCCGAGTCGCCTTCGACCAGGAAGAGTTCCGTGCGGCCGAGGTCCTGCAGGATGCAGTCGGCGAGCTTGCCGGGCAGGGCGGGCCCCTGCGTGATCTTCTTGCGGACGATCTGCTTCTCGGTCTTGAGGCGGGCCTGCGCGCGGGCGATCGCCAGTTGCGCGATGGCCTCGCCCTGCTCGACGTGCTGGTTCAGCCACAGCGAGAAGGCGTCGTGCGCGGCGCCCTCGACGAAGGCCGCGGCCTGCCGCGAGGACAGGCGCTCCTTGGTCTGGCCGCTGAACTGCGGGTCGCCCATCTTCAGGGACAGGATGAAGCTGGCGCGGTCCCAGACGTCTTCCGGCGCGAGCTTGACGCCGCGCGGCAGCAGGTTGCGGAAATCGCAAAATTCCCGAAGAGCATCGGTGATGCCGGAGCGCAGGCCGTTGACGTGGGTGCCGTGCTGCGCCGTCGGGATCAGGTTGACGTAGCTTTCCTGCGGGGTTTCGCCTTCGCCCACCCAGGCCAACGCCCACTCGGCGATCTCGCCGTCCTTCGCCAACTTGCCGACGAACAGCTCGGCCGGCAGCCAGTCCGGCTCGCCGCCGCGGGCGGCGAGCTCGCCTTTCAGGTAATCGCGCAGGCCGTCCTCGTAGCACCACTCGTTGCGCTCGGCGCTGGCCTCGTCGTACAGCGTGACCTTCAGCCCCGGGCAGAGCACCGCCTTGGCGCGCAGCAGGTGGCGCAGGTGGCGGAGGTTGTACTTCGGCGTGTCGAAGTACTTCGGGTCGGCCCAGAAGCGCACCCGCGTGCCCGTATTGCGCCTGGCGACCGTGCCGATGGTCTCCAGCGGCGAGAAGCGTTCGCCGTCGCGGAACTCCATCCGGTACTCGCTGCCCTCGCGGCGGATCTGCACGATCACCTTGGTGGACAGGGCATTGACCACCGAGACGCCGACGCCGTGCAGGCCGCCGGAGAAGGCGTAGTTCTTGTTGTTGAACTTGCCGCCCGCATGCAGGCGCGTGAGGATCAGCTCGACGCCGGGGATCTTCTCCTCCGGGTGGATGTCCACCGGCATGCCGCGGCCGTCGTCGTTGACCTCGCAGCTACCGTCGGCCCAGAGCGTCACCTCGACCGTCTTGGCGTGTCCGGCCAGGGCCTCGTCGACGGCGTTGTCGATCACCTCCTGCGCCAGGTGGTTCGGGCGCGTGGTGTCGGTGTACATGCCGGGGCGGCGCTTGACCGGGTCGAGGCCGGAGAGGACTTCGATGTCGGCGGCGTTGTAGCGGGAGCTCATGCGTGGGAGGTCTCGGGTGGGGCGGTCGCGTGGCAGCGCGGCAGCCGGTAGAATACGGCTTTCACGCGGCAGCTTTCCCATGACTCCCCTGATCTTCGTGACCGGCGGCGTGGTGTCCTCGCTTGGCAAGGGCATCGCGGCGGCTTCGCTCGCGGCCATCCTCGAAGCACGCGGCCTGCGCGTGACGATGATGAAGCTGGACCCCTACATCAACGTCGACCCGGGCACCATGAGCCCGTTCCAGCACGGCGAGGTCTACGTCACCGACGACGGCGCCGAGACCGACCTCGACCTCGGCCACTACGAGCGCTTCATCCGCACCCGGCTGACGCGGAAGAACTCGGTCACCACCGGCCGCATCTACGAGGAGGTGATCCGCAAGGAGCGCCGCGGCGACTACCTCGGCGCGACGGTGCAGGTCATCCCGCACATCACCGACGAGATCAAGCGTTGCATCGACGCCGCGACCGAGGGCTTCGACGTCGCCCTCGTCGAGATCGGCGGCACCGTCGGCGACATCGAATCGCTGCCCTTCCTGGAAGCCATCCGCCAGATCCGCACCGAGCGCGGTCCGGGGCAGGCGATCTTCATGCACCTGACGCTGGTGCCCTACATCGCGGCGGCGGGGGAGCTCAAGACCAAGCCCACCCAGCACTCGGTGAAGGAGCTGCGCTCGATCGGCATCCAGCCCGACGTGCTGCTGTGCCGCTCCGAGCAACCGCTGCCGGACAGCGAGCGGCGCAAGATCGCGCTGTTCACCAACGTGCCGGAGAACGCCGTCATCTCGGCCATCGACCTCGACAACATCTACAAGATCCCCGGCTGGCTGCACCGGCAGGGTCTCGATGAGATCGTGGTCGATCGCCTGCGCCTCGAGGCCAGGGTCAGGCCGGCCGACCTCTCGGAATGGAACGCCGTGGTCGACGCGATGGAGCATCCGGTCGACGAGGTCACCGTGGCCATCGTCGGCAAGTACGTCGACCACCAGGACGCCTACAAGTCGCTGGCCGAGGCCCTGAAGCACGGCGGCCTGCGCCAGCGCACCAAGGTCAAGCTGCGCTGGCTGGAATCCGAGCAGGTCGAGCGGGACGGCGTTGCCGTGCTGGCCGGGGTCGATGCCATCCTCGTGCCCGGCGGCTTCGGCGACCGCGGCTTCGAGGGCAAGGTGGCCACCGCCCGGCATGCCCGCGAGAACCGCATCCCCTACTTCGGCATCTGCTACGGCATGCAAGCGGCCGTGGTCGACGTGGCCCGCCACAAGGCCGGCCTCGCCGGCGCCAACACCACCGAGAACGACCGCAGGGCCGAGCATCCGGTGATCGGCCTGATCACCGAATGGCGCACCGCCACCGGCGAGGTCGAGAAGCGCGACGAGCGCAGCGACAAGGGCGGCACCATGCGCCTTGGCCTGCAGGAGCAGCGCATCAAGCCGGGCACGCTGGCGCACCGCCTGTACGGCCGGGACGTGGTCGGCGAGCGCCACCGCCACCGCTACGAGTTCAACAACCGCTACCGCACCCAGCTGGAGGACGCTGGCCTCGTCATCGCCGCCAAGTCGATGGACGACCTGCTGGTGGAGATGGTCGAGCTGCCGCAGTCCGAGCATCCGTGGTTCCTGGCCTGCCAGGCCCACCCCGAGTTCACCTCGACGCCGCGCGACGGCCACCCGCTGTTCGTCGGCTTCATCCGCGCCGCCCGCGAGTTCAAGGCACAGGCCGGTGGCAAACTGCTGAAGGAAGCCTCCTGATGGACCTCTGCGGATTCAAGGTCGGCCTCGACCAGCCCCTGTTCCTCATCTCGGGCCCCTGCGTGATCGAATCGATGGAGTTGCAGATCGAGGTCGCCGGCCGGCTGAAGGAGATCACCGCCGGCCTCGGCATGCCCTTCATCTTCAAGTCGAGCTTCGACAAGGCCAACCGCACCTCGGCCGGCAGCTTCCGCGGCCCCGGTATGGAGGAGGGGCTGAAGGTGCTCGCCGAGGTCAAGCGCCAAGTCGGCGTGCCGGTGCTCACCGACGTCCACGAGTACACGCCGATGGACGAGGTGGCGAGCGTGGTCGACGTGCTGCAGACCCCCGCTTTCCTGTGCCGGCAGACCGACTTCATCCAGAAGGTCGCGAGCGCCGGCCGCCCGGTCAACATCAAGAAGGGCCAGTTCTTGAGCCCCTGGGAGATGAAGCACGTCACCGCCAAGGCGCTGGCCACCGGCAACACCCGGATCATGGCCTGCGAGCGCGGTGTCAGCTTCGGCTACAACAACCTCGTCTCCGACATGCGCAGCCTCGCGGTGATGCGCGACACCGGCTGCCCGGTGGTGTTCGACGCCACGCACTCGGTGCAGCAGCCCGGCGGCCTCGACGGTCGCAGCGGCGGCCAGCGCGAGTTCGTGCCGGTGCTGGCGCGCGCCGCGGTGGCCGTGGGTGTCGCCGGCCTGTTCGCCGAGACCCATCCCGACCCCGAGAAGGCCCTTTCCGACGGCCCGAACGCCTGGCCGCTCGGCAGGATGAAGGCCCTGCTGGAGACCCTGGTCGAGATCGATCAGGTCGCCAAGCGCGCACTCGCCCGCGATGCCTCGCTGCTCTGAATCCCGCCGCAAGCCGCCCCCACTCTTTCCTCTCTCCTCCACACTCTTTCCTCCCTCCTCCCCACTCCCTTCTCGCCCCATGACCACCGCCATCACCCGCGTCCACGCCCGCGAGATCCTCGATTCCCGTGGCAACCCCACGCTTGAAGCCGAGGTCACGCTGTCCAGCGGCCACGTTGGCCGCGCCGCCGTGCCCTCGGGGGCATCGACCGGTACCAAGGAGGCGGTGGAACTGCGCGACGGCGACAGGAGCCGCTACCTCGGCAAGGGCGTGACCAAGGCGGTCGGCAACGTCAACACGACGATTGCCCAGGCGCTTTCGGGCTTCGACGCCGCCGACCAGGCCGGACTGGACGGCAAGCTGATCGCGCTGGACGGCAGCGAGAACAAGGGCACGCTCGGTGCCAACGCACTGCTCGGCGTGTCGATGGCGGCGGCGCATGCGGTAGCGGCCGCGCGCGGCCTGCCGCTGTGGAAGCACCTTGCCGGTGATCGCACGCCGGTGCTGCCGGTGCCGATGATGAACATCATCAACGGTGGCGCGCATGCCGACAACAACGTCGACATGCAGGAGTTCATGGTGCTGCCGGTCGGCTTCGACCGCTTCGGCGAGGCGCTGCGCGCCGGCACCGAGATCTTCCACGCGCTCAAAAGCGTGTTGAAGGGCCGAGGTCTCTCCACGGCGGTGGGCGACGAGGGCGGCTTCGCGCCGGACCTCAAGTCGAACGAAGAGGCCATCGAGGTGATCCTCGAAGCCATCGGCAAGGCCGGCTACCGCGCCGGCGAGGACGTGCTGCTCGGCCTCGACGTCGCCAGCTCGGAGTTCTTCGAGAACGGCAAGTACAACCTGGTCGGCGAGGGCAAGCGCCTCTCCACCGAGCAGTTCGTCGAGTTCCTCGGCAACTGGTCGCGCCAGTACCCGATCCTCAGCATCGAGGACGGCATGTCCGAGCACGACTGGGACGGCTGGGCGCAGCTCACGCGATCCATTGGCGCGCGCGTGCAACTGGTCGGCGACGACCTGTTCGTCACCAACCCGAAGATCCTGAAGGAAGGCATCGAGCAAGGCGTGGCCAACGCCATCCTGATCAAGGTCAACCAGATCGGCACCCTGACCGAGACGTTGGAGGCCATCGCCATGGCCGAGGCGGCGGGCTACGCGCAGGTGATCTCGCACCGTTCGGGCGAGACCGAAGACACCACCATCGCCGACCTCGCGGTGGCGACCTCGGCCAGCCAGATCAAGACCGGCTCGCTGTGCCGCTCCGACCGCGTGGCCAAGTACAACCAGCTGCTGCGCATCGAGGAGGCTCTCGGGCCGGCTGCACGCTATGCCGGGCGGGCCGCCTTCGCCCGGCGGACCGGCTGAAGGACGCGAAGCACTTGGCCCGCCTGCGCCACTGGTGGCCGCACCTGCTGCTCGGTCTGCTGGCCGCGGGCCTGCTCTGGGAATTGCAGCACGGCGAGGGCGGCCGGCGCGAACTGGCCGAGGTGCAGGCCCGTGTCCAGGCCCAGCAGGCCGAGAATGCCCGGCTGCTCCAGCGCAACGCGGCGCTGGCGGCGGATGTCGCCGAGCTGAAGTCCGGCGAGGCGGCCGTCGAGGACCGCGCCCGCGCCGAACTCGGCATGATCAAGCCCGGCGAGGTGTTCTACCGGGTGGTCGAACCGCTGCCGGTGGCGCCGGCTCCGGTCGCCGATCCGCCCCGCTGAGGGCCTTGGCGCATGGCCTGGGTCATCGTCCCCGCCGCCGGCCGCGGCAGCCGCTTCGGCGGCGAGCTGCCGAAGCAGTACCTCGACCTGCTCGGCCGCCCGGTCCTTGAGCACACCCTGCGCGCCCTGCTGGCGCACCCGGCGGTGAGCGGCGCGATGGTCGTGCTGGCGGCGAACGACCCGCGCTGGCCCGGCTGGCGCGAGTTGGAGAACAAGCCGGTACTCACCTGCCTCGGTGGAGCCGAGCGCGCCGACTCGGTGCTGGCCGGCCTGCGCGCCCTGCCGGCCTCGGTGCCGGCCGAGGGCTGGGTGCTGGTGCATGACGCCGCCCGGCCCTGCGTCAAGTCGCTCGACCTCTCGCGCCTGTTCGCCGCGCTCAAGACCGATCCGGTCGGTGCCCTGCTCGCCGCCCCGGTACGCGACACGCTGAAGCGGGCCGGCGACGACGGCCGCGTCGAAGCCACGGTGCCGCGCGGCTCGATGTGGCGGGCGCTGACGCCGCAGGCCTTCCGCCGCGACAGCCTGCTGCGTGCGCTGGAATCGGCCGAGCGGGCGGGTGTCATCGCCACCGACGAGGCCATGGCCATCGAGCGCCTCGGCCTGAAGCCACTGCTGGTCGAGGGCAGCGAGGACAACCTGAAGATCACCACGCCGGCGGACCTCGCCGTCGCCGAATCCATCCTCCGTCGCATGGGCGACGGCCGCGCCTGAGGTTCCCGCATGGCCAGCACCACCAGCACGCGCATCCGCATCGGCCAGGGCTTCGATGTCCACGCCTTCGGCCCCGGCGACCACGTCATGCTCGGCGGCGTGCGTGTGCCGCACACGCAGGGCATCGTCGCCCACTCCGACGGCGACGTGCTGATCCACGCCCTCTGCGACGCCATCCTCGGTGCACTTGCCTTGGGCGACATCGGCCGGCATTTCCCGCCCTCCGACCCGCGCTGGCAGGGTGCCGATTCGCGGCGCTTCCTCGCGCACTGCGTGGCCCTCGCCGCCGAGCGCGGCTGGCGCGTCGGCAACGTCGATACGACCGTCGTCGGCGAGCGCCCGAAGGTCGGGCCGCATGCGCTGGCCATCCGCGAGACCCTGGCCGCCGATCTCGGCCTCGAGCTCGATGCCGTCTCGGTGAAGGCCACGACCACCGAGCAGCTCGGCTTCACCGGCCGCGGGGAAGGCCTGGCGGCGATGGCGGTGGTGCTGCTGGAGCGGGCGTGAGCGCCTCGCCCTTCGGTCCGGCCCTGTTCGCCGCGCGCGTCAAGGCCACGCCCTGGGATTTCGTCGTCGAGGAGATCGCCGCCGAGCCGGCGAGCGGGCAGGGCGAGCACCTCCTGCTGTGGATCGAGAAGCGCGGCCTCGCGACGACCGATGTCGTGCAGCGCCTGTGCCGCTGGGCGGACGTGCCGCCGGTGGCGATCGGTTATGCCGGCCTGAAGGACAAGCAGGCGGTGACGCGGCAGCGCTTCACCGTGCACCTGCCCGGGCGCGATGCGCCCGCTCGCGAGGCACTCGAGGACGAGGGCCTGCGCGTGCTGGAGTCGACGCGTCACGCGCGCAAGCTGCCGCGCGGCGGCCTCGCCGGCAACGCCTTCACCCTGACCCTGCGCGAGCTGCGCGGCCCCGAGGGCAGCGCACCGGACGACAGGCTGCGCGCCGCCGTCGAGGCGCGCCTGCAGGCGATCGCCCGCTGCGGCGTACCCAACCGCTTCGGTGTGCAGCGCTTCGGTCGCTTTGGCGACAACGTCGGGCAGGCGCGGCGCATGTTCGCGGGGGCGAAAGTGGGCCGCGAAACCCGCTCGATGCTGCTTTCGGCCGCGCGCTCCGAGCTGTTCAACCGCGTGCTCGAGGCCCGCGTCGCCGACGGCCGCTGGGCGCGCGCCATCGACGGCGAGGTGTTCATGCTCGACGGCCGCAAGAGCGTCTTCGGCCCCGAGCCGCTGACGCCCGAACTCGAAGCGCGCGTGGCCGCCTTCGACCTGCACCCGACGGGGCCGCTGTGGGGCCGCGGCGCGCTGCGCACGGCTGGCGAGGCGCAGGCCCTCGAGGCGGCCGTCGCCGCCGCCGAGCCGGACCTCTGCCGGGGCCTTGAGGACGCCGGGCTGGCGCAGGAGCGCCGGGCGCTGCGCGCCCGCGCCGAGGGCCTGGCCTGGGCGTGGACCGCGGCGGACGCGCTGGAACTGCGCTTCCGCCTGCCGGCGGGCAGCTACGCCACCGCCGTGCTGGCCTGCCTGTGCGGGGAATCCGGCGGCGATTAATGCCCGCGCAGCAGCACCAGCGTCGCGCCGGTGCCGCCCTGCGCCGCCGGCGCGGATGCGAAGGCCAGCACGTCGCCGCGATGGCGCAGCACGCGGTCCACCAGCGCCTTCAGCACCGGGCCGGCCTCCGAGCGCAGGCCCTTGCCGTGCACCAGCCGCACGCAGGGGAACTGGCTGCGCCGCGCCTCGCCGAGGAAGACCCGCAGCGCGGCCTCGGCCTCGTCGACGCGCATCCGGTGCAGGTCGAGTTCGTCCTGCACTGCGAACTCGCCGCGTTTCAGGCGCTTCAGCGTCTGCGGCGGCAGCTCGTCGCGACGGAACTCCAGCACCTCGCCCATGGCGTAGGCCAGCGCGTCCAGCGGCTGGCGCATCGACTCGCGCAGGGCTTCGGCCTCGTCCTCGTCGTGGCGGCGGGTGTCCGGCCGCGGCTTCGGTGGCCGCGCGGCCGGTGCCTCGGCCTCGATCCGACGCACCGGGCCGATCGCCTCGCGGAACAACAAGGCATCGTCCCCGGCCGGAGCGGGGGGCGGGGCGGCCGGGCGGGGGCGGCGATCCGGAGGCATGGCGGAAGGCTAGCGCAGCGGCCGTCGGTGCCGCATCGCGGGCGGCAGTCCTTGTCAGGCAAGACGACGTCTTCGGACCGGCATCGGCTTTGGCTATCATGGTCCTCCCGATCCCGGAGTCTCCATGCGCGTACTGGTCAGCAACGATGACGGCGTCGACGCGCCCGGCATCCAGGCCCTCGCCGCCGGCCTCCGGGCCGCCGGCCACGAGGTCACCGTGGTGGCCCCCGACCGCGACCGCAGCGGGGCCAGCAATTCGCTCACCCTCGACGCCCCGATCCGCGCCAAGGTGCTGGATCCGCGCACCATCAGCGTCGCCGGCACGCCCACCGACTGCGTGCACCTGGCGCTCGCCGGCCTGCTCGACGTGCTGCCCGATATCGTCGTGTCCGGCATCAACAACGCCGCCAACCTCGGCGACGACGTGATCTACTCCGGCACGGTGGCGGCGGCCATGGAAGGGCGCTTCCTCGGCCTGCCGGCGATCGCCGTCTCGCTCGTCACGGTCGACCACCAGGGCCGGAACTTCGAGACCGCGGCCCGGGTCGCGGTCGAGCTGATCGCCCGGCTGCTGGCCGATCCGCTGCCGGCCGACACCATCCTCAACGTCAACGTGCCGGACCGCCCCTGGGACGAAGTGGCCGGCTTCGAGGTGACCCGGCTCGGCCACCGCCATCGCGCCGAACCCTGCCTGCTGCAGACCGACCCGCGCGGGCGGCCGGTGTGGTGGATCGGCCCGGCCGGTCCCGAGCAGGACGCCGGCCCCGGCACCGATTTCGACGCGCTCCGCCGCGGCTGCGTTTCGATCACCCCGATCCATGTCGACCTGACCCGCTACCAGGCGCTGGAGACGGTGGCGGGCTGGGTCGACGGTCTGGCCCGGGGACTGCACCGCGCATGACGGCCCGGCTCACCCTGCAACCGGCGGCGCGCGGCCTCGGCATGACCGGCCAGCGCGCCCGCGACCGGCTGGTGCAGCGCCTGCGCGAGCAGGGCATCGCCGACGAGCGGGTTCTGCTGGCGATGGCCACCCTGCCGCGGCACCAGTTCATCGACGAGGCACTGGCGAGCCGCGCCTACGAGGACACCGCACTACCGATCGGGCGGGGCCAGACCATCTCGCAGCCCTGGGTGGTGGCGCGGATGACCGCAGCCCTGGTCGAGCACGGCCTGCCGAGGCGCGTGCTGGAGATCGGCACCGGCAGCGGCTACCAGGCCGCGGTGCTGGCCACGCTCGGCCTCGAGGTGCACACCGTCGAGCGCATCGAGGAACTGCTGCGCGATGCACGGCGGCGCTTCCGCCAGCTGGGGCTCGACGTGCGTTCGCGCCACGACGACGGCCGCCTCGGCTGGGCCGAGCACGCGCCCTTCGACGCCATCATGGTGACCGCCGGCGGTGCCGCGCTGGAACCGGCCCTGCTGGACCAGCTGGGCGAAGGCGGCACCCTGGTCGCGCCGGTCGGCGCCGGCAGCAGCCAGCGGCTGCTGCGGCTGCGCCGGGTCGACGGAGGCCTCGTCGAGGAGGACCTCGGCGGCGTGGTGTTCGTCCCCCTGCTTCCGGGCCTGTCATGATGCCCCCGCGCCTGCCCGTCCTCGCCCTGCTGGCGCTGCTGCTGGGCGGCTGCGCGACCACCACCACGGTGGTGCGCGAGGAACCCGCACCCGTGGCCGGCCGCGCCGTGCCGCCCTCCGCGCCGGCGATGGGCGTGGCCGTGCACCGGGTGCAGGCCGGCGACACGCTCTACGGCATCGCCTTCCGCAACAACCTCGACTGGCGCGCGCTGGCGGCTTGGAACGGCATCGCCGAGCCCTTCGTCATCCGCCCCGGGCAACTGCTGCGCCTCACCCCGCCCGCCGGCCAGCGTCCGCCGGCGACGGTGGCCGGCCGTGCGCCCGAACCGGCCCGCCCGGACCCACGTCCCGAGCCGGCCACCCCGCCGCCGATCCCGCGCGGCCCGGTCGGTGCACCTGCGCCTGCCACCCCGGTGGCGACACGGCCGGCACCAGCGCCCGTCGAAGCCGCGCCTCCGCCCGCCGTCGCCGAAGCGCCGCCAGCCGCGCAGGCTCCCGCCGGCGGGCCGGGGTTCCGCCCCGGGCAATGGCTGTGGCCGACCGAGGGCCAGGTGGTGGCGCG
>JAGXSL010000055.1 GCA_018333835.1 Lysobacteraceae bacterium
CTCCGCGGCACCCGCCTGCGGCCACCTCGCCCAGCACAACCTCGAGCAGGCCGCCCTGCTGGAGGCCGCCCTGGCCGGCCCGCAGGTGCTGGCGGTGGCCGAGTGAAGCCCGACGCCCGCCCCGACCCGCCCACCGCACGATCCCCGCTTCCGGCCGCCACCAGCACGACCCCGACCCGACCCTCGACCGAGAACACCCGCCATGGCCACTGAAATCAAGGTTCCGCCGCTGCCCGAATCCGTCTCCGACGCCACCATCGCCGCCCTGCACAAAAAGGTGGGCGATGCCGTGCGCCGCGACGAGAACCTGGTCGACCTGGAGACCGACAAGGTGGTGCTCGAAGTGCCGTCGACGGTCGATGGCGTCATCAAGGAGTTGAAGGTCAAGGTCGGCGACACGGTGAACTCCGACCAGCTGCTGATCCTCGTCGAGGAAGGGGCGGTGGCCGACGCCCCGAAGTCGGCCGCCAAGACCGACGCCCCGGCACCCGCCGCCAAGGCCGATGCCCCGAAGCCGGCCGCCAAGGCCGATGCTCCGGCGCCGGCCGCCAAGACCGACGCCCCAGCGCCTGCCGCCAAGGCCGATGCCGGCCTGCCGCCGGGAGCGGCCTTCTACGCCGCGCAGAACAACATCAACCCGGCCGAGGTCGCCGGCACCGGCCGCCGCGGCGCGGTGACCAAGGAAGACCTCGTCAACTTCGCCAAGGGCGGCGGCGCGCGCCCGGAAGAGCGCGTGCCGATGACCCGCATGCGCAAGCGCATCGCCGAACGCATGATGGAGTCGAAGAACTCGATCGCCATGCTGACCTCGTTCAACGAGGTCAACCTGCGCGAAGTGATGGCCATGCGCAAGGCGCAGGGCGAGGCCTTCGAGAAGGCGCACGGTATCAAGCTCGGCTTCATGAGCTTCTTCGCCAAGGCCGCGGCGAACGCGCTGCAGCGCTTCCCGATCGTCAACGCCTCGGTCGATGGCGACGACGTGATCTACCACGGCTACGCCGACATCTCGATCGCCGTGGCCACCGACAAGGGCCTGGTCACGCCGGTGCTGCGCAACGTCGAACGCATGGGCTTCGCCGATGTCGAGTCGGCCATCGCGACCTATGCGAAGAAGGCGCGCGACGGCAAGCTCGGCCTCGAGGACCTGCAGGGCGGCACCTTCACCATCACCAACGGCGGCACCTTCGGCTCGCTGATGAGCACGCCGATCGTCAATCCGCCGCAGAGCGCGATCCTCGGCATGCACGCCATCAAGGAGCGCCCGATCGCCGAGAACGGCCAGGTGGTGATCGCGCCGATGATGTACATCGCGCTGTCCTACGACCACCGCATCATCGACGGCAAGGACGCGGTGCAGTTCCTGGTCGACATCAAGAACCAGCTGGAAAACCCGCACCGCATGCTGCTGGGGCTTTGAGGAGCGCAAAATGTCCGAACAATTCGATGTCGTCGTGATCGGCGCCGGCCCGGCCGGCTACCACGCGGCCATCCGCGCCGCCCAACTCGGCCTCAAGACCGCCTGCATCGACGCCGCGCTCGGCAAGGACGGCAAACCCGCCCTCGGCGGCACCTGTCTGCGCGTCGGCTGCATCCCGTCGAAGGCGCTGCTCGACAGCTCGCGCCAATGGTGGAACATGGGCCACATCTTCGCCGAGCACGGCATCAGCGCGCCGGACGCCGCGATCGACATCCCGACCATGATCGGTCGCAAGGACAAGATCGTGAAGCAGTTCACCGGCGGTATCGCCGCGCTGTTCAAGGCCAACAAGGTGAGCGCGTTCTATGGCTTCGGCCAGCTGCAGCCGGGCAGGAAGGTGCTGGTGAAGCAGCACGACGGCAGCGAGGTCACGCTGGAGGGCAAGCACATCATCCTCGCCGCCGGCTCGGATTCGATCGAGCTACCCTTCGCCAAGTTCGACGGCACCCACATCGTCGACAATGTCGGCGCGCTCGACTTCACCGAGGTGCCGAAGCGCCTCGGCGTGATCGGCGCCGGCGTGATCGGCCTCGAACTCGGCAGCGTCTGGAGCCGCCTCGGCGCGAAAGTCACCGTGCTCGAAGGCCTGCCGGACTTCCTCGCCGTGGTCGACCGCGACGTCGCCAAGGTGGCGCACAAGGAATTCACCAAGCAGGGCCTCGACATCCGCCTCGGTGCCAAGTGCACGAAGGCGGAAGTGAAGAAGGGCGAGGTGCACCTCACCTACAGCGACGCCAAGGGCGAGCAGACCCTGGTGTTCGACAAGCTGCTGGTGGCCGTCGGCCGCCGTGCCGCGAGCAAGGGCTTGCTGGCCGAGGGCACCGGCGTGCAGCTCGACGAGCGCGGCCGGATCGTGGTGGATGACCATTGCTTCACCGGCGTCGAGGGCGTCTGGGCGATCGGCGACTGCGTGCGTGGCCCGATGCTGGCGCACAAGGGTTTCGAGGAAGGCATCGCGGTGGCCGAACTCATCGCCGGCCTGCCGGGCCACGTCAACTTCGACACCATCCCCTGGGTCATCTACACCGAGCCGGAGATCGCCTGGGTCGGCAAGACCGAGGAGGAACTCAAGGCCGCGGGCATCCCGTACAAGGTCGGCACCTTCCCCTTCGCGGCCGTGGGTCGCGCCGTGGCGATGGCCGAGCCGGCAGGCTTCGTCAAGGTGATCGCGCACGAGGAAACCGACACCGTCCTCGGCATGCACCTGGTCGGTGCCAACGTCTCCGAGTTGGTGCACGAAGGCGTGCTGACCATGGAGTTCAAGGGCAGCGCGGATGATCTCGCGCGCATCTGCCACGCCCATCCCTCGATGAGCGAGGCCGTGCACGACGCCGCCATGGCCCTGCACAAACGCGCCATCCACAAGGTCAACTGACGTACGCTCCGATCATCCAACCAACGTCGCGGAGTTCTGACCGATGCGCCTTCTTGTCGCCATTCTCCTGCCCTTCCTGGCTTTTTTCACCATTGGTCGACCGATCGCCGGGTTCGTCTGCCTGTTTTTGCAGATCACCCTGATCGGTTGGGTACCCGCCGCCATCTGGGCGGCTTATGCCGTGAGCCAGTACCAGACCGACCAGAAGATCAAAGCCGCTCTGGGTGACATCAAACGCTGATGCTCCCCGCCCGCTTCCCCGCCTTCCGCATCCACGGCGACGCCGCCGGCCACCGCAGCGGCGTCGAGGACATCGCGCTCGATACGCTCTCGCCCGGCGAGATCGTCATCCAGGCGGCGTACTCCTCGGTCAACTACAAGGATGCGCTGGCCGGCACCGGCACGGGCAAGATCCTGCGCCGGTTCCCGCTGGTCGGCGGCATCGACGTCGCCGGCCACGTGGTGCAGAGCCGAGACCCGGCCTTCAAGGAAGGCGACGCGGTGCTGTGCACCGGCTGCGGGCTCTCGGAAACCCGGGATGGCGGCTACGCGGCCTACGCACGCCTCGAGTCGCGCTGGGCCATCCCGCTGCCGGCCGGCCTGACCCTGCGCGAGGCCATGATCCTCGGCACCGCCGGCTTCACCGCCGGCCTCGCCCTGCTGCGGATGCAGGACAACCGGCAGACGCCCGAACTCGGGCCGCTGGCCGTCACCGGCGCCACCGGCGGCGTCGGCAGCCTCGCCATCGCGATCTTCTCGAAGGCCGGATATGCCGTGCATGCGATCAGCGGCAAGGCCGGCGAGGCCGACTGGCTGCGCTCGCTGGGTGCCAGCGAGGTGCTGGGCCGCGAGGCGCTTTCGAGCACGAAGCCGATGGACAGCGCGCGCTTCGGCGGCGGCCTCGACAACGTCGGCGGGCCGATGCTGCACGCCCTGCTCGCGCACACCGCGCCCTACGGCAATGTCGCAACGGCCGGGCTTGCTGCAACGCACGAACTCGCCACCACGGTGATGCCCTTCATCATCCGCGGGGTGTCCCTGCTCGGCGTGGCCTCGGCCGGCACCGCCCGCGAGCTCCGCGACGAGGTCTGGCGCCGCCTTTCGTCGGACTGGAAGCCCGCCGGTCTGGACGCCATCGCCACCGCCGAGATCGGGCTGGAGGGCCTGCCGGCGGTGTTCGACGCCATGCTGGCGGGCCGTTCGCGCGGCCGCACCCTGGTCCGGCCGGACGGCGGCGGCCCCGGCCTGTGACGGCGGTCTTGCCCCGGCGACGGGAACCGCGTTTACAATCCGTGACGAATCCTTGGAGAGCCCCATGGCACGCATCCTCATCGTCGACGACTCGCCTTCCCAGCTGCTCGGCATGAAGCGCATCGTCGAGAAGCTGGGCCACGAGGCCATCACCGCCGAGGACGGTGCCGGTGGCGTCGATGCCGCGAAATCGCAGAAGCCCGACCTGATCCTGATGGACGTGGTGATGCCGAACCTCAACGGCTTCCAGGCCACCCGCGCCATCGCCAAGGACCCGGAGACCGGGCACATCCCGATCATCCTCGTCACCACCAAGGACCAGGAGACCGACAAGGTGTGGGGGATGCGCCAAGGCGCGAAGGCCTACATCACCAAGCCGTTCACCGAAGCCCAGCTCGGCGAGGCCATCCGCAACGCGCTGGGCGGCTGAAGCCGCCGGGGCCGTCCGCGCCACCCTCGGCGGCGGCAGCGGCTCAGGTCAGGCCGCCGAAGGCCAGCGCCATCTGCCGGTAGAGCGCCCGCTGCGCCTCGTTCTCGGGGCGCGGCGCGGTGATTTCGATCTCGACGATCTGGTCGCCCGGCGGCTCGCCCGGCAGGCCACGGCCCTTGAGGCGCAGCTTGCGGCCGGCGTCGGAATCCTTCGGCACCTTCAGCTCCACCGGCCCGCCGAGGGTCGGCACCGTGACCGTGGTGCCGAGCACCGCATCCCAGGGTGCCAGGGGCAGCACGTGCAGTACGTTGCGGCCGTCGACCTCGAACTGCGGGTGCGGGGCGTACTCGACCTCCAGCAGCAGGTCGCCCCCGCCCGTCGCCTTGCCGGCGAGGCGGACCACCTGCCCGGCGCGGATGCCGGCCGGGACCTTGACCTCAAAGCCGCGGCCGTCGACCTCGACACGGCGAGTGCCGCCGGCATAGGCCACTTCGAGCGGCACGGCGAAGGCGAGGCGCTGGTCGCCGGAGGGTGCCTCCGGTTTCGCACCGCCGCGCCCCGGGCCGGCGCGCCGCGAGCGTGCCTTTGCCCCGAAGAAGGCCTCGAAGAAATCGCTGAAGGCCGCGCCGGCCTCGGGCCCGGCACCGGCAGGCCCGGAGCGCCGGTGGTAGCCAGGCGGGGCGCGGAACGTCGCGCCCGGAGCATGGCCGGCGGCGCGCAGCGCGTCGTATTCGGCGCGTTTCTCCCGGTCGCGCAGCACCTCGTAGGCCTCGTTGACCGCCTTGAAGCGGTCCTCGGCCCCCTTTTCCTTGCTGACGTCGGGGTGGTACTTGCGGGCCAGCCGGCGGAAGGCCTGCTTGATCTCGGCGTCGCCGGCACCCGGTTCGACGCCGAGCGCCGCGTAGTAGTCCTTGAATTCCATGATGATCCCCCGACGATGCCGCGAACCGGCTCAGCCGCCCTCGCCCGCTTTCGGTGGCGGCGTCACGTCCACGGCACCGGGTGCGTTGCGCTGTGCCCAGGCCGCGTCCTCGGCCGCCTCCGCCGCCTGGTGCTTCAGCTCGTCGAAGAACTGCTGCACCTTCAGCATGACCGGGCGCGTGCCTTCGCGGCTGATCGCCGAGACGACGAAGTGCGGCGCCGTCCAGCCGAGCCGCCGCACGATGTCGGCGACGCGCTCCGCGGTTTCCTCCCCGTCCAGCAGGTCGGCCTTGTTCAGCACCAGCCAGCGCGGCTTTTCCAGCATGGCCGGGTCGTACTTGCGCAGCTCGTGCTCGATGGCGCGCACCTGCTCGACCGGATCGACGCCCTCGTCCATCGGCGCCATGTCGACGAGGTGCAGCAGCAATCGGGTGCGCTGCACGTGGCGCAGGAACAGCGCGCCCAAGCCAGCGCCATCCGCTGCGCCTTCGATCAGACCCGGGATGTCGGCGATGACGAAGCTCTTGAAGGCCTCGACGCTGACCACGCCGAGGTTCGGATAGAGCGTGGTGAACGGGTAGTCGGCCACCTTCGGCGTCGCCGCCGAGACGGCGCGGATGAAGGTGCTCTTGCCGGCGTTCGGGAAGCCGAGCAGGCCGACGTCGGCCAGCAGCTTGAGTTCCAGCCGCAGCACGCGCTCCTCGCCCGGCCAGCCCGGCGTGGCCTTGCGCGGGGCGCGGTTCACCGAGGTCTTGAAGTGGATGTTGCCGCGGCCGCCGTCGCCGCCCTTCGCCACCAGCAGCTTCTGGCCGTGCACGGTGAGGTCGCCGATGATCTCGTCGGTGGCGACGTTGCACACCGTCGTGCCCACCGGCACGCGGATCACCACGTCCTCGCCGGCCTTGCCGTACATGTCACGGCCCATGCCGTTCTGCCCGCGCTGGGCGCGGTAGACGCGCTGGTGGCGGAAGTCGATCAGGGTGTTGAGGTTCTCGTCGGCGACCAGCCAGATGCTGCCGCCGTTGCCGCCGTCACCGCCGTCCGGGCCGCCGAGCGGGATGAACTTCTCGCGGCGGAAACTGATGCAGCCGTTGCCGCCGTTGCCGGCGTGGACCGCGATCTCGGCTTCGTCGACGAATTTCATGGGGAACTCCTGGGGTGCGGCGGCCGGCCCCGGGGATGCGGCGGCGCCAGAAACGACGACGCCCCGCCGGGGCGGAGCGTCGGGTGTTGCATCGCGTGGCGGGCGGCGACTCCGGCAGGCCGGGACCGCGTCGCGGGCCGATTACTCGGCGCCGACCACGCTCACGGTGCGGCGCTTGTTGGCGCCCTTCACCGAGAAATCGACCTTGCCGTCGACCAGCGCGTACAGCGTGTGGTCGCGGCCGATGCCGACGCCGGCGCCCGGATGGAACTCGGTGCCACGCTGGCGGACGATGATGTTGCCGGCTTCGACGGCCTGGCCGCCGAAGATCTTGACCCCGAGGTACTTCGGGTTGGAATCGCGGCCGTTGCGGGTCGAGCCGACGCCCTTTTTACTTGCCATGACGTGTTCTCCTCAAAGCGCGCGGATCAGGCCGAGATGCCGGTGATCTCGAGTTCGGTGTAGTGCTGCCGGTGGCCCATCTGCTTGCGATGGTGCTTGCGGCGGCGGAACTTGACGATGCGGACCTTCTCCAGGCGGCCGTGACCCTTGACGGTCGCGGTGACCTTGGCGCCCGCGACCTGCGGGGCACCGACGGTGATCTTCTCACCATCGCCCACCAGGAGCACGTCCTTGATTTCGATGCTGGCGCCCGGCTCGGCGTCGATCAACTCGACGCGGAGGGTTTCGCCCTGCATCACGCGGTACTGCTTACCGCCGGTGACGACCACTGCGTACATTGCTGCGATTCCTCGTGTGTAGTTCTTCTTGGGAACTGAGGATTATGCGCCGGCGGTTGCCCCCGATGCAAGCCGGAGCGACGGCCCGGCGGCGTGGTGCGGAGTGGCCGTTCAGGCCAGGGAGGCCCGGGGCCGGCCGGCCCGGCTCGCCGGGGCACCACCGCGGCACGGGCCGGGGGGGTCACGGCCCGATGACAGGTACGGGCTATGCTACCGGATTGCCTCCGAGCCGCAGCCCCGATGGACCAGATCCGCCTGCGCGGTGCCCGCACCCATAACTTGAAGAACGTCGATCTCGACCTGCCGCGGGACAAGCTCATCGTGATCACCGGCCTGTCCGGTTCGGGCAAGAGTTCGCTCGCCTTCGACACCATCTACGCGGAAGGCCAGCGCCGCTACGTCGAATCGCTGTCGGCCTACGCCCGGCAGTTCCTATCGGTGATGGAGAAGCCCGACCTCGACCACATCGAGGGCCTGTCGCCGGCCATCTCGATCGAGCAGAAGTCGACCTCGCACAACCCGCGCTCGACGGTCGGCACCATCACCGAGATCCACGACTACCTGCGCCTGCTCTACGCCCGCGTCGGCACGCCGCGCTGCCCCGAGCACGACGCGCCGCTGGAGGCGCAGACCATCGGCCAGATGGTGGATACGGTGCTGGCGATGCCGGAGGACCGGCGCCTGATGCTGCTGGCGCCGGTGGTCCGCGACCGCAAGGGCGAGCATGCGCAGGTGTTCGACGCCCTGCGCGCGCAGGGCTACGTGCGGGTGCGGGTGGACGGCGTGGTGCACGAGATCGACGCCGTGCCGAAGCTCGAGCTGCGCGTGAAGCACACGATCGAGGCCGTGGTCGACCGCTTCAAGCCGCGGCCGGAACTGAAGCAGCGGCTGGCCGAGAGCTTCGAGACCGCGCTCAAGCTGGCCGACGGCGTGGCTCTGGTCGTCGACATGGACGATCCCGCGGCCGCGACGCAGCTGTTCAGCAGCAAATACGGCTGCCCGCACTGCGACTACTCGCTGCCGGAACTGGAACCGCGGCTGTTCTCGTTCAACTCGCCGATGGGTGCCTGCCCGACCTGCGACGGCCTCGGGATGACGAAGGTGTTCGATGCGGCGAAAGTGGTCGGCCACCCCGAGCTCAGCCTCGCCAACGGCGCGGTGCGCGGCTGGGACCGCCGCAACGCCTACTACTTCCAGTTGATCGCCGCCCTCGCCAGGCACTACGGCTTCAGCGTCGACACGCCCTGGCGCGAGCTGCCGGAATCGGCCCGGCACGCCGTGCTGCACGGTTCCGGCGGCGAGCCGATCGCCTTCCAGTACCTCACCGAAGCCGGCGGCCGCAGCCCGCGCAAGCATCCCTTCGAGGGCATCCTGCCCAATCTGGAGCGCCGTTACCGCGAGACCGAATCGCAGACGGTGCGCGAGGAACTGGCCAAGTACATCAGCGACCGGCCCTGCCCCGACTGCGGCGGCGCGCGCCTGAACCGCATGGCGCGCCATGTCTTCGTGGACGGCCGCAACCTGCCCGAGGTGGCCCGGCTGCCGGTCGATGCCTGCATGGCCTTCTTCAGCACGCTCGCCCTGCCCGGCTGGCGTGGCGAGATCGCGGTGAAGATCGTCAAGGAGATCCACGAGCGCCTGCGTTTCCTCGTCGACGTCGGCCTCGATTACCTGACCCTCGACCGCCAGGCCGATTCGCTCTCCGGCGGCGAGGCGCAGCGCATCCGGCTGGCCTCGCAGATCGGCGCCGGCCTGGTCGGCGTGATGTACGTGCTCGACGAGCCCAGCATCGGCCTGCACCAGCGCGACAACGAGCGCCTGCTCGGCACCCTCACCCGCCTGCGCGACCTCGGCAACACCGTCATCGTCGTCGAGCACGATGAGGACGCGATCCGGCTCGCCGATCATCTGGTCGACATCGGCCCCGGCGCCGGCGTCCACGGCGGCGAGGTGGTCGGGCAAGGCACGGTGGCCGACCTGATCGCCGCGCCGCGCTCGATCACCGGCCAGTACCTCTCCGGGGCACGCCACATCGAGGTGCCGGAGCGCCGCCAGCCACCGCGCAAGGGCCAGTGGCTGCGCCTGCTGGGAGCGAGCGGCAACAACCTGAAGGATGTCGACCTGGAAATCCCGGCCGGCCTGTTCGTGGCGGTCACGGGTGTCTCGGGCTCGGGCAAGTCGACGCTGATCAACGATACGCTGTACGCGCTCGCCTCGCGCGAGCTGAACGGCTCGGGGGCGACGCCGGCACCGCACCGCGAGGTGATCGGCATGGACCTGTTCGACAAGGTGGTCGACATCGACCAGACGCCGATCGGCCGCACACCGCGCTCGAATCCGGCGACCTACACCGGCCTGTTCACGCCGCTGCGCGAGCTGTTCGCGCAGGTGCCGGAGGCACGCGCCCGCGGCTACGCACCGGGCCGCTTCAGCTTCAACGTGCGCGGCGGCCGCTGCGAGGCCTGCCAAGGCGACGGGCTGATCAAAGTGGAGATGCACTTCCTGCCGGACGTCTACGTGCCCTGCGACGTCTGCCACGGCAAGCGCTACAACCGCGAGACGCTGGAGATCCGCTACAAGGGCATGAGCATCCACGACGTGCTGGAGATGACCGTCGAGGATGCACTCAAGCTGTTCGAACCAGTGCCATCGATCGCCCGCAAGCTGGAGACGCTGATGGACGTGGGCCTGAGCTACATCAAGCTCGGCCAGAGCGCGACCACGCTCTCCGGCGGCGAGGCGCAGCGCGTCAAGCTCTCGAAGGAGCTGTCGCGCCGCGACACCGGCCGCACGCTCTACATCCTCGACGAGCCCACCACCGGCCTGCACTTCGCCGACATCGAGCACCTGCTGGCCGTGCTGCACAAGCTGCGCAACGACGGCAACACCGTGGTGGTGATCGAGCACAACCTCGACGTCGTCAAGACCGCCGACTGGGTGATCGACCTCGGCCCCGAGGGTGGCCACCGCGGTGGCCGCATCGTGGCCACCGGCACGCCGGAGCAGATCGCCGCGCACCCGGATTCCCACACCGGCCGCTTCCTCGCTCGTCTGTTGAACACCGCCGCAGCCCGGCAGGCCCGCCCCAACCGCCGGAGGTCGGCCTTGTGCCGGGCGCACGAGTAGGATTTAATCCTTTTGAAGACTGGGGGCAGCCATGCGAACCACTCAACAGCTGAGCATCACCCTGCCGAAGGATATGGCTGACGTGGTGAAAACGAAGGTCAAGACCGGGGAATACGCGAGCGAAAGCGAGGTCATCCGCGACGGCCTGCGCGCACTACTCGCGCGTGATCGAGCCATCGAGTCCTGGCTTCACAGCCAGGTTGGCCCGGCCTATGACGCACTGAAAGCTGATCCCTCCCGCGCCGTCACCGCCGACCAGGTACGCGCCCGCCTGGCGGCCGAGCATGCGAAGGCTCGATGAGCCACGCGGTCGTTTTCTCGCCCGAGGCCGAAGAGCAGCTTGCGGAGCTGTACCGCTACATCGCAGCGGCGGCCTCGCCCGACGTCGCAGCTCGTTACACCGAGGCAATCGTCACCTACTGCGAAAGCCTGCGCACGTTCCCGCTGCGCGGCACCATGCGCGACGATGTGCGGCCCGGCCTGCGCATCACGAACTACCAAAAGCACGCAGTGATCGCCTTCGATGTGACTGGCGATCTGGTTTCCATCATCGGCGTGTTCTACGGCGGGCAGAACTACGAGACGATCCTGCACGACGATCCGTGGCATGAAGACTGTTGATCCCCGCTTCTCCGAAACCCTGCTCGACGTGCGCTGGGGCGACATGGACGCCTTCGACCACGTCAACAACGCGAGCTACCTGCGCTACATCGAGGAGGCGCGCGTGGCCTGGTTCCGGAGCCTCGCCGCGGACTGGGCCGCCGTCGACTGTGCGCCCATCCTCGCCGCCGCCACCGTGAACTACCGCCGCCCGATCGGCTGGCCGGAGCGGCTGCGCATCACCCTGCATGCCGAGAAGCTCGGGACCAAGAGCCTGACCCTCGGCCACCGCGTCGAGAGCGCCACGCAAGACGGCGTGCTCTACGCCGACGGCCACACGGTGATGGTGTGGGTCGATCGCAGCGGGCAGTCCATCCCCCTGCCCGAGCGAATCCGCGCTGCTTGCGAGGTGGGCGGTCGTTGATCCGGAGCCGCCGTTCGATGCCCTGCGACGGGCCATCCTCGCCGCCACAGCTTTTGACCATGCCACAAGATTGCCGAGCCTTGCGAGCTTGTTTCGTTCTTGTAGGCTTGCGTCCGGTTTGACCTGACCGCCCCCTCCCCCGCCAAGGATGACTGCCATGCCCCTTCGCCCCGCCCTGCTTGCCGCTGCCATCGCCTCCGCCCTGCTGCTCACCGGTTGCGGTGGCGGTGGCAACACCCGCCCGGAGGCCCCGCCGCCGGTCGTGCAGCCGCCGACCCCGCCGCCGCCCGTGGCCCCGCCGCCGCCTCCGGCCCGCTACACCGGCCGGGTGGACAACCATGTCGTGCCGGTCAACGCGGACCGGGCGCACGCCGCGGGCTTCACTGGCGCGGGGGTTGGCGTGGGGGTGCTGGATACCGGGGCGACCCGCAGCCTGCCGGCCATGCAGGGGGCGATTGCCTCCTTCCGCAACTACCTGCCGAGCGATCCCGCCAGCCCAATCTTCGCCGACCCGTCCGTGGACGATGCTCGCGGCCACGGCACGGGCATCGCCCACATCGTGGGGGGGCGCGTCGCGGGCGGTTTCCGCGGCGGCACGGCACCCGCGGCGAGCCTGCACATCGCCCGCATTTGCCGGGACAGCGATGGTAGCTGCGCGGGCGATCCGATCATGACAGCGGCGATGCGTGACCTGATCGCGGCCGGCGTGCGCATCTTCAGCCTCTCTTTCGGGACCAATCCGTTCGATCCTTCGATCCTGACTGTGCGGGGGATGATCGACAGCTACCTCCCCCCCCGAGGCCCTGGCGGCCAATGCCCTGTTCGTGTGGTCGGCGGGCAACAACGGCAATGACTCGCAGCCCAACGGCACGGCGGCGATGCCGGCCCGCTTCCCCGAGGTGGCTCGCAACACGCTGGCGGTTGCGGCGATCGATGTGGACGCGCAGGGCCGGCCCTCCACTTGGTTGGCGAACTACTCCAGCCGGTGCGGTGTTGCCGCCCAGTGGTGCCTGGTGGCTCCGGGGCGCGTCACCAGCGTCAACCACCGCGGCGAGATCGTGAACATGGCGGGCACCAGCTTCGCCACCCCCGTCGTCGCCGGCGTGGCTGCCCTGACCTCGCAGGCGTTCCCGTGGATGGGGGGCGACCTCCTGCAACTCACCCTGCTCACCACCGCCCGCGATCTCGGCGATCCCGGCGTCGATCCGCTGTTCGGATGGGGCCTCGTGGATGCCGAGCGCGCCATCCGCGGCCCGGCGCGCTTCGCCTTCGGCGATGTCACCGCCAACGTGAACCGTGCCGGCTCCTGGACCTGGGCGCACGACATCGACGGGCCGGGCGGCCTCACCAAGGACGGGATCGGCACCTTGGTGCTGACCGGCCAGAACCGCTACACCGGGGCGACCCGCGTGCAGGGCGGCACCCTGGCCCTCAACGGCGGCTCGCTGACCTCGAACGTCACGGTCGGTTCCGGGGCCACCTTCGAGAGCCGCGGCGGCCGGATCACCGGCGACTTCGCTGCACTCACGGGCAGCACCACGGGCTTGCAGATCGGCGGGCCGCTCATCGTCACCGGCCGGGCGACGCTCGCCGGCACGGCGAACGTGCTGGCCCCGCGGGACGGCCACACCATCGGCGGCACCGAGACCCTGCTCGAAGCCGGCAGCATCACCGGCGCGTTCGAGCGGGCGACCTTCCAGGCCGGGCTGATGTTCACCGGCACCCTGGCCCACACCGCCAACCGGGTGTCGGTCAACCTCACCCGCAAGTCGGCGGCGGTGGTGGCTTCCGCCCACGGCGGCACCGGCAGCACGCTGGACGGGGCGCGGCACTTCGACGCGGCACTCGCCGCGGCCGATGCGGGACTCGTCAGCCGGGACTTCCTGCGGGCGGCCAACGCGCTCCTGACCGAGAACGACGCCACCAAATCGCTTGCCGGCTTGCAGGCGCTCTCCGGCGAGGTCCACGGCACGGCGCGGAACGCCCTGCTCGGCACCAGCGACCAGGTGGCGCGTGCGCTCTCGGGCCGTCTGGATGGCCTTGAGGGGGTGGACGAGGCGGGCGGCTGGTTCGGCATCGCCCACGGGCGCGGCGAGTTCGAGCGCACCGGCTTCGTCTCGGCGGACACCACCGGCACCACGGTGCTGGCCGGCGTCGATGGTGTCCTCGGGGGTGCGGTCGTCGGCGGCGTGTTGGGCGTCGGCGAGGCGCGGGCGGACCTCGGTGCCGTGTCGGGCCGGTTCGACGCGGATCGCACGCTGGCGGGCGTCTACGGCCGCACCGCGCTGGCGGGCGGCTACGTCCTGGGCAGCCTGACGCACGAGTGGCTGGATGTGGATGTGCGCCGCGTGGCGGGCAGCGATGCGCTCGCCACCAGCCGCGAGGATCGGGTCTGGCAGGCGCGGATCGAGGCCGGCTTGGCGGGCGACACCAGCCCCTTCGTGGCGCTGCGCCACACCCGCTACACGCAGGGCGCGTTCGCCGAGACGGGCGGGGCGCTGGGCCTGGTGGCCGCCGAGGACACCCAGGGCGCGACGCACGCCGAGATCGGGCTGCGCCACACGGCGCGTTGGGACGATTCCTGGCTGGCCGCCCAGGTCCGCTACCAGCGGCTCCTGTCGGACGATGAAACCGCCTTCGCGGCGCGCTTCGTCGGCAGCCCGGCCGGCTTCACCGCTCGCGGCCAGGATGTGCGCCGGAACCTGGGCCTTGCCGGGTTCAGCTTCGGCCACGAGTTCCACGACGACTGGACGCTTCACGCCGATGCCGAGGTCGAGGTCGGCAGCACCGGCGTCGTCGGCCACCGCTTCGGGATCGGCCTGCGCGGCGAGTTCTGAGGCGGGATCGCGGAAGCAGGAACACGGGGCCGGGCAACCGGCCCCGTGGGCTTTGTAGAGGCTTGAGGCTGGACTGAAATGCCGGTGGACTCGGAGGCATGGAGCGGCTATTATCACTAGGTATTACCATGTGATAAGAAGCCGCTATGGCAACGTCTCTCAAGATCGACGACACGCTGAAAGGTCGCGTCCAGCACCTCGCCAGCCAGCGCCGCCGCTCGCCCCACTGGATCATGCTCGAAGCGATCCAGCAGTACGTCGAGCGCGAAGAAGCCCGCGAGAGCTTCAAACAGGAAGCCTTGGCATCTTGGGCGGCCTACAAGGAAACCGGCCGCCACCTGACCGGCCAGGAGGTTCGCACCTGGTTGAACACCTGGGGCACCAATGACGAGAGGGCGGTGCCCGAGTGCCACGGGTGATCGTCACCGAAGGCGCGGCGGAAGGCTTGGAACGATGCCGGCAGTTTCTGGCCGGCAAGGCACCGGACGCCGCCAGGCGTGCCGGCCAGGCCATCGAGCAGCAATTCCTGCTGCTGGAGACGGCCCCGGACATTGGCCGGCCGTTCCCTGAAATGCCCGAGCTGCGCGAGCTGGTGATTGCCTTCGGCGATTCCGGCTATGTGGCCTTGTACCGCCACGAACCTGCCGACGATGCGGTGCATGTTCTGGCCTTCCGGCACCAGAAAGAGGCGGGTTAGTCCCGGCCTCACGGCCGGTGGCGTCCGTCCATGGACCTAGAAGCTCGGCGCTCCAGCGCCGCCCCCCCCACATGGGGGGAGCGGCGTGCTGTCCTGTCCCCAGTGCGGGGGCAGCAGGACTCCTCGACACCAATGTGCTGCTCAGTGCATTGCTGTCGCCGCACGGCTGGCCGGACGCCATCTACCGCGCGTGGCAGAAGGATCGATTCGACCTGGTAACTGCGGCCGCGCAGATCGACACGCCGAGGTCGGCGTCCGACACACGCGCAACCTTGCCCTCGGTACCCCCGCGGCGTAGAGTCATCATCATGGCCAGCAACATCGAAAACTTGATCTTTGAGACCCTGAAGAAGATCCAGGCCGAGCAATCGGCGGCACGGGATCGTGACGGTGAAATCCTGTCCCGGTTGGGCCGGATCGAACTCGCGGTGGCCCGCGTCGCCCGCGATGAAGGGCTGAACTACTCCGAGATCATCGAAGACCGCCACGTCGTGGACAAGCTCAAAGAGCGCATCGACCGCATCGAGCGGCGGTTGCAGCTGAGTGACGGCTAAGTTTCGTCCCAGAGCCCCCGGTACGCGCCCCCTGTGAGCCCCACCATGCTGGATTGCATCGCCCACGGCACGATCCGCGAGATCCGCCTCGCCCGCCCGCCGGTCAACGCGCTCGACCCGGCGCTGCTCGCGGCGCTGGCCGATGCCTTCGCGCCGACCGCGTTGGCGGACGTGGAGGGCGTGGTGCTGTCCGGTGGCCCGAAGGTGTTCTCCGCCGGCCTCGACGTGCCGCACCTGCTCGGACTCGACCGCGCCGGCCTCAGCGCCGCGTGGTCGGGCTTCTTCGCCGCCGCCCGCGCCATCGCCCAGTGCCCGGTGCCGGTGGTGGCCGCGATCGGCGGTCACAACCCGGCCGGCGGCTGCGTGCTGGCGCTGTGCTGCGACTACCGGGTGATGGCGCGCGGGCCGTTCCGCATCGGGCTGAACGAGACCCAGGTCGGGCTGGTGGTGCCGGAGGCGATCCAGGCCCTGCTGCGCCGGGTGGTGGGGCCGCACCGCGCCGAGCGGCTGATGGTGGCCGGGGCGATGGTCGAGGCCGAGCAGGCGCACGCCATCGGCCTGGTCGACGAGTTGGCCGAGCCCGAGGTGGTGGTCGAGCAGGCGCTGCAGTGGTTCGCCGCGCTGGCGCCGCTGCCGCGCGAGCCCTTGCTGGCGACGCGGGCGATCGCCCGCGCCGACCTGCACGCGGCGCTGGCCGGCTTCAGCGCGGAGCAACTGGCCGGTTTCGTCGAGCAGTGGTACGCCGCCTCGACGCAGCAGGCCCTGCAGGCGCTGGTCAGCCGCCTGCGGAAGTGAGCGCGGCCCGCGGCGCGGCCGCGGTGCCGGCCACCGGGCGGATCCAGACCTCGACCCGGCGGTTGCGCTCGCGGCCCTGCGGGGTGGCGTTGCTGGCGACCGGGGCGATCTGCCCCAGCCCGCGCTGGCGGGCGACGCGCAGGCCCTGCCGGCGCAGGGCATCGGCCACCAGATCGACGCGGTCGTTGCTGAGCGCGATGGCGGCGAACGGCGACATCTCCGAACGGTCGGCGAAACCGACCAGCACGATCTCCTGCCCGGACTGCCCGGGGCGGCGCAGGAACTGGGCCAACCGTTCCACGTCCTCCAGCGCCTTGTTGTCGAGCAGGGCGATGCCCTCGCCAAAACGGAAGTTGAGGCCGACGCGGCGCGCCCCGGCGACGATCTCGCGCTTCTCCGGGTGGGTGGGCGGCGGCACCGCGAAGGCGGCGACCTCCTGCGGCACGAAACCGACCTCGCGGACCACCGCCTGGCCCGAGGGGCCGAGCGCGAAGTCGATGAAGGCCTTGACCTCGGCGCGTGGCTGCGCGGCGGTGTAGAACAGCAGGCGGCGCGAGAGCAGGTAGTCCTCGGTGGCGACCGCGAGGGTGTTGGGCGGCAGCGGCCGGGTGCCCTCGTCGGAGAGCGCCACCGCGCGCGCGCGGCCGACGCCGGCCAGGCCGACCACGCCGATCGCCCGTGGGTCGGCGGCGACCGCGGCGGCGAGGCGGTCGGTCGATTCGTAGCGCAGCGTGGTGCGGGCCAGTACGGTCTCGCCGAGCACCAGGCTGCGGAAGGTGTCGTAGGTGCCGGAGGCCTCGTCACGGGCGTGCAGGGTGACCGGCCCGGGGCGGCCACCGACCTGCGACCAGTCGCGCAGGCGGCCGGCGAAGAGATCGCGGACCTGGGCGACGGTGAGGGCCGTCACCGTGTTCGAGGGGTGGACGATGACCGCCAGCCCGTCCAGCGCCAGCACGTGCTCCTGGCCGCGCTCGTAGAGCCGGCCGATGCCACGGGCGGCCTCGACCTCGGCGGGACGTGCCGACCGCGAGGCCATCCAGATGTCGCACTGGCCGTCGCGCAGCGCGGCGAACCCGCTGCTGGTGCCCTGCGCGCGCACCTCGACCTGCACCGCGGCGTCGCCGGCGAACACGAGTTGGGTGGTGTCGGGCGCGGGTCGCGACTCGTTCGCGAGCCGCCAGCCCTGCCGCTCGGCCCAGGCCTTGACGAGGGCCGGGGCGAGGTGCTCGCCGACCGTGTTGGAGCCGGAAAGGCAAAGCCGCGTGGTGGCGAGCGCGGGCAGGGCCGCGAACAACAACCCGGCCATGACGGCCACGCCCGCCAGTCGACGCCCACGCCCACGAACCCTGATCGCCACACCCACCATTGCCTGCCTCCGCACGAATTGACCCTCAAGCCTGTCGACCGGAAATGACAGTCCGATGGCAGCGGCACTCGGCCATTCAGCCACCGTGGCGCAGGCGATCGCGCAGGTCGACGAGCATGGCCGCGGTGGTGCCCCAGATGCGGTGCCCGCCCCAGTGGAACTCGACCAGCCGGCGCTCGCGGCCACGCCATTCGAGCGTGACCGGCAGGGCGTTGGCCGGATCGAGCAGGAAGTCGAGCGGCACCTCGAAGGCCTCGGCGACCTCGTCCGGGTTGGGCTCGAGGACGGCGGACGGGTCGAGGGCCGCCACCAGCGGGAAGACGTGGAAGCCGGTGAGGGTGGCGTAGGGATCGAGCCAGCCCAGCGGCTCGATGGCGGCCGGCGGCAGGCCGACCTCCTCGATGGTCTCGCGCAGGGCGGCGGCCAACGGGCCGCTGTCGCCGGCATCGACCCGCCCACCGGGGAAGCTGATCTGGCCGGCGTGGTGGCGCAGCGCGTCCTGGCGCCGGGTCAGCAGCACCCGCGGGCCGCAACGGTGTTCGCGCAGGCCGACCAGCACGGCGGCCGGGCGCAGTGGCGCCGCGGGCAGCAGGTCGGCCAGTTCCGGCAGGTTCCGGGGCGGCCCGTCGGGCACCCGCGCGGGTGCGTGCAGCACCGCCCGCAGGTCGCCGACGGCGACCATCAGTCCGCCGCCCGCGCTTCGCGCTCCGGCAGCACCACGGCCGTCAGGTGTTGGCGCGACCCGGCCCCGGGCGGTCAGCGGACGCTGACCAGCCGCAGGTCGAACACCAGCGCCTGGCCCGGACCGCCGATCGAGCGGCCCTCGGGGTTGACGTTCTTCTCCGGCGGCAGGAACACCTCCCAGCGCGCGCCGGCCGGCATCAGCGGCAGCACCTCGCGCACGCCCTGCACCGGGAACTGGTCGACCCGGAAGGTCGGCGGCTGGGCATCGGCCGTGGCGTAGGTGTTGCCGAGTTCCTGGCCGGTCGGCAGCGACAGGCGGAAGTGCAGCTGCACCTCGCTGTTGGCGGTCGGACGAGCGCCGGAGCCGGCGTCGATCACGCGGTACTGGATGCCCGAGGGCAGCACGGTGACGCCTGGCTTGGCGCGATTGGCGGCGAGGAAGGCATCGGAGCGCTGCTTGTTCTCGCGCGCCATGCGCTCGAACTCGGCACGGGCCTGGGCCATCGCCTGCTGCTGCATCCAGGCCAGCGCGGCGGTCATCTGCTCCTCGCTGAAGGCCGGGTTGCGGCGGTTGAAGGCGTCCTGCATGCCGCGCAGCACCTGGTTGAAGTCGACCTCGACGCGGGCATCGCTGATGCCCTTGCCGACGTCGAAGCCGAGCGTGTAGCTCAGGGTGTTCTTGTCGGGCCGCGGCAGCGCGGCCGGTGCCGCCGGCTGGGCCGAGGCGGCGGGGGCCGTCGGGGTGGCGGCCGGGGTCTGGGCGGTCACGGCCGTGGCAACGGCGGCGGCGAGGGCAGTGGCAAGGATACGCACGATCATCAAGGTCTCCAGAAGGCCATCGGCGGCACGGGAAGGCCATCGGCGGCACGGGGCGGCGCAGGAACGGAAACGGGGCCGATTGCGGCCCCGAGGGCGACGTAGAATAGCGGCCAAGGCCCTGAATCGCCACTGACATGACCCTGCCCGCCTTCGAGACCCTGCTCGTTTCCGATGCCGGCGCCGTGCGCCGGATCACGATCAACCGCCCGGAAAGGCTGAACGCGCTCGACCGCGCCACGCTCGACGAACTGCACGCCGCCTTCGCGGCGGCGGCGACCGACCCGGCGGTGCGCGTCGTGCTGCTCGCCGGCGCCGGCCCCAAGGCCTTCGTCGCCGGAGCCGACATCGCCGCCATGGCCGGGTTGAGCGCGGTCGAGGCACGCGACTTCTCGCGCCACGGCCAGGCCCTGATGACCCGCATCGAGCGCCTCGGCAAGCCGGTGCTGGCCGCCATCCACGGCTTCGCCCTGGGTGGCGGGCTGGAACTGGCGATGGCCTGCCACCTGCGGATCGCCGCCGACAACGCCAAGCTCGGCCAGCCCGAGGTCAACCTCGGCCTGATCCCCGGTTTCGGCGGCACCCAGCGCCTGCTGCGCCTGGTCGGGCGGGCGGCGACGCTGGAGCTCTGCCTGCTCGGCGCGCCGATCGACGCCGAGCGGGCACGGCAACTCGGCCTCGTCCACCGGGTGGTGCCGGCGGCCGAGTTGGAGGCCGCGGCCGAGGCGCTGGCCGCGCAACTGGCCGCGGCCGCGCCGCAGGCACTGCGCGGCATCCTCGATGCCGTGCTGCTGGGCGGCGAGGCGGCGATCGACACCGGGCTCGATTACGAGACGCTGGGCTTTGCCACCGTCTTCGCCACCGAGGACATGCGGGAGGGCACCCGCGCCTTCCTCGACAAGCGCAAGCCGGTGTTCCACGGCCGCTGAAGGCGATGGCGCGGCCCTGCATCCGCTGCGGCGACTGCCAGCCGGCCTGCCCGGTGCGGCTCGACCCGCTCGCCCTGCACGCCACGCTGCGGCGCGGGGCCGTGGACGAAGCCTTGGCACTCGGCCTTTCCGCCTGCACCGGCTGCGCCGCCTGCGACGCCGTCTGCCCGAGCGCGCTGCCGCTGGCGGCCGGGTTCCGCGCCGCCGCCGCCGCGGTGCAGGCCGAGCGCCAGCGCCGCGCCAGCGCCGATGCCGCGCGCGAACGCTACCGGCAGCGCAGCGCCCGCCTCGCCCGCGAGGCCGAGACTGCGCAGGGCGTGCAGGCACGGCGAGCCGCACGGCTGGGGGCGGCGGCGGCC
>JAGXSL010000056.1 GCA_018333835.1 Lysobacteraceae bacterium
CCGAGACGGTGATCGGCCTGTTCAAGACCGAGGTGATCCACCGGCAGACCTGGCGAGGTCGCGAGGACGTCGAATGGGCGGTGGCCGATTGGGTGCAGTGGTACAACACGAAGCGGCTGCTGGGGTCGATCGGCTACATTCCCCCAGCGGAAGCAGAAGCGGCGTTCTACGCCGAAACCAGCGGTTACGCCAAAGCGGCGTGACTCAATGAAAACAGCCTCCGGAAAAGCCGGGGCGGTTCAAGGCGGAATCCGATCGAAGCGGAGGCCTATTTTCGACTCCAGGAAATGCGTGGTGACTGGTTGGCGAGTCTGAGGCACGGAGCCACCGATCTCCTGTATCAGCTTGACCCGACGGAAAGCGCACTGGCCGGGCTTCGTGCACATGAAATACTTGGACAGATCAACGCCGCGCGTTTCTCGCGCGGCCAACCGAATCTGGGCGTCGATCCCCGCCCAGGTCTTGACGCTGCCCTTGGAACCATGCGTCGGAATTTTGAGGGGGAACAAAGAGCGCCACGACGACCACCCGGAGGAAACTGACCACGCCCTCTGAAACGGGATCGTCGTTGCCGCTGTGGGGTCCCAAGCGGCAGCCGGGCAGATGCGGAGTTGGCCCCCGGCTCAGGCCTCGAAGCGGCCGTCCGCGCTGCCCGCGTCCGCGGGCGGCGGTCCGGCGGTGGCCGGGCCCTGCGCACCGGGATCGCAGGCGGCGCGCCAGCCCTGCCAGAGGAAGCCGTAGAACACGGCGCTGAACAGCACCATCGCACCCAGCAGCAGCAAGGCCATCACCATCTGGCCCACCGCGGCACCGGCGAGCCCGGCGAGCGCCGCCAATCCACCGAGCAGCAGGCCGAGCAGGCCACCCAGCAGCAGACCGGGCAGCAGCAGCACCAGAATGAACACCAGCACCGCCGGGGCGTTGACGACGGCGGCGCGCAGGGCCAGCAGCAGCGCGGCAAGCGGCCCCAGGCCGCGCAGCGCGACCCCGACCAGGGCCCAGGCGCTGGTGAGTCCGGCCACCAGCAGCAGCGGGGCGAAGGCCAGCCCCAGCAGCATCAGGCCGACGAGGCCCTCGGGCAGCGGCGGGAAGCGCTCCGGCGGCACCGGCGTGCCGGCCCCGGCTTCGGCCTGCAGGGCCTGCACCTGCTCCATCCAGGCGGCGATGCCCGGCAGGTCGCCGGCGGCGCCGGTGAGTGCCGCCACCAGCACCATCACCAGGCCGATCGCCACGAACAGCAGCAGGCCGAGCACGCTGACCCCGACCAGGGCCGGGTAGCGGCCATCGCTGAAGCCCGCGAACACCGCGTCGAAGCCCAACGGCTGTTCACGCTCGCCGGCATCGATCACGGCATAGACCCCGGCCTTGAGCACCGGTGCCACGAGCAGGCCGACCAGCAGGCCGAGGAGTTGCATCAGTACGACCGTGGTGGTCGAGGCCGGGCCGCCGGCCTGGGCCAGCATGCCGGGCACGACCTCGACCGCGACCACGCAGGCCACGGCACCGAGCAGCAGTCCGGGTTGGTGGCGGCCGACGTCGAGCGCGGCGATCAGCCAGCGGAAGGGAGCGAAGAAACCGACCCAGCGTGGGTTCATGGCGAGCGGATGTCGAAGGGGGCGAGGGGGTCAGGCATGGCGGCGGGCCAGGGCGTGGCGGACGAAACGCCGCAGCACCGAGCGCGCCACCGGGGCGGGTCGGACCGACTCTAGCATCCGCGCATGGCAATGACCTTCGCGCCGAAGTGCTTCGCGTCGGGCGTGGATGTAGCCGCGCATGTGCACCACGCCGAACTCGGGGTGGAACTGCAAGCCCCAGGCGTGTTCGCCATGGCGGAAGGCCTGGCAGCCATCGAGAACGGAGCGCGCCAGCACCACGGCGCCGGACGGTGGACGGGTGACCGACTGCTGGTGGGTCGCCTGCGCCGCGAAACGCTCCGGCAGGGCGGCGAACAGGGGATCGGCGCGGGCGCTGCCGTGGAGTTCGATGGCCACCGTGCCCATCTCGCGACCCTGCGGGTTCCAGTCGACCTCGCCACCGAGGGCATGGGCCAGCAGCTGGTGGCCGTAGCAGATGCCGAGCACCGGCAGGCCGCGCTCGACCGCTCGCCGCAACCAGTCGGCGGTGGCCTCCGACCATGGTTCGCGATCGGTCACCATCGCCGCGGAACCGGTGACGATGGCACCGGCGAAGCCGCGCGGGTCGGGCGGGGCGTGGCCGTCGAGCACGGGCACGAAGCGCGCCTCGTGGCGCGAGAGTCCCGCCGCGGTGCGGATCAGGTGGGGGAAGGGGCCATACCGCCGCAGGCTGGGCACGGGGCGGCCGGTCTCGAGGATCAGGAACGGAGCGGGCAGGTTCAAGGCGTGGGCGGAAGGAAGCGACGGTGGCCCGGCCTTGCAGGCGGCCGGAAGGCGGGCCCGCGATCCCGGCCGGCACGGACCCCGCGGCTATACTGCGGCCTTGTTTTTCCCGCGTCGAGCCCGATGTCCGCCCCCACCTTCCAGGAACTCGTCACCCGCCTGAACGCCTACTGGGCGGAGCAGGGCTGCGTGCTGATCCAGCCGCTCGACCTCGAGGTCGGGGCCGGCACCTTCCACCCGGCCACCTTCCTGCGCGCGCTCGGCCCCGAGCCCTGGAACGCCGCCTACGTGCAGCCCTCGCGCCGCCCCGGCGACGGCCGCTACGGCGAGAACCCGAACCGCCTGCAGCACTACTACCAGTACCAGGTGGTGATGAAGCCGAACCCCGACGATATCGTCGAGCGCTACTTCGGCTCGCTGCGAGCGCTCGGCATCGACCCGCAGGTGCACGACCTGCGCCTGGTCGAGGACAACTGGGAATCGCCGACGCTCGGCGCCTGGGGCCTCGGCTGGGAGGTGTGGCTGAACGGCATGGAGGTGACGCAGTTCACCTACTTCCAGCAGGCCGGTGGCCTCGAGTGCCGCCCGGTGACCGGCGAGATCACCTACGGCCTGGAGCGCCTGTGCATGTACCTGCAGGACTGCGACAACGTGTACGACTTGATCTGGACGCGCGGCCCGCAAGGCGGCGTGAGCTATGGCGATGTGTTCCTGCAGAACGAGCGCGAGCAGAGCGCCTACAACTTCGAGCACGCCGACGTGGCCGAACTCTTCCATCGCTTCGATGCCTGCGAGCGCGAGGCGCTGAAGCTAGTGAGCTTAAGCCTGCCGCTGCCGGCCTACGACCAGGTCTGCAAGGCCTCGCATTCGTTCAATCTTCTCGACGCGCGCCGTGCGATCTCGGTGACCGAGCGCCAGCGCTACATCCTGCGCGTGCGCACGCTGGCCCGTGCGGTGGCCGAGGCCTACCACGCGCAGCGCCAGAAGCTCGGCTTTCCCGGCGTGAAGGATGCGGGCGAACGCGCCCGGCTCGGCCTCGACGCGCAGGAAGTCGCGGCATGAGCGCCTCCCTGCTGATCGAACTCGGCGTCGAGGAACTGCCGGTCCAGGCGCTGCCGGAACTGGCCGCGGCCTTCGCCAAGGGCATCGCGGAAGGACTCGCCAAGCGCGGCGTGGCGATGGGTGCCGCGCGCACGCTGTACTCGCCGCGTCGCCTCGCCGTGCACATCGACGGCGTAGCCGCCGAGCAGCCCGAGCAGCGCTCGGAAGTGCTGGGCCCCTACCTCAACATCGGCCTCGATGCGAACGGTGCGCCGACCAGGGCGCTGGAGGGCTTCGCCGCCAAGGCCGGCGTGGCGTGGGACCAGCTCGAGCGCGTGACGGATGCGAAGGGCGAGCGCTTCGTCCACCGTTCGGTGAAGCCGGGCGCACGCACCGTCGACCTGCTGCAGGCGGTGCTGGACGAGGCGCTGAAGGCCATGCCGATCCCGAAGCCGATGCGCTGGGGCGCGCACGAGCACGCCTTCGCACGGCCGGTGCTGTGGCTGGTGGCGCTGTACGGCTCGGATGTCGTGCCGCTCACCGCCTTCGGCAAGAACGCCGACCGCATGAGCCGCGGCCACCGCTTCCTGCACGACAAGGCCGTGTGGATCAGCGACGCCGACGCCTACGTCGAGGCGATGCGCACTGCCAAGGTGCTGGTCGATGCCGACGAGCGTCGCGCGGCGATCCGCGCCGAGGTCGAGGCCGCCGCCGTGCAGGCTGGCGGCACGGCGCGGATCACCGAGGACAACCTCGAGCAGGTCAATGGCCTCGTCGAGTGGCCGAAGGCCGTGCTCTGCGGCTTCGAGAAGGCTTTCCTGCGCGTGCCGCAGGAGGCGCTGATCTCGACCATGGAGGCGAACCAGAAGTTCTTCCCGGTGCTCGACGCGGAAGGCCGCCTCACCGAGGCCTTCATCGGCATCGCGAACATCGTGTCGACCAACGAGGCGGAAGTGCGCAAGGGCTACGAGCGCGTGATCCGTCCGCGCTTCGCCGACGCCGCCTTCTTCTTCG
Source organism: Lysobacteraceae bacterium (assembly GCA_018333835.1). GTDB lineage: Bacteria > Pseudomonadota > Gammaproteobacteria > Xanthomonadales > Xanthomonadaceae > Silanimonas. Next base: position 4,413 of record JAGXSL010000056.1, read on the forward strand.
ACGAGGACCTGAAGCAGGGCCTGTCGGCGATGAACGAAGGCCTCGCCACCGTCACCTACCAGCAGAAGCTCGGCAGCTACGCCGACAAGGTGGCGCGCATCGCCCGACTCGCCCGTGCGATCGCCACCGCGCTCGACGACGATCCGGCCTTCGCCGACCTCGCCCAGGTCGCGGCCCTGCTGTGCAAGGCCGACCTGCAGAGCCGCATGGTCGGCGAGTTCCCGGAGCTGCAGGGCGTCGCCGGTCGCTACTACGCGGCGCAGGATCCGGCACTCGCCGAACTCTCCGACGAGGCCCGCGACGCCGTCGCCGTGGCGCTGGACGAGGCCTATGCGCCACGCTTCGCCGGCGATGCCATCGCCACGACCCGGCTCGGCCAGGTGCTCGCTGTCGCCGAGCGCCTCGACACGCTCGCCGGCGGCTTCGCGGCGGGCTTGAAGCCCTCGGGCAACAAGGATCCGTTCGCGCTGCGCCGCAATGCGCTCGGCCTTGCCCGCACCCTGATCGAGGGCGGGCTCGACCTCAACCTCGTCGGCATGCTCGAAGCGGCTGTCGATCAGGCGAAGCGTGCGATGCTTGCATCGACATCGCAGGGTCAGCTCAATGCCGTGGCGGTAACGACGAAGTTCGTCGATGGCCGGACGATCGATACCGATGTGCTGGAGCTCGTTGACTTCATCCTCGACCGCCTTCGCGGCTACTTCGGCGAGCGCGGCTTCGACCCGGCCCTGTTCGAGGCGGTGGCGGCGACGAAGCCGGTCTCGCTGGCCGATTTCGCCGAGCGTATCGCGGCATTGCAGCGTTTCGCCGAGCGGCCCGAAGCCACCGCGCTGGCCGCGGCCAACAAGCGGGCGCGCAACCTTCTGCGAAAGGTCGAGGGCGCGCTGCCGGAGGCGATCGACGCATCGAAGCTGATCGAGCCGGCCGAGCGCGATTTGCATGCCGCCCTCGTCGCTGCGCTCGTCGACACCGATGCCTCGCTCGCCGCGCGCGACTACGTCGCCGTACTGAGCCGACTCGCCGCGCTGCGCGCGCCGGTCGATGCTTTCTTCGACGGCGTGATGGTGATGGCCGAGGACCGCGCCCTCCGCGACAACCGCCTGGCGCTGCTGAAGGCCCTGTCCGATCGCTTCGCTGCCGTCGCGGCGATCGAGCAACTGGCGGCCTGAGCCGGCGGGCATGGCCCAGTCCCGCCGCGGCCCCGGGACCTTCGCCACCCTGGTCCTGTTGAGCCTGGCGGGTTTTCCGTGTGCGCGGGCCGCGGCACCGGAGGCCGGAACCCTTGCCGCGCTTGCGGTACCGGCGGACGGGGCCTTCGCCGCCGCCACGGTGCCGACGGCGCCGGCGGTACGGGCGGTGCTGGTGCGCGGCCTGCCCGAGGCCGAGGCCGCCAATGTCCGCGCCGCCTTGGGCCTCGCACGGCTGGACGAGGCGCAGCTCGCCCGGCTCAGCCCAGCGCGGCTGGAGTTCCTGCTGCAGCGCATTCCCGCCGAGGCGGCACGGGCGCTCGAACCCTTCGGCCACTACGCGGCGCGTACCGAAGTCCGCCGCGAGCCCTACCGCGACGGTCTGCGGATCGTGGTCGAGGTCGATCCCGGCGAGCCGGTACGGGTGGTCGCGGTCGACGTCCGCATGGACGGTGCCGCCGGCGAGGACCGTTTCATCCGCCGCGAACTGGAGCGCCTGCGGCCGCGCGTTGGCGAGGTCTTCGTGCACGCCGGCTACGAGGACGGCAAGCGCCGCATCGAGCGCCGGCTGGCCGAGCGCGGCTACTTCGCGGCACGGCGCCAGGTCGCCCGGGTCGAGGTCGATCGCGCCGCGCGCAGCGCCACGATCCGCCTGCACTGGGACTCCGGCCCGCGCCATGCGCTCGGCGAGGCGCGCTTCTCCCCCGGCGTGCTGCGGCCGGGACGGCTCGATCCGCTGGTCGACTGGACCCCCGGGGCGCCCTTCCACCAGGCCCGGTTGGAGCGCCTGCAGCAGCGCCTGGTCCAGCTCGACTACTTCGCCCTGGTCGAGGTCGTGCCCGACGAGGAGGCGATCGGCCCGGACCTGCAGGTGCCGATCGACATCCGCACCACCCCGGCCAAGCGCACCCGCTACAGCGCGGCACTCAGCCTCGGCAGCGACAGCGGGCTCGGCCTGCGCGGCGGCGTCGATCGCCGCTGGGTCAACGACGCGGGCCACAAGTGGCGGGCCGACGCCGAGGCTTCGGCGCGCCGCCACGCCGCGTCGACCCAGTACCGGATCCCGGCGCTGCACGGGCTGCCCGGCTGGTACGCGGCCGAGGCCGCCTGGCGCGAGGAGCGGCCGGAGGACGCGCTCGGCTTCCAGCGCCGCGACCTGCGCTTCGGCTGGCAGGGCCGGCGCGAACCCTGGAGCGCCGCCGCCGCCGTGGTGGTCGCCCGCGAGGACGGGCGCTCGCGCCTGCGCGGCGGAGCCTTCGACGGTGCCCGCCAGACCTTGCTCTACCCCGAATTCAACCTCGCCCATCGCCGCTTCGACGAGCAGGCGGTGGCCGCGGACGGCGGCCAGTGGTCGGCGACCCTGCGTGGTGGCTGGATCGAGGCACGGGGCCAGCGCCAGCGCTTCGCCCAGGTCGAAGGAGCGGCGCAATGGCGGACCGGCAGCGAGGCGCGGCATGGCTGGATCGCCCGGGTCGCGCTGGCCGCCACCGCCTTCGACGGTGATCCCGATTCGCCCGGGTTCCCGGCTTCGCTGCGCTATTTCGCCGGCGGCGACCGCAGCCTGCGCGGCTACGGCTACCGCGAGGTCGGGCCACGCATCGGCGGCGAGGTGGTGGGCGGCCTGCACCGGGTCGAGGCCAGCCTCGAGTACCAGTTTTTCCCCTGGGAGCAGTGGGGCATCGCGCTGTTCGCCGATGCCGGCGACGCCTTCAACACCGCCGCCGCCTTCGACCCCAAGGTCGGCGTGGGCATCGGCCTGCGCTGGCGCTCGCCGGTCGGACCGGTCGGGCTCGATTTCGCCCGCGGCCTGGACACCGCGGCGGGCGGCGGGCCGCGCCTGCACCTCGCCTTCGGGATGGCGTTCTGATGGCCACCGCCGGCCCACGCCGCAGTCGGGTGCTGGCGGCCCTGCTGGCCTTCGGCGTGCTGACCCTGCTGGCGGCCCTGCTGGCCGGCTGGTTCCTGCTGGCCACCGGCACCGGCCGCGACCTGCTGCTCGAGCGCCTCGTGCAGGCCCTGCCGCCCGGCAGCGTGGTGATCGAAGCTCGCGAGGGCAGTCTGGCCGGCGGCCTGCGCCTGCATGGGCTGGTCTACCGCGACCCGGACTGGCAGGTGGAGGTGGACCGGCTCGAACTGCGCCCGGGCTGGCCCGGCCTCGCTCCGGCGCAACTGCGGCTGCGCCTGCTGCGCGTGCAGGGCCTGCGGGTCGTCCGCCTCGACGGTCCGGAGGCGCCGCCCCGTTCGTGGGTGGAAACCCTGCAGGCGCTCGAACTGCCTTTCGCCCTGCGGATCGACCGCTTCCACATCGACGGCCCCGCCGGCAGCCTCGATGGCGCGTTCGAAACCGCCCCGCCGCGGCGTTTCGCCACTCGCGGGCAGGGGCGGCTGCAAAGCCGCGAGGGCCTGCAGGGGCAGTGGTCGCTGGACGGTGATCTCGAGGCCGGTCGCTTCACGTTCGAAGGCCGGGCCGGTGGCCCCCTGCGGCTCGCCGGCCAGTGGCAGGAGGCCGCCGATCCGGCCCGGCTCGGCTGGGTCCTGGACCTCGACGCCGAGGACCTGCAAGCAGAGACACTGGGCATCGCCGGGCAGCAGGCGCCGCTGCATGCCCGGCTCGCCTTGCGGGGCGGCCGCAGCGCCGGTTTCGCCGGCGAGGGCCTGCCGCTGGCCCTGTCCGGGCAGGTCGGGCACGGCGAGCTGTCGCTGGAGGTGCGGGATTCGCGCCTGCGCTGGGACGGGGAAAGCCTGCACGCCGAGCCGCTGGCCCTGTCCCTGCTCGGTGGCCGGCTCGACCTGCACGGGCACTTCCGGCCGGCGGACGGCACGGTGCAGGTCGAGGCCATGGCCGAGGGCCTCGCCTGGGGCGAGGGCGAAGTTCGGGTGGAAGCCGCCGGCGAGGCCCGCGTGCAGGGCGGCTGGGACGGCTGGCAGGGCGGGTTGGCGCTCGATCTCGCCCGCGGCGGCGAGTCGGCCACCCTCGCGGGCGAGGTCCGCGGCAATGCGGAGGAGGCCGTGCTGGCCCCGTTCCGGCTCACCACCGCCGGCGGCGCGCTGGCCGGCGAGGCCCGTCTGCGGCAGGGCGAGACGCTACGGCTC
>JAGXSL010000057.1 GCA_018333835.1 Lysobacteraceae bacterium
AGGCGGGCGGCGAGGTTCATGGCAACTCCTTGCGGGGGAAAAGAAAACAGCGCCGCAGGGCAGGGCGCTGTTTTTCTCTTTGGGAACAACAACTTGTGGCAATGCTAGCACCAGCGACGGGGCCCCGTAACCCCCGCCGCTTCAAGCGCTTGCTTGGTCTGGGTCCGGCAGCCCTGTTCAGGCGAAATCGGCATCCAGCACGATGCGGTAGCGCGCCTTGCCCGAGTGCAGGCGCTCGAACGCGTCGTTGATCTTCGACATCGGGAAGCGCTCCACCTCTGGTGCGATCTCGTGGCGCGCGCAGAACTCGAGCATCTGCGAGGTGGTCGCCGGGCTGCCCAAGGGCGAGCCGCTCACCGACTTCTGCCCGCTGATCAGTGCGAAAGCTGGCACCGGCACGGGCTCCAGCACGGCGCCGACGAAGTGCAGTCGGCCATTCGGAGCGAGTGACGAAAGATAAGCGCCCCAGGGCAGGGTGACGTTCGCAGTGACGAGGATGAAGTCGAACTTCCCCGCTTCCTTTGCCAACGCCTTCGCGTCGGTGCTGACGACGGCGCGGTGCGCGCCGAGGCGGATGGCTTCCTCGTGCTTGCTTTCGCTCGACGTGAACGCGGTGACCTCGCAGCCCCACGCGTTGAGGAACTGCAGCGCCAGATGCCCGAGGCCGCCGATGCCGACCACGCCGCCGCGGTCGGCCACGCCGAGGATTTCGAGGTGTGGAAAGCGCGTTGCGCCGAGCGCGGGCTCGACCCGGAGGGCCCGCTGCTCGCGCGCGTGCTGTTGCTGGGGAGCGCGCTGCTCGGCCACCCGCGGCATCTGTCGCAGCACGTCGGCGGCTTCGTCATCAGCGATGCGCCGCTCTCACGGCTGGTGCCGGTCGAGAACGCCGCGATGCCCGAGCGCACCATCATCCAGTGGGACAAGGATGACCTCGAGACGCTCGGCCTGCTGAAGGTCGATGTGCTGGCGCTGGGGATGCTGAGCGCGATCCGCCGCTGCCTCGATCTTCTTCGCACGAGCGGGCGGCGCGATCTGGAACTGGCGACGATCCCCGCTGAAGACGCCAAGACCTACGCGATGATCCAGCGCGCCGACACGCTGGGCGTGTTCCAGATCGAATCGCGCGCGCAGATGACCATGCTGCCGCGCCTGAAGCCGCGCACCTTCTACGACCTCGTCATCGAAGTGGCCATCGTGCGGCCCGGCCCGATCCAGGGCGGCATGGTGCATCCCTATCTGCGGCGCCGGCAGGGCATCGACCCGGTGCTGTATCCGTCGAAGGAACTGGAAGGCGTACTCGGTCGCACGCTCGGCGTGCCGCTGTTCCAGGAGCAGGTGATGGAGATCGCGATGGTCGCCGCCGGCTACACCGCGGGCGAGGCCGATGAACTCCGCCGCTCGATGGCGGCATGGAAGCGCCGCGGCAGCCTCGAGCACCATCGTGCGCGCCTGCTTGCCGGCATGGCCGAGCGCGGCTACCCGCCGGATTTCGCCGAGAAGATCTTCGAGCAGGTCAAGGGCTTCGGCAGCTACGGCTTCCCCGAATCGCATGCGGCGAGCTTCGCCCTGCTGACCTATGCGAGCTGCTGGCTGAAGTGCCACGAGCCCGCCGCCTTCGCCTGCGCGCTCTTGAACGCGCAGCCGCTCGGCTTCTACACCACCGCGCAGATCGTGCAGGACGTTCGCAAGAAGGGCATCGCCGTGCGGCCGGTGGACGTGCGCTTCAGCGGCGTCGACTCATCGCTGGAGGACGCGGGCGCCGCGCAGCCCGCCATCCGCCTCGGTCTGCGCGAAGTCGGCACGCTGCCGCGAGACGCCGCCGAGCGCGTGGTGGCGGCACGTGCGAAGGCGCCGTTCCGCGACATCGAGGATCTCTGCACACGCGCCGATCTCGACGAACGCGACCGCGCGGCACTCGCCGAAGCCGACGCGCTGCGCGGGCTCTCCGGCCATCGCCATCGCGCGCGCTGGGCGATCGCGGGCGTCGAGGAAGGCACCCTGCCGCTGTTCTCCGAATTGCCCGCCGCCGACGAAGGCCGGCTCGTCATCCGCCCGCCGACGATGAGCGAAACCACGCTCGCCGACTACGCCAGCACGGGCTTGACGCTCAACGCGCATCCGATGGCTCTGCTGCGCCATCAATTGCGCGCCCGCGGCTACCTCGACCACCGCGCGCTGCATCGATTGAAGGCCCCACGCCGCACCCGAACCGCCGGCCTCGTCACCCTGCGGCAGCGACCGCAGACCGCCAACGGCACCTGGTTTCTGACGCTCGAGGACGAGCACGGTTTGACGAATCTGATATGCTGGCGCGCCGTGGTCGAACGCTACCGCCGCACCATCGTCGAATCGCAATTGCTCGGCGCGCGCGGCCGCCCTCAGGAAAACCCACCTCCTCAGACCTCCAGACCACCGTGACCACAGAGACCCCTGCGCAAAAAAAAGCCAACTCCGGTGACGGTCGGCTTTGGCACACCCTCGGCGCCGATGACGCGCTGCGCGAGCTTGGCGCCGACCGCGGTGGCCTGACCACCGCCGAGGCCGAGGCCCGTCGCGCGAAGTACGGGCCCAACGAGCTGGAAGAGAAGGGCGGCCGGACGATCTGGCACATCATCTGGGAGCAGATCAGCTCCGTGATGATCGTGATCCTGCTCGTCGCCGGCGTGCTCGCCCTGCTGTTCAAGGGCGGCGAAGGCCCGCCGATCGACGCGATCGCGATCTTCAGCATCGTCGTCCTCTTCGTCGTGCTCGGCGTGATGCAGGAGTACCGCGCGCAGAAGGCCATCGCGGCGCTGAAGCAGATGTCCTCGCCGACGGTGAAGGTCGTGCGCAACGGCGTGGTGGTCGAGATGAGCTCGCGCGATCTCGTCCCCGGCGACATCGTCAAGCTCGAAACCGGCAGCGTGGTGCCCGCCGATTGCCGCATCGTCGACAGCGTCAACCTGCGGATCCAGGAGGCGGCGCTCACCGGCGAGTCCGAGCCGATCGAGAAGTCCGTCGGCGCGTTCGCGCGGCAGGACCTGCCGCTCGGCGACCGCAAGAACATGGGCTACATGGGCACGTTCGCGAGCTACGGCCGCGGCGAGGCGCTCGTGGTCGAGACCGGCATGCGCACCGAGCTCGGCAAGATCGCGACGATGATCCAGAGCGTCAAGCACGAGCAGACGCCGCTGCAGAAGAAGCTCGATACGCTCGGCAAGACGCTGGCCGTGATCGCGATCATCGTGGCCGTGCTGGTCGCGATCACCGGCGTGGTGATCGAGGGCAAAGCGTGGGCCGAGGTGATGATCATCGCCATCGCCATCGCGGTGGCGATCGTCCCCGAGGGCCTTCCGGCGGTGCAGACCTTCACCCTGGCCATGGGCGCGCAGCGGATGGTCAAGCGCAAGGCGCTGATCCGCAAGCTGCCGGCCGTCGAAACGCTGGGCTCGGTGACGGTGATCTGCAGCGACAAGACCGGCACGCTCACCCAGAACAAGATGACGGTGACGGCGCTTGAGACCTTGGATAACCGCATCGAGCTGGACACCCAGCAGCGCCAGTACGCGTTCCAGGGCAACGACCCGGCGATGGCGGCGCTGGTCGCCGGCGGCGGGCTCTGCTGCGACGCGACCCTGAACCCCGATGGCAACTCCGGCGTCGGCGATCCCACCGAGATCGCGCTCGTGGTCGCGGCGCACCGCTACAACCTCAGCCGCACGACGCTCGAGAGCGCGCTGCCGCGCGTCGCCGAGGTGCCCTTCGATTCCGACCGCAAGCTGATGTCCACCGTGCACCGGCTGCAGGACGCGAGCGGCCTGCCTTCGGCGATCGCCGGGATGGTGCCGGGCCTCGATGGCCATCCGTACCTCGCGTTCACCAAGGGTGCCGCCGACAACATGCTGGCGATCTGCGACCGCGTGTTCGCCGGCGGGCAGGTGCGGCCGCTCACCGACGAGGACCGCGCGAAGATCCAAGCCGCGAACAGCCGCATGGCCTCGAACGGCATCCGCGTGCTGGGCGTGGGCTTCCGGGGCTTAAGCGACGTGCCGAAGGGCACCGATCCCGCCGACGTCGAGCACCAGCTCGTGTTCCTGGGCCTGGTCGGGATGATCGACCCGCCGCGCCCCGAGGCGAAGGACGCGGTCGCCAAGTGCAAGACCGCGGGCATCCGCACCATCATGATCACCGGCGACCATCCGGACACGGCGCGCTACATCGCCGCCGACCTCGGCATGACGACCCACGACGGTCGCGTCGTCACCGGCGTGCAGCTCGAGAAGATGAGCGAGGCCGAGCTGAAGGAAGCGCTCAAGGACCCCAACGCCAACTGCTTCGCGCGCGTGTCGCCCGAGCACAAGCTGCGGATCGTCGGCGCGCTGCAGGAGCTCGGCAACATCGTGGCGATGACTGGCGACGGCGTGAACGACGCGCCCGCGCTGAAGCGCGCGGACATCGGCGTGGCGATGGGCATCACCGGCACCGACGTCTCGAAGGAGGCCGCCGACATGGTGCTCCTCGACGACAACTTCGCGACCATCGTCGCGGCGGTGGAAGAGGGTCGCGTGGTGTACGACAACCTGCGCCGCTTCGTGATGTTCTCGATCTCGGGCAACGTCGCCAAGGTGATGATCGTCGCGATCCCGCCGCTGATCGGCCTCGCCGCGATGCTCAAGCCGATCCAGATCCTGTTCTCCAACCTCCTCACCGACGGCCTGCTCGGCCTCGGCATGGGCATGGAGGCCGCCGAAAAGAACACGATGCGGCGCCCGCCGTACTCGCCGCAGGAGAGCATCTTCTCGCGCGGCGTCGGTCGCCACATCGCGATCATCGGCCCGATCATCGGCTTCCTGTTGCTGGCCCTGGGCTACCTGCAGTGGCAGCAGCTCGGCCTGCCGAACATGCTGCAGATCGACGCCGAGGACGCGCGCAACGCGCTGCTCTCCGACCCGCGGGTGATCGGTTGGGGCACGCTGATGTTCACCGCGCTGGCCTTCATGCAGGTGGGGCGCGCCTTCAGCTCGCGCTCCTTCTACGAGCCCTTCTGGCGGCAGTCGCTCGGCACGAACAAGGTGCTGGTCTACATGATCGCGCTCGTGGTCGTGCTGCAGCTGGTGGTGGTGTTCACCCCGGGCCTGCAGAAATTCTTCTCGACCACCGGCCTCTCGCTCGAGGGCCTCGGCATCTCTGTCGGCTTCGCCGTCGTGGTGCTCGTCATCATGGAAGTATTCAAGGCGTTCGAGAAGCGCCGGCTGCGCGCCTGACGCGTCTGATGCCTGCGGAAAACGCGACGCCCGGCATCCGCCGGGCGTCGGCTGACGCCGGGCCGCGACCGATCGCCTGCAGGATCAGGCGAAGTCGGCATCCAGCACGATGCGGTAACGCGCCTTGCCGCTGTGCAGGTGCTCGAAGGCCTCGTTGATCTTCGACATCGGGAAGCGCTCGACCTGCGGCGCGATCTCGTGGCGCGCGCAGAACTCCAGCATCTGCGAGGTGGTGGCCGGGCTGCCCAGCGGCGAGCCGCTGATCGACTTCTGCCCGCCGATCAGGGCGAAGGCCGGCACCGGTACGGGCTCCAGCACGGCGCCGACGAAGTGCAGGCGGCCATTCGGCGCCAACGCACCCAGATAAGCGCCCCAGGGCAGGGTGACATTGGCGGTGACGAGGATGAAGTCGAACTTCCCTGCTTCCTTCGCCAGCGCCTTCGCATCGGTGCTGACCACCGCGCGGTGGGCGCCGAGGCGGATGGCCTCGTCGTGCTTGCCCTCGCTCGACGTGAACGCGGTGACCTCGCAGCCCCAGGCGTTCAAGAACTGCAGGGCCAGATGCCCGAGGCCGCCGATGCCGACCACGCCGACGCGGTCGGTGGGCTTGATGCCGAAGTGCGCGATCGGGCCGAACACGGTGATGCCGCCGCACAGCAACGGGCCGGCGCTGGCCGCGTCGACACCTTCCGGTATTGGTGTGGCCCAGACCCAGTGCGCACGCACGCGTTCGCCGAAGCCGCCGTAGCCGGAGACGATCAGCCCGCTGGCCTTGCCGCAGACATTGTGGTGGCCGGACAGGCACTGCGCGCAGGCCATGCAGCTGCTTTCGTACCAGCCGATGCCGACGCGGTCGCCAACCTTGACCCGCTTGGCCTCCGGCCCGACAGCGACGACACGGCCCACGGCCTCGTGGCCGGGCACCAGCGGGTAGCGCGCATTGCCCCAGTCGTTGTTGACCATGCTGAGGTCGGAGTGGCACAGGCCGCAGTGCTCGACCTGCACCTCGACGAACTCCGGGTGCAGCGGGCCGGCGTCGTATTCGAAGGGCTGCAGCGCGGCTTTGGACGCGGTGGCGGCGTAGGCGCGGACGGGCATGGCGGGCTCCGGGAGGGTGGCGGTGGTCGGGGGTGGAGTCTGCTCCCGTCCGGGAGGCCTGCGCTACCGTGGCGGCGGAACGCTCGGTCCTCGCTCTGCGTACAATGCCCGCCCGCGCCGCGAGGCGCCCGTTGGAGGGTCGGCCTGTCAAGCCGTTCCGATGAAGAAGTCCGATTTCCACTACGAACTGCCGCCCGAGCTGATCGCGCAGGAGCCGCTGGCCGAACGCTCGGCCTCGCGCCTGCTGCATGTGCCCGCGCCGCCGTCCGCGCTCGCCGACCTGCACGTGCGCGACCTGCCCGCGTTGCTGCAGCCCGGTGACCTGATGGTGTTCAACGACACCCGGGTGATCCCGGCGCGGCTGTTTGGCCTCAAGGACAGTGGCGGCCGCGTCGAGGTGCTGCTGGAGCGCGTCACTGGCGCGCACGAGGTGCGTGCGCAGGTCGGGGCCAGCAAATCGCCGAAGCCCGGCAGCACGATCACCCTCGACGAGGGCACGCAGCTCACCGTGCTCGGCCGCGACGGCGAGTTCTACCGGCTGCGCTTCGAAACCACCGAGCCGCTGGACAAAGTGCTGCTGCGCGCTGGGCGCATGCCGCTACCGCCTTACATCCAGCGCGAGGCGGACATCCGCGACGACGAGCGCTACCAGACGGTGTTCTCGAAGCACGCCGGCGCCGTGGCCGCCCCGACCGCCGGCCTGCACTTCGACGAGGCCCTGCTGGCGGCGCTGCAGGCGCGTGGCGTGGACTTCGGCCACATCACCCTGCACGTGGGCGCCGGCACCTTCCAGCCGATGCGCGCCGAGCACGTCAAGGACCACCAGATGCACAGCGAGTGGCTGAACGTCGGTGCCGAGCTGTGCCAGCAGATCCGCCAGGCCAAGGCCCGCGGCGGCCGCGTCATCGCCGTCGGCACCACGGTGATCCGCGCACTGGAGACCGCCTGGCGCGACGGCGAGGTGCTGCCCTTCGCCGGCGATACGCAGATCTTCATCACGCCGGGCTACCGCATCCGCTCGGCCGACGCCCTGTTCACCAACTTCCACCTGCCGGAATCGACGCTGATGATGCTGGTCAGCGCCTTCGCCGGCTTCGAGCGGATCATGGCGGCCTACCGCCACGCCGTGCAGCAGCGCTACCGCTTCTTCAGCTACGGCGACGCCATGCTGCTGTGGCCGGAGCACGATGCCGGGGG
>JAGXSL010000058.1 GCA_018333835.1 Lysobacteraceae bacterium
CCGCCTGCGCGGTCGATCCCCGCTCACGCGGGGGAGACTCAGCCGGCGCTTGCTGCTGGGTCACGGCCGCAGGTCGATCCCCGCTCACGCGGGGGAGACTGTGCTGGGTGTGAGCCCGGCCACGGTAGGGGAGGTCGATCCCCGCTCACGCGGGGGAGACCCTTGATGACAATGGTGTCAGACTCTGCTGACAGGTCGATCCCCGCTCACGCGGGGGAGACGCAAACAGCGCACCAACCCTGCTGGGCAGCAGCGGTCGATCCCCGCTCACGCGGGGGAGACCACAGGGCATCCAGCGCCTCGACCCGTAAATGAGGTCGATCCCCGCTCACGCGGGGGAGACAGCTGGTGCCCGAGGTGCCGACAAACGAATGGAGGTCGATCCCCGCTCACGCGGGGGAGACGAGGAAGGCTGCGTGCTTTGCACCGCCGATCAGGGTCGATCCCCGCTCACGCGGGGGAGACTCATCAGCTTGAGCGCGTGCAAGGGCTAGCTGAGGTCGATCCCCGCTCACGCGGGGGAGACCCAGACGCAGATGTACTGGAGTTGCATCCTCGCGGTCGATCCCCGCTCACGCGGGGGAGACGGTCAGGTCTGCCAGTTCGTTGGCTGTGCAGGGGGTCGATCCCCGCTCACGCGGGGGAGACGCCGATTTGCTGGAAACCGGCAAAGCCAAATCGGGTCGATCCCCGCTCACGCGGGGGAGACATCAACGCCTAAATGGCGGTGTGTATCCAATGAGGTCGATCCCCGCTCACGCGGGGGAGACGACAGTTTTTCAGGTCTTCCGGTTGATATGCTAGGTCGATCCCCGCTCACGCGGGGGAGACACCTCAGAAGCCTTCGCGCAGGCAGTCATCTGCGGTCGATCCCCGCTCACGCGGGGGAGACTCTTGATAGCTTTCTATGCCGCCATCGCAGCGGGGTCGATCCCCGCTCACGCGGGGGAGACGGGGCTTGGAACTGTGATTGTTGGGCAAACTGGGGTCGATCCCCGCTCACGCGGGGGAGACGCTTTGCCGGTTTCCAGCAAATCGGCCATATCGGGTCGATCCCCGCTCACGCGGGGGAGACCAATGGCAGGATGTCGTTGTCGTGCCACCACACGGTCGATCCCCGCTCACGCGGGGGAGACATTAACAACTTGGCCCGGCGACAAACGGGATCAGGTCGATCCCCGCTCACGCGGGGGAGACGCTGGCACTTCTCGCCCTGCCCGAGACACAGACGGTCGATCCCCGCTCACGCGGGGGAGACTGATGGCTAAGGCGGGGAATATAAGCAAGATAGGGTCGATCCCCGCTCACGCGGGGGAGACCAAGTGAGGGCCAATGCGCATCATCAATGCCCAGGTCGATCCCCGCTCACGCGGGGGAGACATCACCCCGAACAGCCCCATCTCTGCTGCTCAGGGTCGATCCCCGCTCACGCGGGGGAGACTGCATCGGTCAGGCGGTGTGCAGATAGGCCACGGGTCGATCCCCGCTCACGCGGGGGAGACTCGGCTTTCCAAGTGGTCAGGTACGGTCTGGCGGGTCGATCCCCGCTCACGCGGGGGAGACCAACAATCACAATCTCACACCCCGGCCCGATAGGGTCGATCCCCGCTCACGCGGGGGAGACGTAAAGCTCGACAATCCGGTCGATCACATCCAGGGTCGATCCCCGCTCACGCGGGGGAGACCGCCGGTACGTCAGCGACGAACCCGGTGTGTGGGGTCGATCCCCGCTCACGCGGGGGAGACAACCATCGCCGCCCTGCGGGCACGAGTTCACCGGGTCGATCCCCGCTCACGCGGGGGAGACCATCAAGCGGGTTCGATGACATGGATGATCCGAGGTCGATCCCCGCTCACGCGGGGGAGACTGACCGGCGCCACGGTCAAAGAAGATGGTTTGGGGTCGATCCCCGCTCACGCGGGGGAGACCGAGTGGCAGCCGTACCGCTGTGAGGCGGTCGGGGTCGATCCCCGCTCACGCGGGGGAGACGGCTAGACCAAGCCAAAGGCGCGGCAACCCTCGGGTCGATCCCCGCTCACGCGGGGGAGACGGTCATCTGGCCGCCGTGGAATACGTGCAGACGGGTCGATCCCCGCTCACGCGGGGGAGACCTCGAAGGTTTGCAAGTCGTCGGCCAGCAGGCGGGTCGATCCCCGCTCACGCGGGGGAGACGTGCTCTCTTTGTCAAAGCTGGCACGGGCCGCAGGTCGATCCCCGCTCACGCGGGGGAGACGCCTCGATGGACAAGCGCGGCGGGATCAGTAGCGGTCGATCCCCGCTCACGCGGGGGAGACGTGTAGCTTGTACCGCTTACCCAAAGGGTCGCAGGTCGATCCCCGCTCACGCGGGGGAGACTTTTCCTACGCTCATGGTGTGCGCTCCAGTGGAGGTCGATCCCCGCTCACGCGGGGGAGACGTCGGTCTTGTCTTGTGGCTTGGCTTTGGCCGAGGTCGATCCCCGCTCACGCGGGGGAGACCGGCCATGAGTCGGTTAACGCGATGGAACTGCAGGTCGATCCCCGCTCACGCGGGGGAGACCGGCCATGAGTCGGTTAACGCGATGGAACTGCAGGTCGATCCCCGCTCACGCGGGGGAGACGCCGATGCCAAGGCAAGGCCGACCCATGGGTTGGGTCGATCCCCGCTCACGCGGGGGAGACCGTTTTCCCAGTGCGTAGGCAGGCCCAAAGTGCGGTCGATCCCCGCTCACGCGGGGGAGACCAGAGACTCAATTTCCTGCCATTGGCGGCGCAGGGTCGATCCCCGCTCACGCGGGGGAGACTATAGATCACCGAGTGCACGGCAATCACGCCCGGGTCGATCCCCGCTCACGCGGGGGAGACGCGCCGTCCTTTTCGGACAGTGCTTTGGTCAGCGGTCGATCCCCGCTCACGCGGGGGAGACCCGCCGGTGTTGGCCTTGGCGGTCAGCAGGGGGGGTCGATCCCCGCTCACGCGGGGGAGACCGGGCACGGCATACGCAGCCAGCGGTCGAATGAGGTCGATCCCCGCTCACGCGGGGGAGACGAAGTCGGATGCTCGCCCACTTCAATTCAGGGAGGTCGATCCCCGCTCACGCGGGGGAGACGTCGCCATTCACCTTCTGCATCAAAGCTCAACAGGTCGATCCCCGCTCACGCGGGGGAGACGCACCATCCGAAATGGTCCGGTCGAGCTTGTCAGGTCGATCCCCGCTCACGCGGGGGAGACCCGGTCTGCTCGGGCAGCTTCCCCTGCAAGAAAGGTCGATCCCCGCTCACGCGGGGGAGACCCTATCTTTTCGCTCTCAGTCGTCCATGTGCGAGGTCGATCCCCGCTCACGCGGGGGAGACAGACCGTATCCACTGCGGCCATGGCTTGAGGCAGGTCGATCCCCGCTCACGCGGGGGAGACCGACCGTACATCGATGGGAACAGCGTCTGGATGGGTCGATCCCCGCTCACGCGGGGGAGACCCTAAGTCGCACGAGACTTCAATCGGTGCGCCAGGTCGATCCCCGCTCACGCGGGGGAGACATTTTTCGGGTCTACGATCACCCGGCGAGTCTGGGTCGATCCCCGCTCACGCGGGGGAGACTTGACTGTCTCGCGGAACTCCACTGTGGCCTTGGGTCGATCCCCGCTCACGCGGGGGAGACCCGGTGGCGACTTGCTCAAGCCACACGTGGACGGGTCGATCCCCGCTCACGCGGGGGAGACAAGCTGCGGTCGATCTTTTGCAGGTACTCGCGGGGTCGATCCCCGCTCACGCGGGGGAGACGTGCTCTCTTTGTCAAAGCTGGCACGGGCAGCAGGTCGATCCCCGCTCACGCGGGGGAGACTCTCTGCCGCCTTGCGTTGGACAGGATCAGGGAGGTCGATCCCCGCTCACGCGGGGGAGACGCCGCGCGCGCCCGTCCAGTCATGGCCGCCCCAGGTCGATCCCCGCTCACGCGGGGGAGACTGTGAGTAGGCGTCAAACCCGATCGTGTTTGGGGGTCGATCCCCGCTCACGCGGGGGAGACAAACTGGGATATGCGATAGTGGGCTGGAACGACGGTCGATCCCCGCTCACGCGGGGGAGACCAATATCCCGTTCATCCCTCAATACGCCTTTGGGGTCGATCCCCGCTCACGCGGGGGAGACACTGCCCGCAATGAGCGTTTGCGCTACATCCCGGGTCGATCCCCGCTCACGCGGGGGAGACTGCCCGCGATGTAGGCGCCGACCGTGGCGATGAGGTCGATCCCCGCTCACGCGGGGGAGACCTTTCCGCAAGCGGCGAGCCATCGGGCGGTGCGGGTCGATCCCCGCTCACGCGGGGGAGACCCTTCAATCGCGGCCAGGGTGCCGTCGATCTGGGGTCGATCCCCGCTCACGCGGGGGAGACCACGGCAGCGCCCATCCCCATCAAATCAACGACGGTCGATCCCCGCTCACGCGGGGGAGACTCGTAATCAATCGCCACGCCCAGCGGCACGTTGGGTCGATCCCCGCTCACGCGGGGGAGACTTTGTCCCGAAACGTCTTTTTATCTGCATCCCAGGTCGATCCCCGCTCACGCGGGGGAGACGTGGCAGAAGTCGTGCGCGGCGCAGTATTTGCAGGTCGATCCCCGCTCACGCGGGGGAGACATAAGCCGATGCAGACGATGATGGGCCACGCCAGGTCGATCCCCGCTCACGCGGGGGAGACCCAACCCCGCATCTGCCTCGTACACCCGCGAGAGGTCGATCCCCGCTCACGCGGGGGAGACTGTAAGTAAAGGAAACCACAATCGGGCGTCCAGGGTCGATCCCCGCTCACGCGGGGGAGACGTTTTCCCCATCCAATCGGCTGGCGTGCTGGTGGGTCGATCCCCGCTCACGCGGGGGAGACGCTGAGAAGGTCTTGACGCCTGCAATGGTCTCGGGTCGATCCCCGCTCACGCGGGGGAGACCGAGTGGGAGTACGCCACGGTAATCGAGCGCAAGGTCGATCCCCGCTCACGCGGGGGAGACGTGCATGGCGTTGCACTTGGTGGCTGTATGAGCGGTCGATCCCCGCTCACGCGGGGGAGACGGGTGCGTTCCATCTCCGCCGTGGCATCGCGCAGGTCGATCCCCGCTCACGCGGGGGAGACCCCTCGCGTAAGGTGTGCTGGGTGGCCGAGGGGGGTCGATCCCCGCTCACGCGGGGGAGACTTCACCTGAATCGGCGTACCTTCGTACATGGCGGGTCGATCCCCGCTCACGCGGGGGAGACATAAGAACGAGTTAGGTGAAAGTGGTGGTAACAGGTCGATCCCCGCTCACGCGGGGGAGACTCTAGATCATAAGCGATTGACTGCGCTTGTGATTTCGATTTTTAAGGAACCTGTACGGCGTCAGGATGCCGCTCTGCGCGATAGCAGGAGACCATCCACCTCGACCAACTCAACCGGCGGGCTGCCGAGTGTGCGCATGGCTTGACCGCCCGGCACATCGCGCTCTTGCCAGAGCAGCACGATGGAGGCTTCGCGTTCG
>JAGXSL010000059.1 GCA_018333835.1 Lysobacteraceae bacterium
GTTCATGACTTTGAAGTCAGGAACAGCCGGGTTCTATCGAGGCGACAAGTATTCTGACATGGGGGGGTTGAGCACCAGTCTTTACCCGGTAAGTCAGCACCGTTCTATCGGTGACTTGGTAGCCGAGCGACTTCAGCTTCTCAGTTGTTCGATCTTCGTTGTCGGTGATGAACCACAAGGGGCACCCATTGGCCTGCGCGACTATGCAGTTCTGTCGCCCGAGATTCTCGCCTTGCATGTCCACGAAACAATGCCAGCCGTGCCAATAGGCGAAGAACTCTTCCGCGAGGTCTTCGATCATCTCCCCCTGCATGATCTGCCCGAACACGACGGCCGCGCGTTGCAGGCACGCCAGCGACTGTCCGACAGGATCGTAGATGTCCAGAACGACGGTGCCCTTGGCGAGATAGCAAAGCCCGCCATCTGCGCCAAGATGAGGAACCGCTGCGGGCAGCTCAGGAGGGATTTCCAGCAGCCGGATGCGAGGCAAGTTGAAGAACGTGGGGTCGAGCTGGACTTCGCACGGGCAACCCTTGTCCGCTTGGGGCGGTGTCAACCGCCCGTGCAGCCTGAACCAGCCGTCATCCGTCTTGCCGACAAACTCGAAGCCTCGCTGCTTGAAGGCCTCGATCACGTCTGCGACCGCTGCGGCGCTGCTCATCCAGCCTTTGTTCGCCCGACAAGTTCGCTCGGGCCGGCGGTGGCGGGAGCTGCGGCAATGGTGGCGGCAACGGATACCACCTTGACCCGATCCGGCTCGTTCGGAAAGCGCGGGCCGAATTCGCCCTGCATCCAAATGCAGGCCTGTGAAGGGCTGCCGGCGTCGGTGGCTCCGCGAAGCACCTTCTCAAACTCTTCGAATGCCTTTGCCGCTTCTTCGACACCCGCTTTGCCAAGTCGCTCTGTGAGCGACTCAGACTCATCCACGGGGTTGTTCACACCCGCCCGCAACCTGGCCGGCAGTGCCGCGACGACATCCAGCAACGCGAGGTCGTCGCGCCGATCACGCTTTTCAAAAAGAAGGGCCGCGGCGGCCATCAAGAGGATCGAAGCGGGGCCGCCGCTGGACCACCTCCAATCACGAAACGCCTTCAAGTAGCGAACCACGCGGCGGAATTGCTCCCCCTTGGCCTCCACTTCGCCCAGGAACCATTCCTTCACAGGCCTGGGGTCCGAGGACATCCAGTTGCATTCACGATGGGCCAGGAGAACCTTGTCAGCGGGCAGCGCAGTCCAGGCATCCCGCTCTGCCATGTTCACCGCTTCCGTCAGCGAGTCGTAGCCATATCGCTCCATCGATGCCTTTGCGAGCGTGACAAATTCCTCGTCGGGAATGGCGTACAGAGGAATATCAATGTGGGCGTACGCAGCAATGACGATGCGGATGCACGTCGGCTTGTCGGTGACAAGCTTCCACCGCTTCTCCTCGACCAGCGGCTTCAATGCTTCTTCCGCAGCTGCAAAGAACACCGTCGCGGCAGTGCTGGGACGCCTCGTCTGCGAGACGAAGCTCATTGGCAGATAGCAGCCATCATCGACATCCGCCTGCTGAGGGCGTTGTGCCGGGGAGTTCAGCGTCTTGTATGCCCACGACCCTTGCGTGAAGAAGCGCGGCTGCGGCACGTCTTCCGTGTATCCGCTTGTCCTAAGCACGCGGGGTATGCCTGTGCGCAAGCAGTCCCTGACGTCAGTGCGTGCGCTGGCGATCCAGGCACGCTGTTCAGGCGTCAGATCCAACTCGTCGTGCATGCACGATTCGTTATCAAGGGTGGTGAAGAAGAGCGGGCTCAAGTTCAGCATGCGGCCTCCGGAACATTCTTGTTGGGGCCGTGATAGAAGATGGGAGCGCCGGCCTGGTGCGCTCGAAATGGTTGGAAAAGAGGATCGCCGAGCGCACGCTGCGCCGCGTGGTTGCCGCGATCCTTGAGCGTATTCGTGGCGCCAATGGAAACCCGATCCAGCGCCTTCACGTCCTTGCTTTGATCCGGCGTCGCCTTGTCGTCGATCTGGAAGTAGTTGTTGCCCAACGCCTGCCGCAGCATGTAGTCCACCGACGACTCCTGGGCGGAGATCACGAGATCGAAGAGTCCCCCGCGCCACTTGCCGAATCCGCGGTCGAGGCTGGCGCCGCCACGAACGGTCGCACCGATGGTCATCGTGCCGATGGCGAGGACCCGAACCAGCGCATCCTGCTTCGGCGCCAGGAACGTCTTGACTTCGTGCAACCCGAACAGGCCCGGGGCGTTGCCCACCAGCCCCCCATCCGCGAAGACACCGCGGTCGTTGCGCGCCAGAGGAAAGTAGACGGGCGCGGCGGCTGTCGCCAACGCCACATCAACGACCTTCATGCGGTGATCCAGCTCAAAGGACGGATGGTGCGGTGTCTTGAAGAACTGCCCGCGTCCCGTCGAGTAGTTGACTGCCGGCACAAGAACACGATGCTTCAGGTCACCTATCGTGGTCCCTTGGAAGCGCTCGGTCAGTACCTCTTTCAATCCCGCTGAGTCATGCTTTGCAGTCAGCCAGAATCCCAGAAGCCGCCGCGGCAGGCTGCGGCAGCCAAAGATGCGGCTACCCTGTTCTTCAAACAGTGCCTTGAGTTCGCAGGCCGGAATTTCCGCAGCCAGCCCCAAAGCCAGCATCCCTCCTGCCGATGTGCCGCAAATCAGATCAAAGTGCGAAGCGATCGGACGGCCCAGCACGGTTTCGAGTTCGGCGAGAACCGTGGCGGTGTACAGGCCGCGATAACCGCCCCCTGACAGGGCGAGCACATGGTAGGTAGGGATGCCCGTCATGGCACTTCAGCCCTTCGGCGGGAAGGAGTCATTGCCGTGGCTGTCCTTGTCACGGATACGGCCATCCGGACGATGGATGACGAGTTCGGATTGCTGGTTGCGTGCGATATCCCTCGCTGCGTCAATGGCCTGTTGCTGCGTGTCGTGCACGGAGGTCGCCCGCTGATTGCCGGCTCCCTTCACGGCCCAACCGTCCTGATGAGGGACAACATGCTGATTCTTGCCTGCCATGATGACTCTCCTACAGTGGAACTATCGAAGTCCCAGCCGCTCGGCTAGGTTGTCAACGGCCGCCCGCTGTAGCACAATTCGTTGCTCACGCAGACAACAGGAAGGCCGAGCCAATCCAACCTGGAGCAGGCGTAAAACCTACATCTGTTGTCTGGCTGGACAACAATGTATCAGAGCGCGTGCGCCGGTGCAACTGGGCGTGCCGTGTGCGCCTTTGAACATCAACCGGATGTGGAGGGGCAACAGAGGGCTTGGCCCTTCTTCCCGCAACCGCAAGGATCAGAACTCATGCCGCAAACAGGCTTACACGCATGCGATGGCGACCCGTTGCTGCTCGCCACCGGAGAGTTGCGAGGGCATGGCGCGAGCCCGGTGTTGCACATCGAGCGCCGTAAGCAGTTCCAGCGCCTTCGCGCGCGACTCCCCATTCGCGACGGATGCCGGATCGAACTCGAATGGCTTGCGGTTACGCGTCGGTGCCTCTCGCCCGCCTTGCACCATGCCGCATTCCACCAGGAGGCGGGCGTTGGCAGCTTCCACCAGAAAACACGAGCCCGTGACTTCGCGTGCCGCACCCAGAAAACTCAGCTTCATGGGATGTTCACTCCGGCTTCTTCTCTTGCATCGGGCAGGTGCTCAGGCCGAACAGGCGGTAGCCTGGGCAGCGGCCAGCCAGCCCTGTGATGAGAGGCATGAATCCAATGAGTCCCAGCCAACGCCAGGATGAGTCCAGCCACAATGGGAGACTGAGGAGAACCAGTCCGATGACGACGCGCACAATGCGGTCGAGCCGTCCAACGTTGATTTGCATGACGGTCTCCTTGTGTTGAGTCAGCGGCTTGAAAACGCGACCTGATTAGGCATGAAGCTCAGCCGGGCTCAGCCGGTGAGACCGTGAGGGTTGAAGCTGGCTCGACTTCAAGCCAGGAGAGCCGGTCATGGGCCGAGGCGGATGCGAGGCAACCGCCTCGGCGGTGACATCCTGCAGATTGCGGCATGTCATGCTCATGAACAGGCTCCCCGAAGCCCTCCTGCGGACGGCTGAGCTTCATGCCTAATCAGGAAACGCGACGGGGGCGGCAGCGCCCCGCAGCGGATGGGTTGCGGTCGATGCCGTCGTGGATACGTCCCAGCCACCCCCAAGGGCCTTGTACAGCGCCACCAATTGCACGGCGGCGTTGGTATGCGCCCGCGCGGCTGCGGTTTCGGCCTCGTGCAGGCTGCGCTGGACTGCCAGCAGTTCGACCAGGGCGATGTCGCCCGCGGCGTAGCGGGCCTTGGCGTGGCCGTAGCTCACGCGCGCGGCATCCAGTGCCATGCCGCGGCGCTCCAGTGTGTCCAGCCCGCCGTGATAGTCGCCCAGCGCGCGCTCGGCATCGCCCAGCGCCGCCAGCACCGCCTGCTCGTAGGCCAGCGCAGCCTGCCGCTCGGCCGCCTCGCGTGCCCGAATTTCGGCTCGCACGCGGCCACCGTCGAACAGGCGCCAGGAAATCAGCGGCAGGATGGAAAAACGCGAGCTGGATGCATCGAACCAATTGCCCGTACTGAGCGCCTGGAACCCGCCGCCGACACCGATGGAGAGTTTGGGGAACAACTCGGCTGTGGCCACGCCGATGTCGGCAGAACTCGCTGCCAGGCGACGCTCCGCAGCCAGCACGTCAGGGCGTCGGCGCAGCATATCTGCGCGCTCGCCCACCGGCAGCGCCCGCAGCGTGCTCGGCGTCAAGGGGCCATCAAGCAGTGCCAGCTCCCGCTCCGGCGGTGTGCCCAACAGCACGCCCAGGCTGAGCACCGCGGCGCGCTGGCGCGCCTGGATATCCGGGATAAGCGCGTTGACTGCTGTCCATTGGGCGTACGCCGCCTCCACGTCGGCGGCCGACGCGTCGCCCA
>JAGXSL010000060.1 GCA_018333835.1 Lysobacteraceae bacterium
TGCGCGACGCGGTAGGCCTCGGCCAGCTCGGCCAGCGGCTGCATCAGGGTTTCGGCGACGAAGCTGCCGCCGTAGGGGCCGAAGTGGCCGCGAGCGTCCGGGTACTGGTGGAAATCCTCGACCGTGGCGGGGATGCGTGGGGAGGAATCAGGGGAAACAGCCATCGGCGCGGCGGACCTCGTTCACGAAACGGTGCATGCGCTCGCCGTCCTTGTGGCCGGGCGTGCCCTCGATGCCGCTGGACACGTCGACGCCGAAGGGCCGCGCCTGGCGGACCGCCTCGAAGACGTTGCCGGGGGACAGCCCGCCGGCCAGCAGCCAGGGTTTCGGCAATGCGGGCAGGTCGGTCCAGTCGAAGCGGGCACCCTGCCCGCCCGGCTCGCCGGCCTTGTGGCCGTCGAGCAGGAACGCATGCGCCGAAGGGTAGCGCGATGCGAACGCTTCCGCATCACGGGCGCCTTCACCCATCGGCAGGGTCTTGATGTAGGGCAGGCCGAAGCACTCGCAGAACGCGGGCTCCTCGCGGCCGTGGAACTGCAGCAGGCTGGGTTGCAGCGCGCGGATGGCCGCCCGCACCGACGCCGCGTCGACATCCAGGAACAGCGCGACCACCTGCACCAGCGGCGGCACCGCCGTCCGCAACGCGGCGGCCTGCGCCAGCGTGAGCGCACGCGGGCTGCCCGGCACGAAGACGAAGCCGAGCGCGTCGACGCCCAGCTCACCGGCAAGGCGCACGTCGCCGGGCCGGGTCAGGCCGCAGAACTTGATGCGGGTGCGATGGGGCATGGGCTCAGGCATCCATGTCGGCATAGGGAAGCACCGCGAGCGGACGCGGGCGGTCGATCCAACCCGTGGGAAGGCTCACGGCCTCCGGCAAGCCCCAGGCCCGTGGGTAGCGCGGACCGAGGAAGGTGAGCCCCGTCGCCGGCGCGGTCGGCCCGGCCAGCGCACGGTCGCGGCCGGCGAGCAGCTCGCCGATCCAGCCCTCCGGCCGTTCGCCGCGTCCGACCAGCATCAGGCTGCCGACGATGTTCCGCACCATGTGGTGCAGGAAGGCGTTGGCCTGCACCTCGACGACGACCTGCTCGTCCTCGCGGCGCACCTCGATGTACTGCAGATCGCGCATCGGGTGGCGGGCTTGGCACTGCGCGGTGCGGAAGGCGCTGAAATCGTTCTCGCCGAGCAGGGCCTGCGCCGCGCGGTGCATGGCCCCGGCGTCGAGCGGCCGCGGTTCCCAGCTCAGGTGCTCGCGCAGCAGCGCCGGCCGTACGCGGCGGTTCAGCAGCCGGTAGCGGTAGCGCCGGGCGCGCGCCGAATGGCGGGCGTGGAAGGTGGCAGGCACCGGCTGCGCCCAGAGCACGCGCACGGCCGGGGGCAGCCGCGTGTTGGTGCCTTCGACGAAAGCGCGCAACGGGCGTTCGACCTCGGTTTCGAGGTGCACGACCTGCTGGCTGGCGTGGACGCCGGCATCGGTGCGGCCGGCGCAGACGGCATCGATCGCGTGCTGCACGATGCCGGCGAGCGCGGATTCGACGGCCGCCTGCACCGAGGCCCCGTGCGACAGGCGCTGCCAGCCGAGGAAGGCGCTGCCGTCGTATTCGATGCCAAGGGCGTATCGCATCGCCGTGGCAGCGCGGGCGGGCCGCGCTGCCCTGTCCTTCAGCCAAGCGACTTGAGCAGGCGCTCGGCCTCGGCGCGGGCGGCCGGGCTGCCCTCCGCGATCACCTCTTCCAGCATGCCGCGGGCACCTTCGGCGTCACCGATCTCGATGTAGGCCTTGGCCAGTTCGAGGCGGGTGTCGTCGAGGTCCTCGGGGGCCGGCGTGGCGGGCAGGGCCGCTGCCGGACGCCGGGCGGTGACCGTGGCATCGGCGAAATCCTCCGCGTCCGGCACGGGGGGCGCCGGGACCGGCCCCGGATCCGGCTCGCGGACCTGCAGGTCGGTCGGGCGCACCGGGTTCCACAACACCTCGCGGAACAGCGCGTGGCCGGGGACCAGGCCCATGCCCATCACCACCACCTCGCGCCAGCGCGGGTCGGCGGTATCGGCCACCTGCGCGCGCATGGCTTCGGCGGCGGCGAGGAAGGCCACGGCATCCCCGGCGTTGTAGTGCTGGCGCAGCAGGGCGACGTGGGTTTCGAGGTCCTGCGGGAAGGCATCGTGCGCGGTCGGCGAGGGAGCGGCCAGCGGATCCGGCGAAGAAACGCCCGGGTCCGCGAGCGGGGCCGGGGCCTCCGCTTCCGGCGGGGTGGTGTCCGCGGACTCCGGTGCGGCCGGTCCCGGACGGGTGGCGCCGGGCAAGCCGGTGAACAGATCGGGGTCGTCGGAGAGCCGGCCACGGCCGGTCGGAACGGCGGCAACCAGCGGCTTCGCCACCGCGTTGCGCCGGCGCAGCAGCAGGGCCAGCAAGCCGCCCACCAGCACCAGGCCGGCGGCGCCGAGGACCATGGGCTGCCGCCACCACGGACCGGGCGGCTCGGCGGTCCCAGCGGTGGCGGTCGGCTCGGCGGTGGGTGCATCGACGGCCGCCGGGGTCGGAGGCAGGGCGTCAACCGGGGCTTCGGTCACGACCACGGCATCGGCAGGCGCCTCGGTGCCGGCCGCGGCAGCCGCGGCCTCGCGCTGCTGGCGCAGGGTTTCCTCCAGCGCGCTCAACTGGCTGTCCTTCAGCTGGATCAGGCGCTGCTGCTCGCTGGCGAGCGCCTCCTGCTCGGTGAGGCGGGATCGCAGTTCGCGCAGTTCGGCCTCCCGGGCAGCCAGTTCCTCGCGGGTCTGCTGCAACTCGGCGCCCTCGCCACCGGCACGGGCACCGGTCTGCGCCCCTGCCGGCCCCTCGCCCAGCGGTGGGGCGATCTCGAGTCGGCCGGTCGCCGGGGGCGCACCGGCCGGGGCGGCGGCGGGACGCGGTGGCGGGCTGGCGGCGAGCCCCGCGCCCTCGACCGGCGTCGGGGCCGGCGTGGGCGCACCGGAGAGGGCGCGCCAAGCCGCCATCTGCTCGCGGACCACCGCCTCCGCCTCCAGCCGGGCGAGGCTGCGCGCCTCGTCGGGCGTGGGGATGCGCAACACCGCGCCGCTGCGCAGCAGGTTGATGTTGCCGCGGGCGAAGGCCTCGGGATTGGCGCGCTGGATCGCCAGCATCATCTGCGCGGCGCTGGCTTCCTCGCGATGGGCGGCGGCGATCGACCACAGGGTCTGGCCGGCGGCGACCCGGTGCTCGCGGGCGACGGCCGCCGGGACGGGTGGCGGCTCGGGAGCGGGGGCGGGTGCGGCCGGAGGCGGTGGCGTGGGAGCGGGGGCGGGCGTGGCCGGAGGCTCGGGCAGGGAAGCCGCGGCGGTCGGGGGCGCCTCCGGCAGCGGGTCGGTCGCCGGCGGGGGGGGCGGGGGCGG
>JAGXSL010000061.1 GCA_018333835.1 Lysobacteraceae bacterium
CTGCGCCGCGAGCCGGGCCTCGCCCGCCACTGGCTCGATGGCTTGCTGGGTTCCGAATACTCGCCAGCGCTGGCACCACCAGCCTCGAAGCCGGCACTCACCCTCGGCATGGGCATGACCGAGAAGCAGGGCGGCTCCGACGTGCGCAGCAACCGCACCGAGGCCCTCCCCATCGGGCGCAGCGCGGACGGTGGCGAGGCCTTCGCCCTCGTCGGCCACAAATGGTTCTTCTCGGCACCGATGAGCGACGCCTTCCTCGTCCTCGCCCAGGAGCCGGGGGCCGGCCTGTCCTGCTTCCTGCTGCCGAGGATCACCGAGGATGGCCAACGCAACGCCATCCGCCTGCTGCGGCTCAAGGACAAGGTCGGCAACTGGTCCAACGCCTCCTCCGAGGTCGAGTTCGAGGGAGCATGGGCACGCCGTATCGGCACGCCGGGACGCGGGGTGGCGACCATCATCGAGATGGTGGCGCTGACCCGGCTCGACTGCCTGCTGGGTGCGGCCGCCGAGATGCGTCGCGGTTTCATCGAGGCCTTGCACCACGCCCGCCACCGCCATGCCTTCGGTCGTCGGCTGCTCGAACAACCCCTGATGCGGGAGGTGCTGGCCGACCTGGCACTCGAGGTCGAGGCCGCGGTGCGCCTCGCCTTCCGCATCGCCCGCGCCATCGACCGCACGCCCACCGACCCGGCCGAGGCGGCCTTCGCGCGGATCGCCACCGGCATCGGCAAGTACTGGCTGTGCCGGCGTGCCCCGACCGTGGTCAACGAGGCGCAGGAGTGCCTGGGCGGTGCCGGCTATGTCGAGGACTCGATCCTTGCCCGGCTCTACCGCGAAGCGCCGCTCAACTCGATCTGGGAAGGCAGCGGCAACGTGCAATGCCTCGACGTGCTGCGCGCGCTCGGGCGCGAGCCGGGCACTCGCGAGGCGCTGACCACGGCCCTGGCGCGGGCAGCCGGCTGCCATCCGGTCTACGACCGGGCACGGCGCGAAATCGAGCAGGCGCTCGCCGCACCGCTCGACGAGGCCGGGCAACAGGCGCGGGCACGCGGCTGGGTCGAGCGCCTCGCGCTGCTGCTGCAGGCCGGGCTGCTGGCCGAGGCCGGACAGGATGGCAAGCTCGACGCCTTCTGCCGCAGCCGGCTCGGCCACGAGGGCGGCCGTGCACTCGGCACGCTTCCGCCCGGCTGCGCCGATGCGGCCTGGTTGGACGCGTCCTTCCCGGCCGGCAGCGCAGGCCCTTGAACGACGAAGGCCACCCCGTGCGACACGGGATGGCCTCGGCGGCGGCGACCGAAACGGCTTCGGGTGCGTGGCGTCCCCACGGGGATTCGAACCCCGGTCGCCTCCGTGAAAGGGAGGTGTCCTAGGCCTCTAGACGATGGGGACGCGAAGAGGGCGGAGCGAAGAAGTGGTGGAGCTAATCGGGATCGAACCGATGACCTCTACAATGCCATTGTAGCGCTCTCCCAGCTGAGCTATAGCCCCACCGGAACTGGAGAGGCGCGCATCTTATGCAGCGCGGCGACGCGCGTCAAGCGCCTTCCGCCAGCACGCCCGCCTCGGCGTCGTCGACGGCCACGCGGCGCAGGCTGCCGCGGCCATGGCCCTGGCCTTCGAGGTAGCACAGCCACTTGCTGAGGAAGCTGTTCATCCGCAGCCGGTGCCCGAGCATCACCTGCGGCGAGGGACGCAGGCCGAGCACGTCCTGCCAGTGGCGGCCGACATGGCAGGTGCTGGCCTCGACCTGGCGCGAATCGAGGTAGGCGCGCAGCACCGCCGAGGGATCGGGATTGCCGGTGAGCGGATCGCGCAGGGCGTAGCTCAGCCGCAACTCCAGCGTGTGGGCGTGCCGCTCCAGCACCTCGACGTCGAGGTCGAGCCCGTCGCCCACGCTGGAGCGCCAGTGCCCCGGCGCCAGCCGCCGCAGGCCGAACATGCGGTCGATGCGCTCGTGGTTCTCGGCGTACAGGCCCATCAGCCAGGCGAAGCGCCCGAGCGCGGGGTACGGCAGCGTCTGGCGGTTCTGGCGGGGCATCGGGTCAGAAGTAGGAAGGCCGGCGCAGGCCGATGGCGGCGACGATCTTGCTCGCGATCTCCTCGATCGAGGTGTGGGTGGTGCTCAGGACCGGGATCTGCTCGCGCTGGAACATGGCCTCGGCGATCGCCACCTCGCGCCGGCACACGTCCAGCGTGGCATAGCGCGAGCCCGGTTTGCGCTCCTCGCGGATCTTCTGCAGGCGCACCGGGTCGATGGTCAGGCCGAACAGCTTGCGGCGGTGGCGGCGCAGCTTGTCCGGCAGGCGGTCGGCTTCGAGGTCGTCGGGGGTCAGGGGATAGTTGGCCGCGCGCAGGCTGTGGTGCAGGGCGAGGTAGAGGCAGGTCGGGGTCTTGCCCGAGCGCGACACGCCGACCAGCAGCACGTCGGCCTCGTCGTAGTCGAGGTCGACGCCGTCGTCGTGGGTCAACGCGAAGTTGGTGGCGTCCATGCGGCGCTCGTAGGCCTCCGGGTCGACCATGGCGTGGGCGCGCCCGACCCGCGGCTGCCGGCGCTGGCCGAGCGCCTGTTCCAGGCGCTCCATGAAGGGCTCGAACACGTCCAGCACCAGCGCGCCGCTGGCGGCCAGCTCGCGGGTCATCGCGCCATCGACGATGGTGTTGATGACGATCGGCTGCACGCCGCGCGCCTCGCCGTCGGCGCGGATGCTGGCGGCGACCTGGCGGGCGCGCTCCACGCTGTCGATGAAGGGCAGGCGCTGGCGCTCAAAGGCCTGGTCGCCGAACTGCGTGAGCAGGCTGTTGCCGATGGTCTCGGCGGTGATGCCGGTGCCATCGGAGACGAAGTAGACGGGGCGGACGCTCATGCGGGCGATGGGCTTAGGACTATCGCCAGCGTAACGGCTCCGGGTGACGACGCAATCGAGGCCGTGTCGTCGGGCCGCGCTTGTCCCTGCCGCGTCCAGCCGGGACAATGCGCGCTTCCCCCGCCGCCGTGCCGGAGCATCGTTTGGATACCCCCGTTCTTTGGTTGCAGGACCTCCGCCTTTCCGACCTCGCCCGGGTGGGCGGCAAGAACGCCTCGCTCGGCGAGATGATCGGGAACCTGGCCCGGCTCGGCGTCTCGGTGCCCGGCGGCTTCGCCACCACCGCCGAGGCCTTCCGCGGGTTCATCGCCGAGAACCGGTTGCACGATCGCATCTACGGCCGGCTCGGCACGCTCGACGTCGAGGATGTCGAGGCCCTGGCCCGGGCCGGCGCCGAGATCCGCGGCTGGGTGATCGAGGCCCCGCTGCCCGCCACGCTCGATGCCGCCATCCGCGAGGCCTACGCGCGGCTCTGCGCCGAGGCCGGCGCGGCCGAGGTGGCCGTGGCGGTGCGCTCCTCGGCCACCGCCGAGGACCTGCCCGACGCCAGCTTCGCTGGCCAGCAGGAGACCTTCCTCAACGTCAGCGGCGCCGACGACGTCGTGCGCAAGGTCAAGGAGGTCTTCGCCAGCCTCTACAACGACCGCGCCATCGCCTACCGCGTGCACCACGGCTTCAAGCACGAGGACGTGTTCCTCTCGGCCGGCGTGCAGCTGATGGTGCGCTCCGACCTCGGCGTCTCCGGCGTGCTGTTCACGCTCGACACCG
Organism: Lysobacteraceae bacterium; assembly: GCA_018333835.1. Taxonomy (GTDB): domain Bacteria; phylum Pseudomonadota; class Gammaproteobacteria; order Xanthomonadales; family Xanthomonadaceae; genus Silanimonas. The sequence continues at coordinate 3,633 of JAGXSL010000061.1, forward strand.
AATCCGGCTTCCGCGACGTGGTGTTCGTGACCGCGAGCTACGGCTTGGGCGAGACGGTCGTGCAGGGCGCGGTGAACCCCGACGAGTTCTACGCCTACAAGCCGAACCTGCGGGCCGGCCGGCCGGCCATCCTGCGCCGCACGCTCGGCGCCAAGCAGGTCCGCATGGTGCATTCGGCGGTCCCCGGCGAACGCGTCCGCACCGAGGACACGCCGCCCGAGCTGCGCAACCGCTTCTCGCTGTCCGACCACGACGTCGAGGAACTGGGCCGGCAGGCGCTGGTCATCGAGGCGCACTACGGCCGCCCGATGGACATCGAGTGGGCCAAGGACGGCATCACCGGCAAGCTCTACGTCGTGCAGGCGCGGCCGGAGACGGTGAAGTCGCGCACCCGCGCCACCCAGGTCGAACGCTACCGGCTCGCCCAGCGCGGCGAAGTGCTGGCGCAGGGCCGCGCCATCGGCCAGAAGATCGGCTCCGGCGTCGCCCGGGTGATCCGCAGCGTGGCCGAGATGCACCGCGTGCAGCCCGGCGACGTGCTCATCGCCGACATGACCGACCCCGACTGGGAGCCGGTGATGAAGCGCGCCGCGGCCATCGTCACCAACCGCGG
>JAGXSL010000062.1 GCA_018333835.1 Lysobacteraceae bacterium
CCCAAGCCCACCTAACGCTTGAGCTAAGCGGCCGCCGCCCTCGGCCACTGGAAATGCGGAACGATGCCGGCGGTCCGCTTGAGCGAACAGTTAGGTGGGCGTCTGCCAGACCTTGTTTGGCCGGACACCACACCCCGCGAAGACCGACCCGCGGACCACGCGGCGTTAAAGCCAACACCGAAGCCGCGAACCCCACCGGAGCCGACAATTAGCGCCGCGTGGGCCGCCTGCCTGGACAGAAGCAAGCAACACACCAAACCGTACCGGAAGACGGGATCCTCTGCCACCCCGAACCCGCTTCCCAAGCCCACCTAACTACTTTTCGGCCTGAGGGGCCAGATGAAGCCAAGCCTGCCCGCTGTCGTTGGGCGCGTCAACGGGGAAAACCGACCCCCGAACAAGACGTTGGAGGACAGCCGGCAGGCCATGGGCGTGGCAGCCTGCGTGCATGGACCACGAGTAGCCCGGCATGAAGCCTTCTCACCTTGAACGCCCGTGTAAAACAGCCGCTGGCGCGGAAACGGAGGCTCCCCGCCTTTTGCAGCGTGTTCGCGAACGGATGCGGGTCAAACACTACGCGTTGCGTACCGAGAAGGCCTACCTGTACTGGATCCGCAGGTTCGTGGAGGCCTCGGGGCGCCGCAATCCGCGGGAATTGGGCGGTGCCGAAGTGGAAGCCTTCCTCACCCTGCTCGCCACCCGCGACCGGGTTTCGGCCAGTACCCAATCGCAGGCGCTGGCCGCGCTGCTCTTCCTCTACCGCGAGGTGCTGGGCATCGAATTGCCCTGGATGGAGTCGGTGGTGCGCGCCAAGGGCAGCCGCCGGCTGCCGGTGGTCCTGAGCCGGATGGAGGTGGCGCGGCTGCTCGAACAGCTCGCCGGCCGCGAGTGGCTGATGGCCTCGCTGCTCTACGGCAGCGGCCTGCGCCTGATGGAATGCCTGCGCCTGCGGGTCAAGGACGTCGATTTCGACCGCCGCGAACTGGTGGTCCGCTGCGGCAAGGGCGGCAAGGATCGCCGCACCATGCTGCCGGCACGCCTGGTCGAACCGCTGCGCCGGCAACTGGTGGCGGCCCGGCTGGTCCACCTCGACGACCTCGCCGCCGGCCACGGCCGCACCTCGCTGCCCTTCGCGCTGGCCCGCAAATACCCCGAGGCTGACCGCGAGTGGGGTTGGCAGTACGTGTTCCCGGCTTCGCGCCGCGGCACCGATCCGCTCGACGGCACGATCCGCCGCCACCACCTCGACGAGACCGTCCTGCAGCAGGCGGTGCGGCGTGCGCTGCGCGCCGCCGGCATCGACAAGCCGGCGAGCTGCCATACCCTGCGCCACAGTTTCGCCACCCATCTGCTGGAATCCGGCTACGACATCCGCACGGTGCAGGAGTTGCTGGGCCACAAGGACCTCACGACGACCCAGATCTACACGCATGTGCTGAACCGCGGGGCCGGGGCGGTGCTGAGCCCGCTGGACCGCTGAACGCGACGCGCTTCCACACGGGCCGGCGGCGGCGGGGCTCCCGTACAATGCGGGATCTATGCGCCTGTACCTGCAACGACGCCCGACCGCCGGCGAAGCCCCGAAATACCTCCAGATCACCCTCGAGCAGGACCTGTTCGGCGGCTGGTTCCTGGTGCGCGAGAGCGGCACGACGGGTGCCCGCCCGACGGTGAAGCGCGAGCAGTTCCTCGACCGCGAACAGGCCCTCGCCGCCTTCGAGTCGGCGCGCGACGCGCAACTCAAGCGCGGTTTCCAGGTGATGTTCGCCCAAGGCGCGGAAGCGCCCCGTTGATGACGCCCCGCGGACGCGCCGCGTTGATCGCATCCCGCGAACACACCCCGTTGACCCCGCGGCGCCCCTGCGCCGCCCAGCCGCCCGGAGGGCGACCGTGACCACCCCGCTTTCCTCCCCTCCGCTTCGCAACGACACCTTCCTGCGCGCCCTGCGCCGCGAGCCGGTGCCGCACACGCCGGTCTGGCTGATGCGCCAGGCCGGCCGCTACCTGCCGGAGTACCGCGCCACCCGCGCGCGGGCCGGCAGCTTCCTCGCCATGGCGAAGAACCCCGAGCTGGCTTGCGAGGTCACCTTGCAGCCGCTCGAACGCTTCCCGCTCGATGCCGCCATCCTGTTCTCCGACATCCTCACCGTGCCGGACGCGATGGGCTTGGGCCTCTACTTCGCCGACGGCGAGGGCCCGAAGTTCGAGCGCACGGTGCGCTCGATGCGCGATGTCGAAGCACTCGGCACGCCGGACATGGAGACCGAGCTCGGCTACGTGATGGACGCGGTGCGGGTGATCCGCCGCGAGCTGGCCGGCCGCGTGCCGCTGATCGGCTTCTCTGGCAGCCCGTGGACGCTGGCCTGCTACATGGTGGAAGGCGGCGGCTCCGACGACTTCGCGCGCATCAAGGCGATGGCGCTGAACGAGCCGGCCACGCTGCACGCGCTGCTGCGCCGGGTGACGGATGCCGTCATCGCCTACCTCGACGCCCAGCGTCTCGCCGGTGCGCAGGCGCTGCAGGTGTTCGACACCTGGGGCGGGGTGATGGCGCCGCACCTGTACCGCGAGTTCTCCCTGCCCTACCTCGTGGAGATCGCGCAGCGGCTGCCGCGCGGCGAAGGCGCGAGCCACGCGCCGCTGATCCTGTTCGGCAAGGGCAACGGCCCGTATCTCGAAGAACTGGCCGCCTCGGGCGCGGAGGCGCTGGGTGTGGACTGGACCGTGTCGCTCGGTGACGCCCGCCGCCGCACCGGTGGCCGGGTGGCGCTGCAGGGCAACCTCGACCCGGTGACGCTCTACGCGACGCCGGAGGGCATCGCCCGCGAGGCGGCGCGTGCGCTCGACGATTACGCCGCGGCGAACGGCGGCTCGCGCGAGGGCCACGTCTTCAACCTCGGCCACGGCATGTCGCCGGACATGGCGCCGGAGCACGTCGCCGCGCTGGTGGCGGCGGTGCACGCGCACAGCCGGCGCTGAGCCACGCCCTCGAAGGCCGGGGCATCCGGCCGGAACTCGCCCCCCTGCCCGCACAGCCCGCCATGTTCGGCGAGGACCCCGATTCCGCCCGCTACATCGGCGCCCTGGCGGAAGAGGAGGAATCGGTGGGTGGCGTCATCGTCGAGAACGGCGCCAGCGCCGCGTCGAGCACCGCGCCACCGACCGGCTTGCGCAGGTAGGCGTCCATCCCGGCGGCCAGCGCGGCGCGTTCGGAATCGGCGTCGCCGCGGGCGCTGACCGCCACCAGCGGCAGGATCCAGCCCTGGGCGCGGATCAGCCGGGCCAGCTCGAAGCCGTCCACCGCCGGCAGGTCGATGTCCACCAGGCCGAGGTCGATGCGTTCGGTTTGCAGCAGGGTCAGGGCCTGCAGGGCCTGGGTGGCGTGGTGGACGCGGTGGCCGCGCGCTTCCAGCAGCCCGCACATCACCTGCGCCACCACCGGGTCGTCCTCGACCAGCAGCAGGGCCATCGGCCGTGGCGCCGCGGCCGCCGCCTCCGCCGGCACGGGCGTGGCGGCGGCCTCGGTCGCCTCCAGCGGCAGGTCGATGTGGAAACGGCTGCCCTCGCCCTTGCGGCTCTCCAGGCCGAGTTCGCCGCCCATGGCGCGGGCCAGTTCGCGGCTGATCGACAGGCCGAGGCCGAGACCGCCGTAGCGGCGCCGGGTCCGCTCGCCCTCGGCCTGGGTGAAGCGCTGGAACAGGCGGCGCTGCTCGGCCTCGTCGAGGCCGATGCCGGTGTCCTCGACGCTGAAGCGCAGGCCGCCGGCCGCGCCCGGCTCCACCGCCAGCAGCACCCGGCCGCGGGCGGTGAACTTGATGGCATTGCTGCCGAGGTTGAGCAGCATCTGCCGCAGCCGCGCGGCGTCGCCGCCGTAGTGCGGGGCGAGACCCGGCGCGATGCGCAGTTCGAACGCCAGGCCCTTGGCCTCGGCCTGCGGACGCAGCAGCCGGCCCACCTCGGCCAGCAGCGCCGGCGGCGAGAACGGCGCCTGGTCGAGCGGCAGCCGGCCGGCCTCGATGCGGGCCAGGTCGAGGGTGTCGTTGACCAGCCGCAGCAGGTGCTGGCCGGCCGCGAGCACGGTCTCGGCTCGCTCGCGCTGGGCCGGCGGCAGGGGCTCGTGGAGCATCAGCTCGGTCATCCCGAGCACCCCGGTCAGCGGCGTGCGCAACTCGTGGCCGAGGTCGGCGAGGAAGGCGGTCTTGGCGTCGCTGGCCTGCTGGGCCAGGGCGCGCAGCTCGACCTCGCGGCGGCGCTCGGCCTGGGCGCGCAGGCGGCGGCGCAGCAGTTCGAGCACAGCGAGGATGGACAGCAGCAAGGCCAGGCCGTAGCCGGCGAACGCCCACCAGGTCGCCCACCACGGCGGCAGCACGGTGATATCGAGCGTCAGCGGTGGGGTCCAGCGGCCGTCGGCACCGGCGGCGATGATGTCGAGGGTGTAGCGGCCCGGCGGTGGCCGCGGCAGCGGGCGCTCGCCGCTGCTGCCGACCTCGACCCAGTCGGGGTCGTGGCCGTTGAGGCGGAAGCGGTAGCGCGTCGCGGTGGGTTCGCCGAAGGCCATCAACCGGGCCACCACCCGCAGCTCGCGGTCCTCGGCGCGCAGTTCGATCGACGGGACCGCAGGCAGTTCGACCAGATCCTCGGCACGGCGCACGCTCACCGATTCCAGCACCAGCGGCGCGACTTCGGCATCCGGCGCGACCCGCAGCGGATCGAACAGCACGGCACCGCCGACCGCACCCAGCAGCAGGCGACCGTCCGCCAGTTGCAGCGGCGGGCGCAGGCCGAACTCGCGCAGGACCAGGCCGTCGCTGGCGCCGAAGCGGCGCAGGCTGCGATCGATCGGGTCGTAGCGCACCAGCCCGCGCACCGTGGGCACCCAGACACGGCCGAGGGCATCGACGGCGATGCCGCCGGCCTCGGCGGCCGGCAGGCCCTCGTTGCCGGGCGTGGCCTCGTGCTCCAGACGCAGGCCCGCATTCTCGATGGCATAGCGGCGAAGGGTGCCGGAGCTCCAGGTCCAAAGCCGGCCGTCGGGGGCGAACGCCAGCCCCTCGACGGCGACCTCGGCCTGGCCGGGCAGGCGCAGCAGGCCTTGCCCGTCGAAGCGCAGCAGACCCTGCGCGCCGGCGATCCAGGGCTGGCCGTCGGGGCCGAGCAGCAGGGCCTCGATCACCCCGGATTCGAGGCCCCGGCCGTCGCCGGGACGCAGTTCGCGCAGCACCCGGCCGTCGCTGGCACGCTGCTGCAGGCCGCCGCCGTAGTTGGCCAGCCACAGCGTGCCGTCCGGCATCGGCAGCAGGTGGTCGACCGGGCCGGGCAGCAGGGCATCGGGACCGCTGCTGCGCCAAGACTGCCAGCGGCCGCGCGGGTCGCGGCGGGAAAGCTGGCCGCTGCCGACCCAGAGGCTGCCGTCGGCGGTCTCGCGCAGGGCGAACACCCGCCCCGGCCCGAGCGCGGCGGCCGGCAGCACGCCGCGTTCGACCCGCCGGCCGTCGGCCAGCAGCCGGTCCACCCGGCCCTCCTCGCCGCCGATCAGCAGGCTGCCGTCGGCCAGCGCCGCGAAGGCCTTGGCCTGGCGCACCGACAGCCGCAGCGCCGGCGGCCCCTGCCGGCTCAAGGTGGCGAAGCTGCGCCAGTCGGCGGCGAGGTGGACCAGCCCGGACTCGGCGTCACCGAACCAGAGGCCGCCGCGGGGGTCGAGCAGCGCCTGCTGGTAGTCGCCCTCGTCCGACTCCGGTGTGCCGAAGCGCCGCAGCCCCTCGGCGTCGGCGAAGAAGAGGCCGCGGGCGGTATGGATCCAGCGACCGCCGCGGCCGTCGCGCAGCACGCCGTGGACCCGCGTGTCGCCGAGTTCCGCGGTCCAGGGCGCGGGCTGGAAGCGGCCGTCGGGAAGGCGCCGCCAGAGCCGCTCGCCGCGGGTGCCGATCCACAGGCTGCCGTCCGGTTCGGCGCTGAGCCAGATCACCGGCACGCCGTCCAGCGGGCCGGCCGCCACCGGCTCGATGCGCCCGTCGACGACCCGCGCCAGCCCGGCCATGGTGCCGATCCAGAGCACGCCGAAGGCGTCCTCGGCCATGCCGAACACCGCCGCCTGCGGCGTGCCGGCGGCCCCGGCCGGCACCGGCCCCAGCGCCTCGAAGCCGCCCGCGCCGTCGCTGCGGAACAGGCCCTCGCCGAAGGTGGACAGCCAGAGCCGGCCATCGCCGGTCTGGGCCATGGCCCAGACCACCGCCGCCTCGTTGCCGGGCAGGGGCGGCAGCGGCCGGACGCCGCGGCGCTCGCGGTCGAACACGGCCAGCCGACCGTCGTCGAAGCCCAGCCAGAGTTGGTCGTCGCGGTCGACGAACAGGGTCTGCACGTTGTTGCCGGGCATGCCGTCGATCACCCCCGGCTCGACCCGCCAACTGCGGAACCCGGCACCGTCGTAGCGCACCAGGCCGTCGTCGGTGGCGATCCAGAGGTAGCCGCGGCGGTCCTGCGCGAGGCCGTTGATGCGGCTGGAGGGCAGGCCCTCGGCGGTGCCGAGGCGACGGAACTGCGGGGTCTCGGGCAGCGGGCCGGGCGTCGCCGTCGCGGCGGCCTGGGCACGGAGCGGGGCAGCCGGCAGCAGGGCCGCGGGCACAGCCAGCGCCCATGCCAGCGCGAAGATCGCAGCCGCGCCGGTTCCTTCCCTGTCCCGCATGCCCACTCCCCGAAGTCGGCCCGGCACGTCGTGGCCGTCACGCCACGCCCGCAACACTGCATTGCGGGGACCGCCCGGCCGGGAGCGCGACGGCCGCCCTAGAATGCCGTCCGCAGGCGCACCGCGCCATGCCGCCGATCGACGCCACGCCGGGGACCGGAACCATGCCGTACCGCAACACGCGCGAGCACTGGGGCCACGTCAGCATCGCCCTGCACTGGCTGACCGCCGTGCTGGTGCTCGGGCTGCTGCTGGTCGGCTTCCTGATGGAGTCGCTGCCCAACACCCCGTTCAAGCGCGAGGTCTACGTCTGGCACAAGAGCTTCGGCCTGATCGTCGGCGCGCTCACCCTGCTGCGGATCGGCTGGCGGCTGGCGCAGCCCTCGCCGCGGCTGCCGGCCGAGATGGCGCGCTGGAAGCGCTACGCCGCCCGTGCCGGTCACGCCGGGCTGTACCTGCTGCTGCTGCTGATGCCGGTGAGTGGCGCGCTCTACAACTACGCGTCCAACTTCCGCACGCCACTGTTCGACCTCGTCCTGCTGGAGCGCGCCGGCAGCATCGACCGCGAACTGCGGGCGGTCGCCGGTGCCATCCACGAATGGGCGGCCTGGGCGCTCGTCGCCCTGCTGCTGGCGCATGCCGCCGCCGCGCTCTCCCACCACTACCGCTGGAAGGACCGCGTGCTGCACCGGATGGCGCCGTGGATCAAGCCACCAACCTGACTCCCTCATGCGCACCCTCTTCGCCCTGCTGTCCGCCCTTGCCGCCACGCCGGTCCTCGCGGCCGCGCCGCTTGCCGCCACCGCGCAAACCGCCGCTACGCCGCCCGCCACCTTGGTCGCCCACGCCGGGGCCGACGCGGTGCTCGGCTTCGCCTCCAGCTACGACGGCGAGGCTTTCGAAGGCCGCTTCGCCCGCTTCGAGGCACGCATCGCCTTCGACCCGGCGACCGCCAGCGGCCGCTTCGACGTGGTGATCGACCTCGCCTCGGCCGGCACCGAGAACGACGAGCGCGACGAGGTGCTGCTCGGGCCCGAGTTCTTCGACGTGGGAGTGCTGCCGCAGGCGCGCTACGAAGCGACGCGCTTCCGCAAGCTGGCGGACGGCCGCTTCGTCGCCGAGGGCACGCTCCAGCTGCGCGGGGTCTCGCAGCCGGTGCCGCTGACCTTCACCTGGACCGCCGGGGCGACGCCGGTGCTGGAGGGCGAGGCCTCGGTGCCGCGGCTCGCCTTCGGCGTCGGGGCCGGTCGCGACTGGCGCGACACCGGGTTGATGCCCGACGCGGTGACGGTGCGGACCCGGCTACGGCTTCAGCCGGCGCCTTGAACGCCGGCGGCGAGGAAGGCGCGCAAGGCCGCTTCGTCGAACGGCCAGTCCAGTTCGGCGCCGCTACCTTCCTCGCGCAACACCGGCACGCGCCTGCCGTAACGGGCCTCGAGGGCGGTGTCGCCGTCGATCCAGACGCTCTCGAACTCCGGCGTCCCGGCACGCGCCAGCACGTCCAGGGCGGCATCGCAGAGCGGGCAGTCGTCGCGCTGGTACAGGGCAAGCGGCATGGGGGCTAGACTAGCCGCCTGCCCCACCGACCCGCCAGCCACGCCATGGCCGTCAGCCTGTTCGACCTCTTCAAGATCGGCATCGGGCCGTCCTCCTCGCACACGGTGGGGCCGATGCGCGCCGCGGCGCGCTTCCTCGAACGCTGGCTCGCGGAACCGGGCCGGCTCGGCGAGGTGGCCCGCGTGCGCGCCGAGCTGTACGGCTCGCTGGCCCTCACCGGCCGCGGCCACGGCACCGACAAGGCGCTGCTGATGGGCTTCGAGGGGCACTGGCCGGACCGCATCGACCCCGACCTGATCCCCGCCACGCTGGCGCGCATCCGCGCCGAGAAGCGCCTCCGCCTGCTGGGCACGCACGCGATCGACTTCGACGAGAAGCACGACCTCGTCTTCAACAAGCGCGAGAAGCTGCCCTACCACAGCAACGGCATGCGCTTCACCGCCTTCGACGCCGAGGGCGGGGTGGTCGCCACCCGTGACTACTACTCGGTCGGCGGCGGCTTCGTGGTCAACCAGGACGAGGCTGCCGAGGACCGCATCGTCGCCGACACCACGGAACTGCCGCACCCTTTCCATTCCGGCGACGAGCTGCTGGCGCGCTGTCGCGAACGTGGCCTCACGATCGCCGGGCTGATGTTCGAGAACGAGCGGACCTGGCGCGACGAGGCCGCGATCCGCGCCGGCCTCGACGCGATCTGGGACGCCATGCGCGCCTGCGTGGCGCGCGGCATCCGCGAGGAGGGCGTGCTGCCCGGCGGCCTCAAGGTGCGGCGGCGCGCGCCGGCCATGGCGCAGGACCTCGCCAGCCGACCGGAAGCCGCGCTGCGCGACCCGCTCACCATCCTCGACTGGGTGAACCTCTACGCGCTCGCCGTCAACGAGGAGAACGCCGCCGGCGGCCGCGTGGTCACCGCGCCCACCAACGGTGCTGCCGGCATCATCCCGGCGGTCGGCCACTACTACGAGCGCTTCTGCCCGCAGGCCAACCGCGAGGGCATCCACGACTACCTGCTGACCGCCGCCGCCATCGGCATCCTCTACAAGGAGAACGCCAGCATCAGCGGCGCCGAGGTGGGCTGCCAGGGCGAGGTCGGCGTGGCCTGCTCGATGGCCGCCGCCGGCCTCACCGCCGCCCTCGGCGGCACGCCGGCGCAGGTGGAGAACGCCGCCGAGATCGGCATGGAGCACAACCTCGGCCTCACCTGCGATCCCATTGGTGGACTCGTCCAGATTCCCTGCATCGAGCGCAA
>JAGXSL010000063.1 GCA_018333835.1 Lysobacteraceae bacterium
CCCAGCCGGTGATGCTGCGGCTCGACTCCGACCTCGTCGATCTGGTCGAGGCCGCCCTCGACGGCCGGCTCGATACCGTGGAAGCGCGCTGGTCGCCGGAGCCCGCCCTCGGCGTGGTGATGGCGGCGAAGCCTTATCCCGAGACGCCAATCACCGGTGACGTGATCCACGGCCTCGACGCCGTGCCGGCCTTCGCCAAAGTCTTCCATGCCGGCGCCACGCTGGACGGCGGCGTGGTGAGGACCAGCGGCGGCCGCGTGCTCTGCGTCTGCGCCAAAGGCGTCGACATCCGCGAGGCGCAGCGCAAGGCCTACGAGGCCGTGGCGACGATCTCGTGGGCGAACGAGTTGCACCGCAGCGATATCGGCTGGCGTGCGGTGGCGCGCGAAGCCGGCTGATGCCGGGGCCGGACCGCGCTCGGGCGCGCGCTCGCAAGGGCGAGCCTGTCGGCGGATCGGAGTGCGCTCGGGCTCGGCAAGGCGAGCCTGTCGGCGGATCGGGCCACCTGCTTTCCGCGCGATCGCCCATCCATGGGCTCACGCGCGGCGCTCGGCTCCTGCCTCGCTGCCGCAGGACGGCCCTCACCGCCGCGGCTCGCTCGCCAGGCACCGCGCTCGCAGCGCCTACCGCCGCCGCCCTCCGGAGGCCGCCAGCGCCGCCGCGGTGGCCTCCAGCGCCTCGGCGTAGAGTGGCTCGACCAGCCGTCGCAGCAGGGCGCGGTCGGCCGCCGCGAACACGCCCGAGCGCCGGCAATGGGCGAGCAGCAGGGCGTGGTCCTGGGCCAGCCCCATGCGCGTGGCCAGCACCTCCAGCCCTTCCGTGCGCAGGCCCAGTTCCGGGGCGGCGCGGGCCAGCACCTGCTCCTGCTGGCGCAGCCGGCGCAGGCGGCGGCGCAGGCGATGCCACACTTCGGGGTCGGTGCTGCGACGCGCCCGGCGGCGCGCCTTCTCCAGCCGGCCGCGCGCCGTGGCATGGGCCGCGGCGGCATGCTCGGCCGCCACCGCGGGCCACGGCAGGGCGTGCAGGGCGGCGGCCAGCCGGGCGATCCGCGCCCGGCGGCGGGCGAAGTCGGGATCGCGCCGCAGGGCGGCGTCGAGCCGGCGCTGGCGCAGGGCGAGCACCGGCTCGCCGAGGCGTTCGGCTTCCAGCGGGCCGATCACGGCATCGCGGGCGAGGTGCAGCAGGGCATCCTGCAGGGCATCGGCATCGCGCAGGCTGGAAAGGCCGCGGCAGATGCGGCGCAGTTCGGCATCGGCGCGGCGCAGCAGGGCGGTGGCGCGCTGCGCAGCCGGCTCCTCGGCCGCCCAGGCCGGTGCCGCCAGTGCCAGCACGGCCCGGCTCCGGCGCAGGGCCTTGCGGGCCTGGTGGATGCCGTCGTGGCGGGCCTCGTCCGGCCGGCCGAGCTGGTCGATGGCACGCCGCAATTGTTTGTCGAGGTCCGCCTGCAAGCCGCTCCCCACCATCGTCCATCCCCGCGTCCACCCGGCCGTGAGGATGGCCGGCAACGTCTTGAACGCTTCGTGAAAACCGGCCACGCCGACCCCTCGGTCTGGACCGGGCCGCAGGCGGAAAGCCCCTTCGCCCTCAGGCCGGATCGAGCCGCAGCTGGCCATCGACGCGACGCAGCACGAGGCGGGTCTCCTGCACGGCCAGGCGCCAGCGTTCCGGGGCCGCGTAGAGGTTCTCGCGCACCAGCGCGGCGTCGAACTCGAGAAAGCGCGCCAGCACCGCCTCGCGGCCGACCTCCAGCACCAGCACGCCGTTGCGCCGGGTCTGGGCGTGGCGCAGGCCGGGGTGGCCGAGGCGGATCAGCTCGGCCAGCCGCTCGGCCAAGCGCCAGCCGGCGGCGCGGGTTTCCGGGTCGTTGCCGGCGTTGCGTTCCAGCAGGGTGGACAGCGGGGTCGAGGACACCGCCGGTACGGTGAACTCGGCCACCCGCGGCCGGTGCTGGCCGGCGAAGGCGGCGTGGATGTCGCCGCTCAGCAGCACGGCGCCGCGGGCATCGAAATGCTCCAGCCAGGCATCGCGCTCGACCGGCAGGCCGTCCCACTGGTCGACGTTGAGCAGCACCTCGTGGGCCCAGGCCGGCGGGGCTTGCAATTCGGGCTGGCGCAGGTCGAGGCGCATCGGCGTGAACGACACCGAGCTGGCGATGAAGCGCCAGTCGGCATCGGCGTGGCGCCGGGCGGCTCCGCGCAGCCAGTCGGCCTGCTCCGGGCCGAGCGCGCTGCCGAGCTCGCGGCCGCGCAGCCGCGCCAGCAGGCCGTAGCCTTCGGCCAGCACGAAGTAGCGGCTGCCGATGGCGTCGAACAGGCCACTCTTACCGACGCCGGCCCAGCTCAAGCCGCGCGGCAGGCCGGGGGTTTCCGGGATCGGCCCGGCATCGAAGAAGAACGGCGTGGCGGCATCGTGGCGGGCCAGCACGGTGTTGGCCACGCCCAGGTCCATCGGCGCGGCGAGCAGGGCGGCCACCCGCTGCCGCACCGCCTCGCGCGGCAGGCCCTCGGCGGCGTAGGCGCGGCGCAGGGCACGCGCCAGCGGCCGGCGGTAGCGCCGCAACTCCGGGGCCTGCGGGTCGATGTAGGGCCGCAGGCGCGGCTGCCAGTCTTCGAAGGTTTCGCCGATTTGCGGCAGCAGGGCGCGCAGGGTGGGCTCGTCGTAGGCCAGGCTGCCGGGGAAGGCGTCCTCCGGCACCAGGTGGTCGGGGCGGTGGCTGCGGTAGTCGGTGAGGCTGAGCGCGGCGCGGCGGCCGAAGCGGAACTCGCGCCAGATGCGGGCGTCGGGGTGCAGGGCCGCACCGGGCACCGCCGCCCCCTCGAAGCCGCCGCCGGCATCGACCGGCATGTATTCGAACCAAGCCTGCTCGGCGACGCGGCGACGCTCGCGGTCCTGCTCGTCCTGGCGGCCGTCGTGGAAGGTGCCGACATCCTGCCAGGCGTCGTCGGAGAACTCGTGGTCGTCCCAGATCGCGATCAGCGGCGCCCGTGCCAGCAGCGCCTGCAGGGCCGGGTCGCTGCGGTACTCGCGGTGCAGCTGCCGGTAGTTGTCGAGGCTGCCGGCGGCGAAGAAGCGGCCACCGCCGAGCGGCAGGGCGCCTTCGGCATCGTCGAAGGCCACACGGCGGCCTTCCGCCTCCTGGAAGCCGGGGTCGCCGGTGGTCTCGTAGATGAAATCGCCCAAGTGGATGACGGCGTCGAGCGGCTCTTCCAGCAGCGGCAGCAGGCTGTTGTACCAGCGCCCGGTGTAGTCCTGGCAGCTCATCACCGCGAAACGCAGGTCGCGGTCCGCGCCCGGCGCCGGTGCCGTGCGGCTGCGGCCCGGCGGCGAGGCCTGCGGCCGGCCTTTAGCGTCCAGCACGACGAAGCGGTAATGCCAGTCGCGGCCGGGTTCCAGCCCGTCGACGCGGAGCTTGAGGCAGCCATCGGTGGCCGCACCGACGCGCAGTTCGCGCTCCAGCCGCAGGGCTTCGAAACTGGGGTCCTCGGCCACCTGCACCACCACCCCCCGGTCCCAGTGCGCGGGTGCCAGCCGGGTCCAGAGCACCATGCCGTCCGGACGCGGGTCGCCCGAGGCGAGCCCCTGCGGAAAGGCCGCCGGGAGCACCGGCACGGCGATCGGCAGGCGACGGGCACTGGCCGGCAGGGCGCAGGCGGCGGCGGTCAGGCACAACAGGCGCAGCGCGCTGCGGCGGGTGATGGCGGGCATGGCGTGGATCCGGGAAGGGGCTGGGGCGGAGGCGACCGGCCATTGCAGCCGGGCGATCTTGCAGCGGCATGACCGGGCGCCATCGTCATGCCCTTGCAACCGCCGCTGAACAATCTGCCAGACTTTGCCCACCCTTCCGGAGTCCCGCCCATGCGCCGCCCCGCCCCGCTCGCCCTTGCGATCCACGCCGCCCTCGCCCTCGCCGTGCTGCCGGCCGCCGCCCAGACCGCCACCGCCCCGGCCGCCGACGAGGCCACGGTGATCGACACCATCGTCGTCACCGCGCAGAAGCGCGAGCAGCAGGTGCAGGAGGTGCCGATCGCGATCAGCGCCTACTCGGGCGAGTTCCTCGAAGGCTTCGGCGCCACCTCGCTCGACGACATCGGCAACCTGGTGCCGGGCCTCGAGATCCAGGAGCAGAGCCCGAACAACCCGGGCTTCGTCATCCGCGGCATCACCTCGGACAGCGGCCAGGCCTTCGCGCCGCCACGGGTCTCGGTGTTCCAGGACGGCGTGCCGATCTCGCGCGC
>JAGXSL010000064.1 GCA_018333835.1 Lysobacteraceae bacterium
GACCAGCACCCGAAGAAAGATCAGCCAATTGGGAGGCTCCCAAGGATGGGGGCTGCGCGCTTGCAGGCAAAAACACCCATACGGCCTTGTTCAACGCATCCGTTCCCATGCTTTGATAGCGCATGGGCGCGCAAACACGCTCGGCTTGGGCCAAATTTGAGAAATCCAGAGCGGAATTCATGTCCAAATGCTGATTCGGCTTGGGCTGGGCTTGGGCTGGGCTTGAGGTCACGGATTCAGGGACTCCATACCGGGTGTAAATCTCGCCATAATGAATGACTGGGACTCCGTCTTCGACATAGTCAGCTTTCGTAAAGCGCTTTCCGCGAATGAACTCACCGAGTTCGCCCAGTGCTGTCCATGCGACATCCACATCTTTGAATTGCAGCAGCTGGTCTCGATAGTGCTTGTATTGTTTTTTTCGGGCTGTAAGCTCGGTTGTAAGCTCGGCTGTAAGCTCGGTGAAGGTGTCCAGTATGCGGACGATCTCGGCTTGGATGTCAAGCGATTTTTGGGGGTTTTCTGGACAGGGGATGGGGATCTCGAACTTATCAGTATCTGGCGTTGCAATCTGTGGCATTTGCATCTTGCTGCCGACATTCTGAAAGTGAGGCTCATTGAGCTTGAGAAAGTGATAAACATACCTGATGTTGATCGCTTTGCCTCTGGCGTTGTAAGACCACATCTCATTTTTGTGTGAGAACGGCTTGTCGTAATACTCAAATTCGATGACGCCGCGGGACTTAACAATGATCGAAGGCTCCCGGTTTACTTCGTTTGCTGGAATGTCTCCAAGGTCTACAAATGCTACTGTCTTGCCTCCGGCAAAGATCTTGACTGGAGCTCCCTCCTTGTGGAGCTCTCTCATCTGACCCGCAGTTATCTTTGTGCCTTTGGTACGGATAAGAACTTCACCAAGAGGATTCCACTTGACCACGGCCCCATCCAGCAGCTTTCCCAAAAAACCGACGCCGCTCATGTTTACTTCTCCTCGCCTTCGATCTCCACCACGATTGCATCAATGTCTTTGCGAAGCTGTTCGATTCGGGCGATGGTGGTTTTCAACTGTGCATTGAGCTGGGCAATATCCACCACTTCGCGGGTGTCCTTGCCGTCGATGTAGCTGCTGACCGACAGGTTGTAGTCGTTCGCGGCGACCTTCTCAAACGGTACGGACTGTGCAAAGTGCTCTACGTTCGCCTTGCTGTCGAACACCGCCATGATCTGGTCGATGTGCGTGTCCAGCAGAGCGTTGTTGTTAGTCTCTTTCTTGAACAGGCCGCTGGCGTCAATGAACTGGGTGGTGGTGTCGGTCTTGTGTTTGGACAGCACCAAAATGGTGACGGCGATGGTGGTGCCAAAGAACAGGTTGGGAGCGAGAGAAATCACCGTTTCCACATAGTTGTTGTCCACCAGGTATTGACGGATCTTCTGCTCGGCCCCACTGCGGTAAAAAATGCCGGGAAAGCAGACGATGGCCGCACGCCCCTTGCTGGAGAGGTAGCTGAGCGCGTGCAGCACAAAGGCAAAATCGGCCTTGGATTTGGGCGCCAGCACACCGGCCGGGGCAAAGCGGTCGTCGTTGATGAGGGTGGGGTCGTCGCTGCCCACCCACTTCACCGAATACGGCGGGTTGGACACGATGGCATCGAAGGGTTTGTCATCGCCAAAGTGCGGCTCGATGAGGGTGTCGCCCAGCTCGATGTTGAATTTGTCGTAGTTGACGTTGTGCAGGAACATATTCATCCGCGCCAGGTTGTACGTGGTGTGGTTGAGTTCCTGGCCGAAGAAGCCGTCTTCGATGATGTGGGCGTCAAACTGCTTTTTGGCTTGCAGCAGCAGCGAGCCAGAGCCGCAGGCGGGGTCGTAAATCTTGTTGATGCTGCTTTGCCCGTGCATGGCCAGTCGGGCGATCAGCTTGGAGACCTGCTGCGGCGTGAAGAACTCGCCCCCAGACTTGCCGGCGTTGGCAGCGTAGTTGGAGATCAGGAATTCATAAGCATCTCCGAACAGATCGATGTGGCTGGCATCGAAGTCGCCGAAGTCCAGCTCGGCCACACCTTTGAGCACAGCAGCCAGGCGGGCGTTTTTGTCTTTGACGGTATTGCCCAGGCGATTGCTGGTGGTGTCGAAGTCGGCGAACAGGCCACGGATGTCGCGCTCGGACGGGTAGCCCAGGGCGGAGGTTTCAATGGCCGAGAAAATCGCTGCCAGGTCGGTGTTCAGGCTGTCGTTGGTGTTGGCACTCGCGGCCACACGGGCGAACAGCTGGCTGGGGTAGATGAAGTAGCCCTTGGTTTTGATGGCGTCGTCCCGGATTTCTGGGGTAATGACCACGTCGTTCAGCGCGGCGTAGTTGATGCTCTCGTCACCGCCCTCGATGTAGGCCGCAAAGTTTTCGCTGATGAAACGATAGAACAGCGTGCCCAGCACGTACTGCTTGAAATCCCAACCGTCCACAGCACCACGGACATCGTTGGCGATTTGCCAGATCCGGCGTTGAAGTTCGGCGCGTTGTTGAATGCTGGTCATGCTCGGTTTCCTGTCGAATCGTTCGTTTTGTCTTCATCCGCGCCACCGGCGCGAACCCACTCATCCACTTCAGACACCTGGAACTTCCACAGCCGCCCAACCCGGTGCGCGGGCAGGCTCTTGCGGTCGATCCAGCGATAGATCGAGTCGCGCGTGACACCCAGATGCTCGGCAATCTGGTCCACGGACACCCACGGTTCAGCGGTCATGGCAGGGCTCCGGCAGCAGCGGTTGGGGCGGCATAAAGTCGGTTTGAATCGTAAAGGTTGCAATTTATCAGGTTGGAGGGCAGCAGACGAGGGTTCGATGCCGTGGGGATCATCTTTTTCTTGGCTTCCTGATCGCTCAGCGCGTGAATGGTGGCGTCATCCATCAACCAAGGAGCCCCGCGATGAACACCAAGCCCACTGCCACCGACGCCTACCTCGCCCGCGCCGCAGCCATCCACACCAAGTTGGCCCGGCTGCAGCAATTGGCCGACGATCACTCCGGCCACGACCCGGAGGCCATCCACTGGGGCCACGTCGGTGACCTTGGCCGGGTGGATCAGGCGCTGGATGACCTGCTGGCGATCTTCGACGGCCTGGCCAAGTAGGGGAGTCCACGATGGAGGCACTGCCGAAACTCTCCCCAGCCCAAGCCCTGTTGCTGCGTACCGCCACTCGCCGCGCTGATGGGCGCGTGATTCCGCCCGAAACCCTGCGCGGCGGCGCGCGGGTCAAGGTACTGACCGCGTTGCTGCAGCGTGGCTGGATCGAGCCTGCCGACGACGGCCACGTGATGACCGACGCGGGCTACGCAGCCATCGGTCTGCAGCGCCCCGCACCGCTGGATGACGTCCAGCCGATGGACACCACCGACGACCTCCAACTTCTGGAGGGCATCCCGATCCGCCCTGGTACCAAGCTCGCCGCGCTGGTGATAGCGCTGCGCCGCCCGCAAGGTGCGACCAGCCTGCAGCTGATGCTGGCCACCGGCTGGCAGCCGCACACCGTGCGCGGAGCCATTTCCGGGATGCTGCGCAAGAAACTCGCTCTGAACGTGGTGCTGGCGCACAACGACAGCGGCGAACGGGTGTACAGGGTGGTGTGATCTGCCGCCAAGGGTGTCCAGTTTCTTGAGGCCCTGCGGATACCCCGGCGTGTCTGACGCATCGGACACAGCTCCACGTAACTCTCTATGTGCGTGCGCGTGTGCGCGCCTGACGGAAAGTTACGACAACCTGTGTCCGATCCGTCAGACGGTGCGCAAAGGCTCGTGGGCCGATTTCTGCAACCCAGCCAGCGAATCGGCTGCAAACCCGCGCCAGCATTGAGTTTTCTATCCTGGCCGTTTTTCGCTTGGCCGGGGTGCAAACCTGCGAACCGGGTACGCACCAAGGTTCGCACATTCCGCGTTGCCGCTATCCCGCACAGGCCCGCGCTGACCGGGCTTTCGGCCCGTTGCCCCACACCGCCGAGTGCGAACCGCAAACCCTGCAAACCTTGTTTTCTGGTCGGACGGTGGCGCAATGCTGCGCTCGCGCCCCCCGTATTGGAATATCGCCCGGAAGGACCCCTATCGCCTGGGGTATGTATGCGTGCGCCGACCATAACAATAGACGCTGACCATCACCATCGTCACCACCATCACAAGCTCCACCCGGTGTGACGGTGGTGATGGTTGTGACGGTCGCCCCTTATTGTTTACACCGGCGAAAGCACGGATGTGCCCTCGGCACGATCATCACGCAGGGAGCGTAGCGGTGGATCGCAGTGGGCGATGGAGAACCGGCATGGATGAACGTGGACGGTGCTGGACCGCCCTCGGTAGACTGATGGGCAATGAACCCGCATCTGCTCACCCTGGCCCTGACCACACCGCTCGAACAACTTCTGGAGTTGCCGAACGCGGTGCGGATTGCTGCCTGCGCCCGAGAAGATTTGCAGCGCTTCAGCGCAGAGCAGTTGGCGCAGATGTTGGCCAGCATGGATGCCGCCATCACCGATACCGTGACATTGGCGCAAATCAAGCACGGCGGGGAGTTGGTCAACCGAGGCGAGCAGCGCGACCTGGACTGGTTCATGGAGATCACCAATCAAGCCGAATGGCCGCGCCTGAGGTCAGCCCCTGCAACGGATCGGGATTACCTCCGGCTCTTGGCGCTCTACAAGTTGGGCGTGGTGATTGAGTCCACAACAGATACCCCACCGGGGATCATCATCAGGCCGGCGGTTGATGCGCTGATGGAATCGCTTGAATCCTTGGTGCTGGCCGATCTCTTGCCGGAATCGCCATCACTGGAACAGATCATCGAGGAGGCGTGGAAGGCGGGGCTCACGCCAGAGCCCGTTGCCGCCGACGAAGTGCGCAAGGCGCAAAGCCAGGCTGTCAGGCGGGCGGCCGATGCTCGCCACGCCAGCAACCGGGCCGCCAAGCAAAAGGCCCTGGAACTGTTCGCTTCGAACACCTACCGGACCAAGGAAGAGGCCTACCGCATCATCGGCGCGCAGGTCTGCAAGGCACCGGGCACGATCAAGAATTGGATCGCGGGCATTCAAAAGAACACGCCACCCGAGTAATTTCACTGCGAACCTTCACGCTGCGCGCAGCGTGATCATCGTGCGCGCACCGTGTCTATGAATGCCGATTCTTGTGGCATTCAATACAGAGCATCCCCAAACGACCACGGATGCTCGCCATGTACCAACCCCGTCCTGCACTGCCCGAAACCGGCTTCGTTCGGTTGCCGCAGATTCTGTCCCTGATCCCCATCAGCCGTTCGGCCTGGTGGGCGGGTATCCGGGAAGGCAAATTCCCCCAAGGCATCAAACTCGGCAGCAAGACCACGGTCTGGCGCGC
>JAGXSL010000065.1 GCA_018333835.1 Lysobacteraceae bacterium
TCAGGTGCGGCGCAGCAGCACCACGGTGATGTTGTCGCTGCCGCCGCCGTCGAGCGCGGCGGCCACGAGGTGGTCGACGCCCTCCTGGGCGCTGATGTCCTTCTGGGCGAGCACGCGGGCGATGCTGGCGTCGTCGACGTCCTCGGTCAGGCCGTCGCTGCACAGCAGCACCTGCATGCCGGGCCGCAGTTCGCCGGCCACCGTCTCGACCTCCAGCAGGCCCGGCTCGCCGACCCCGAGCGCCTTGGTCACCACGTTGCGTTGCGGGTGGCTGCGCGCCTGCTCGGGGGTGAGCTTGCCGCGGTCGATCAGCTCCTGCACGTAGCTGTGGTCGGAGGACACCTGGCGCAGCCGACCGTCCCAGAGGTAGGCGCGGGAGTCGCCGACCCAGGCGATCTCGAAGCGGCCGGAGGGCTGCACGCGGGCGGCGACCACCGTGGTGCCCATCGGCATGCCCTGCTGGCGCCGCCGCGACTGCCGCAGGATCTCCTCGTCGGCCTGGCGGATCGCCTCCTCCAGCGAGCGCCCGGCGCGCACCTCGCGGACGATGGTGTCGCGGGCCAGCGCGCTCGCCACCTCGCCGGAGTCGTGGCCGCCCATGCCGTCGGCGACCAGCCAGAGGCCGAGGTCGGCGTCGCCGTAGTAGGTGTCCTCGTTCAGCTCGCGACGCAGTCCGGCGTGGCTCAGGTGGCCGAATTCGATCATCGCGGGGTGCTCCGTGCGCGGACGCCGAGGCGGCGAGCCGCCGTCGGTCTTGGCGCGAAGGGCGCGGGCATGTATCCTCCTGCGCCTGCTTCGACGGACCCTTTCCCGTCCGGCAGCCCACCGGAGAGGTGGCAGAGTGGTCGATTGTACCTGACTCGAAATCAGGCGTACGTTCATAGCGTACCGAGGGTTCGAATCCCTCCCTCTCCGCCAGCACAGCGCCTGCCGGCCCGCCCACGCGGGCCGCCGGGCAGGCCGAAAGCCCCGCGTCGCGGGGCTTTCGGTTTCCGCCCCGGCCGTCTTCCCTGGAGTGCCCGATGTCCGAGATCCGCGTGCCCGTCTCCTTCGGCGAACTGCTGGACAAGATCGCCATCCTCGAGATCAAGGCCGAGCGCATCGCCGACCCGGCCAAGCGCGCCAACGTCGCCCGCGAGCTGGAGGCGCTGGAGGCCACCTGGGCCGGGCACCCGGCTTCGCGGCAGGACATCGCAGCACTCAGGGCCGCGCTCAAGGCCGTCAACGAGCGGCTGTGGGTGATCGAGGACGACATCCGGCTCAAGGAGCAGGCGCAGGACTTCGGCGCCGAGTTCGTCCGCCTGGCCCGCGCCGTCTACTTCGAGAACGACGAGCGCGCCCGCATCAAGAAGGACATCAACCTGGCGCTCGGCTCCAGCTTCGTCGAGGAGAAGAGCTACGCCGACTACCGGGCGCCCGGCACCGCGCCGCCGCAGGGCTGAAGTGCCGCGGCTGCCGTCGCCACGTTCCTAGCAGCCGAGGTCGGCGGCGCAGGCCTCGAAGCGTTCGACGACCGTGTCGACTTCGACCAGGTCCATCACGCCGGGGAACTCGATGCGCTTGCCCCAGGGCAGTTCGGCGGCCGGTTTGCCGAGGAAGCGGCGCGCCGCCGCGTCGTAGAGGTTGGGCGACCAGCGGCGGTCGCTGTAGGGGCCGCTGCGCTCGCGGTCGGTGCAGGCGTGCAGGGCGATCACCCGGGTGCCCATCGCGTTCGCCATGTGCACCGGGCCGGAATCCGGGCCGAGCAGCAGGGTGGCGCGTGCCGCGAGCGCGAGGAAGCGCTTGAAGGTGTCGCGGCCGACCAAGTCCTGCACCGCGTCGCGGCCGGGCATGGCCGCGAGGATGGCATCGGCGGTGTCGCGCTCCAGCCGGCTCGGGCCGCCGCAGAGCAGCACCCGCCAGCCGCGCCGCTGCGCCACTGATGCCACCGCGGCGTAGCGTTCCGGTGCCCAGTTGCGCAGGGGGTGGCTGGAGCAGGGCGAGACCAGCAGCGCCGGTTCGCCGGCCGGCAGCCGGGCGGCGGCCCATTCGTGGGCCTCGTCCGGCACCGGCAGGCGCCATTCGACCCGGCCCTGCGGCACGCCCAGCGCCTCGCCGAAGCAGGCGAAGGCGTCGAGCACGTGGTGGCCGCCCGGCGCGATCCGTTCGTTCACCACCAGGCCGTGGCCCTCCTTGCTGCGTGCGACGTCGTAGCCGATGCGGCGGTCGGCCCGCACCAGCATCGAGAGCGCGTTGGCCCGCAGCGCCAGCTGCATCTGCAGCAGCACGTCGAAGCGGCGGCCGGCGAGGGCGGCGTGCAGCGCGCGCAGGCCGGCGAGCCCGGCCTGCTTGTCGAAGACGAGGAGTTCGACGCCCTCCAGCCCCGCCAGCAGTCGCGCCTCGGCCTTGCCGATGATCCAGGTGATGGTGGCGCCGGGACGCTCGCGCTGGATCGAGCGCAGCAGCGGCACGACGTGGGTGGCATCGCCCAGCGCGGAGAGACGCAGCAGGCAGATCGACGGGGCTTCGACGGGCACGGCGGGGGCGCTTGCTAGACTGCCGCGCATGATAGCCGCCGCACCCCGCACCGACGCCGGTCCGTCCGGCGTGCTCGCCGCCCGCGCCTGGTCCGGGCGGGTCCGGCCGGAGTGGTTCGATCCGCAGCGGCACGGTGCCGATGCCCTGCCGGTCGGTGCCGGCGGCCGCGGTGCCGCCTGGTACCTCGATGGACCCTTCGGCGCGGCCGTGCTGCGCTTCTACCGGCGCGGCGGGCTGATGGCCCGGCTCAGTACCGAGCACCACCTCTGGCTCGGCGGGACGCGGCTGCGTTGCGTCCGCGAACTCGGCTTGCTGGAAGCGCTGCGCGCCGCCGGCCTGCCGGTGCCCGAGCCGATCGCCGCCGCCTGGTGGCGCAAGGGGCCGTTCTACCGCGCCGCCCTGCTGATGGCGCGCCTGCCGGTGCGCGCCGACCTGTTGGGCCTCGTCCACGCCGATGCCACCCAAGCCCCTTGGGAGGAGGTCGGCCGGACCCTGGCGCGCTTCCACCGCTTCGGCGCGCACCATCCCGACCTCAACGCGCAGAACCTGCTGCAGGGCGAGGATGGCGCCATCGCCATCATCGACTGGGACCGCGGCAGCCTCGGCCACCGCCCCGGCCGCTGGTGCGAGGACGAGATCGCGCGGCTCGAACGGTCCCTGCTCAAGCACCGCCGCCAGGTGGCGCCGGCCGCGATCGCCGAGGGCATGGCGCGCCTGCGGGTGGCCTGGCGCGAGGCGATGGCGGATCCCGTACCGTCGGGAGGCGGCCGGTGAGCTGGTCGTTGCACTTGCTCGGGGTCGGCAACGCCAGCGCGGCAGCGCGGCTCGGCGCGGCTTCGGCGGTGCTCGAACAGGACGGCGCGCCGCGGCTGATGATCGACTGCGGGCAGGAGGCGCTCGACGCCTACCGGGTGGCCTACGGACGGCTGCCCGAGGCGCTGTTCATCACCCACGTCCACATGGACCACGTGGCCGGGCTGGAGCGGCTGTTCTACGCCGCCTACTTCGACCCGGCGCTGCGCGGCCGCGTGCGGCTCTACGTGCCGGCCCCGGTGGTGCCGCACCTGCAGCGGCGGCTCGCCGACTACCCCGAGCCGCTGGCCGAGGGCGGCGCGAACTTCTGGGACGCCTTCCAGCTGGTTCCGGTCAGCGAAGCGTTCTGGCACGCCGGCTGGCGCTTCGAGGTGTTCCCGGTGCGCCACCACCGCCCGGACACGGCCTTCGGCCTGCGCCTGCCGGGCAGCTTCGTGTGGACCGGCGACACCCGGCCGATCCCCGAGGTGCTGGCCGTCGTGGCCGACGCCGGCGAGCGCGTGTTCCACGATTGCGGGCTGCACGGCAACCCCTCGCATGCCGGCCTCGACGAGCTCGAGCGCGAGTACCCGCCGGAGTTGCTGTCGCGCTGCGTGCTCTACCACTACGCCAGCGTGGCCGACGGCGAGGCGATGCGGGCGCGCGGGCGCTGCGTGGCGCGGGCCGGCGAGCGCTTCGAACTCCGTGGGCCCGGTGCGGAGCGGGTGACGGCCCCGCCAGCGTGACTCCGGCACCCGAATCGGCCGATACCGTTGCTCCCTTCCGGGCCTGGCGGGGTTTTCGGCCTATCGTCGCGGAGGCGCCAACGGGGCCGCCATGGAGGGTTCCGCTCGCGGCAGCGTCGAAGTGGCGGACAGGGCGGGATTCGAACCCGCGAAGCGGGGTTTAGCCGCTTACACACTTTCCAGGCGTGCTCCTTCAACCGCTCGGACACCTGTCCACGCTCGTGCTGCGCCCCCGTGGCGCGGCCTCGTGCCGACGCCGGGGAGCCGCGCATGATACCGGCCGGGCGGCGGCGGCACAAATCGACCCGCGCCGTCATGGCGCGCCGGCGGCCCGGTTGGCACAATGCGAGCCGGTCCTCGGGGTGCGGCATGGCCTATCTCGTTCTCGCACGCAAATGGCGCCCGAAGCGTTTCGCCGAGCTGGTCGGGCAGGAACACGTCGTCCGCGCCCTCGGCAACGCGCTGGAGTCCGGCCGCGTCCACCACGCCTTCCTGTTCACCGGCACCCGCGGCGTCGGCAAGACCACGATCGCGCGCATCTTCGCCAAATCGCTGAACTGCGAGCGCGGCGGCGGCGCCGATCCCTGCGGGGTCTGCGGCGTCTGCCTCGACGTCGACGCCGGCCGTTTCGTCGACCTGATCGAGATCGACGCCGCCAGCCACACCGGCGTCGACGATGTCCGCGACCTGATCGAGAACGCCCAGTACCTGCCCGCGCGCGGCCGGGTGAAGGTGTACCTGATCGACGAGGTGCACATGCTCTCGAAGCCGGCCTTCAACGCGCTGTTGAAGACGCTGGAGGAGCCGCCGGAGCACGTCAAGTTCCTGCTCGCCACCACCGACCCGCAGAAGTTGCCGGTGACGGTGCTTTCCCGCTGCCTGCAGTTCAACCTGCGGCGGCTGGAGCCGGAGCAGATCCAGGGCCAGATGCGCCGCATCGTCGACGCCGAAGGGCTCCCCGCCGACGACGCGGCGCTGGCGCTGCTGGCGCGCGGTGCCGACGGCTCGCTGCGCGACGGGCTCTCGCTGCTCGACCAGGCCATCGCCTACTCGGGCGGGCAACTCACCGCCGAGGCCGTGCACGCGATGCTCGGCACGCTCGACCCGCAGGCCGTCGGCGGCCTGCTCGCCGCGCTGGCCGAAGGCGACGGCCCGGCCCTGCTGGCGCGGGTCGAGGCGATGGCGGCGTTCGCGCCGGACTACGCACAGGCGCTCGACGACCTCGCCGCCGCCCTGCACGCCGTGCAGGTGCGGCAACTGGTGCCGGAGGCCGCGCGCCCGCTCGAGGGCATCGACACCGCGGCGCTGGCCACGCGCCTGCCGCCCGAACTGGTGCAGCTCTGGTACCAGATGGCGATCGCCGGCGGCCGCGACCTCGAACTGGCCCCGAGCCCGCGCGGGGGCTTCGAGATGACCCTGCTGCGGATGCTGGCCTTCCGTCCGCTCGAGGCCCCGGTCGGCCCGCCGGAGCCGCCGCGGCGCCAATCCGCCGAGTCGATGGACCCGCCGCGCGGCGTGGTACCGCCGCCGATCACCTCCAACGCCGACTGGCAGGACGCCCTGCAGCGCCTCGCCCTCGGCGGGCCGGCCGGCGAGCTCGCCGCGCACGCCCGTTTCGTCTCCGGTGATGCCGGCACGCTGCAGCTGGCGCTCGATGCCGCCGGCGAAGCGCTGCGCAACGACACCAGCCAGCGCCGGCTCGCCGAGGCCCTGGCGCCGCTCTACGGCCGTGCCCCGCTGCTGCGTTTCGTCGAGGCCGGTGCCGCTGCCGCCGGCGAGAGCCTGTTCGAGCGCCGCCAGCGCGAAGGTTCGGCGCGCCAGCAGGAAGCCGAGGCGAGCTTCCGTTCCGACCCCGTCGTGCTGCGCCTGCTCGAACAAGGCGCGCGCATCGTCGACGGCTCCATCCGACCGATCGAGGACTAGACCATGTTCAAGGGCAACATCGCGCAGGCCATGCAGATGGCGCAGCGCATGCAGGACGGCGTCAAGAAGGCGCAGGAGGAACTCGCCGCGCTGGAGGTGACCGGGCAGGCCGGGGCCGGCATGGTCAGCGTCACCCTCTCCGGGCGGATGGAGGCACGCCGCGTCCGCATCGATCCGCAGGCGCTGGCCGATGCCGAGATGCTGGAGGACCTGCTGGTCGCGGCGATCAACGACGCGGTCAACCGGGCCAACGAGGAATCCGCCCGGCGGATGTCGGCGGCCACCGCCGGCATGCCGATCCCGCCCGGCCTGAAGGGCATGTTCGGGGCGTGAGCCGCCGGTCCGCCTCCGGCGTTTCCCCGCCATGAGCGAGGGCCTGCTGCCGCGGCTCGTCGAGGCCCTGCGGGTGCTGCCCGGCGTCGGCGCCAAGAGCGCCCAGCGCATGGCCTACCACCTCTTGGAGCGCGACCGCGAGGGGGCGCTGCGGCTCGCGCAGGCGCTGGCCGAGGCGGCCGAGCGCGTCGGCCACTGCGTGCAGTGCCGGGATTTCAGCGAGACCGAGGTCTGCGCGACCTGCGCCAGCCCGGCCCGCGACCGCGGCCTCGTCTGCGTGGTCGAGAGCCCGGCCGACCGCCTCGCCATCGAGCAGGCCACCGGCTACCGCGGCCTCTACTTCGTGTTGCAGGGCCGGCTCTCGCCGCTCGACGGCATCGGCCCGCGCCAGCTCGGGCTCGACCGGCTCGCCCAGCGGCTGGCCGGCGGCGAGGTGCGTGAGCTGATCATCGCCACCAACCCCACGGTCGAGGGCGAGGCCACCGCCCACTACCTCGCCCAGATGGCGCGCAGCGCCGGCGTGCGGCCGAGCCGGCCGGCGCAGGGCCTGCCGCTCGGCGGCGAGATGGAGTACATCGACCGCGGCACGCTGGCGCACGCCTTCGGCTCGCGCGGTGAGGCGGCGGGCTGAACCACTGCGCCGCGACATACGCTGCTGGCATCCTTGCGGGGCGCAACAGGAGACGACCATGGCCGCGACGATTTTCGACAAGATCCTGCGCCGCGAGATCCCCGCCGACATCGTCTTCGAGGACGAGCAGGTGCTGGGCTTCCGCGACATCGCGCCGCAGGCGCCGGTGCACGTGCTGTTCATCCCGAAGACCCCGATCGCCACGCTCGACGACGCCACCCCGGCGCAGGCCGAGTTGCTCGGCCGGCTGCTGCTCGCCGCCGCCGGCTGGGCCCGGGCGCAGGGTTTCGCCGCGGACGGCTACCGGGTGGTCGTGAACTGCAACCGCGACGGCGGGCAGACGGTGTATCACCTGCACCTGCACCTGCTGGCCGGGCGGGCGCTCGGCTGGCCGCCCGGCTGAGTCACCACCAGAACGGCCGGCGGTCGATGATGACATCGACCTCGCGGCGCTCCGGCCACAGGAACACCACCTCGGCGTCGAGCCGCGGCAACCGCACCTCGCGCTCACCGATCCGGGCGGTGTCGAAAGCCGCCAGCCGGCCGGTGAAGGTCATCTCCCGGTTGGGCGCGAACAGCGCCGGGTCGTAGAAGCCGGCCCGGCAGGCGCGGAAGCGGCCGAGGCTCACGTCGCCCCCGGCGGGCGCGCCATTGCTGCCCAGCGGCTGGGCGATCAGATCGAAGCAGGTCGACTCGGGATCGGGCCGCACCTCGACCACCCGCCCGCCCCAGCGCACGCTGGCACCGAGGTCGGTGTCGCCGGCCGCCTGCGGTTGCAGGGCGGCCCATTCGCCGCGCAGCGGCTTCGGTGCGCTGGCGCAGCCGGCGAGGATCAGCAGGGCGGCCGCCGCCGTGGCGGCCCGGCGGAAGGGGATCGGGTGACGCGGGGGGTGCATGACAGGGCTCCGGATCGGCTCGAAGGATCGGCGGGAACGTGCAGCAGGCATCCTGCGCCGGCCAAGGTCAATGCCGGCTGAGCGGCGGCGGCCGGGCCTGCCGGAGTGCCGCCGCCAGCGCGGCGCGTTGGTCCGGCGTGGTGGCGGGCCCGGCGTAGTGCAGTGCGTTCCAGCGGGCGACGAGGTCGGCGAGCGGCGCGGCCGCCTCCGGCACCGAACGCCCGACCCGCTCGGCGAAGGCCGAGGCGGTCTCGTCCACGCGTTTCTCGAAGCCGCGCCGCGCCCAGCGTCGCAGGTAGGCCCGCCAGGCCCGCTGCAGGGGGTCGCGGGTGCTGGCCTCGCCGCGCAGCAGCACGCCGAGGGTGAGCCCGAGCGCCAGCGCCGCGGTCAGCGCGAAGGCGATGCCGACCCGCAGCGGGTCGGCGTCGCGCACCCCGAGCCGTTCCAGCAGCTGCACCTGGCGCAGCGCGTCGTACTGCACGATGAAATGGTTCCAGGCTTCGCGCAGGGTGTCGCCGAAGTCGAACACCGGCCGCAGGCCGGCGGCCAGGCCGCCGCCGGCGCGATCCTCGATGGTGTCGAAGATGCGCTCGGGCGCGACCGCGGCGGTCGGGTCGATCCGCACCCAGCCCTCGCCTTCCAGCCAGACCTCGGACCAGGCGTGGGCGTCCATCTGGCGCACGATCCAGTGCCCGCCGATCGGGTTGCGCACGCCGCCGACG
This sequence comes from Lysobacteraceae bacterium, assembly GCA_018333835.1. Classification (GTDB taxonomy): domain Bacteria; phylum Pseudomonadota; class Gammaproteobacteria; order Xanthomonadales; family Xanthomonadaceae; genus Silanimonas. Next base: position 8,561 of record JAGXSL010000065.1, read on the forward strand.
TAGCCGGTCACCACCCGCGCCGGCAGGCCGGCGGCGCGCATCAGCACCACGAAGGCCGAGGCGAAGTGCTCGCAGAACCCCTCGCGGGTGTCGAACAGGAACTCGTCGGCGGTGTGCCGGCCGAGCGGCGGCGCGGCGATGCTGTAGGCGTGCTCGGCGTTGAACCAGCCGAGCACCCGGGCGATGTAGGCACGGTCGTCGGCGGCCTCGGCGCGCCAGGCGACGGCACGGGACCGGCTGCGCGGGTTGTAGCCGGGCGGCAGGGCGAGGTAGGCCCGCCGCAGCGCCTCGGGCAGGCCCGGCTGGAAGGGCGCGGCCGGCAGGGCACGCAGCGGGAACTGCGCCAGCCCGCGCAGCGGTTCGCGGGCGAGCAGGCTGGCCTCGCCGTCCAGTTGCAGCGGCGCCGTCCAGCCGGCTGGGGATTCCAGCGCAAACACGAAGCGGCGGTCGGTCGGTTCGAGGGTGAGGGTGTAGGCGATGCCGCCCTCGGCCTCTGCCGGCAGGACGGGGGGCGGCTGCGCGGCGAGCCGGGGATCGCGCCGCCAGGTCCGGCCGTCGAAGTGACTGAGCACCGGGCCGCGCCAGTAGAGCTCGCTGGTGGGTGGGCGCGGGCCCTCGAAGCGCACGCGGAAGGCCGGGCTGTCGTCGGCCATCAGGTCGATCCAGTCGCCGGGCGACATCGAATCGCCGATGCCGGTGCGTGCCACGGCGTTCTCCGGCAGGCCCCAGAGCGGGGTCGGCAGGCGCGGGAACAGCCAGAACGCCGCCGCCGCGAGCGGCAGCCCGAGCAGCACCAGGGCGCCCAGCCGGCGCACCTCGGCCGCCGGCGGCAGCAGGGCGGCATCCGGGTGGCGGGCGAGGCGGGCGAGCGCGAACAGGGTGGCCGCCCCCGCCAGCAGGCCGAGCACCAGGGTCAGCGGGCCCTGGTCCTGCAGGAAGGCGGCGAACGGCGCGAACAGGGCGAAGCCGACCAGCCGGCGGGCGTCGTCGAGGCCGCGCAGCTCCGCCAGCTTGAGCAGCAACATCGCCAGCAGCAGGGCGCTGCCGGCATCGCGGCCGAGGCGGAAGTCGAAGCCGGCCAGTATCCCGCCGCTGGCCAGCAGCACCAGCAGCACGCGCAGGCCGGTCGGCAGCGGCCCGCGCAGCGCACTCAGGCCGGCCAGCACGGCCAGCACGGCGATGCCGGCGGCGACCCCGCCCGGCAGGTGCAGCAGCAGGGGCAGGCTGGCCGCCAGCACGGCGGCGGCCACCACCTGCCGCAGCGGCAGCGGCGGTCCCGCGGGGCGGACGGGGCTCATGGCGGCGGCCCCGGCAGCAGGGCGAGGGCCTGCAGGCAGGCGTGGCGGTGCGCCGGCCCGCGGCCCGGCCCGACCACGCCCGAGGGCAGCCGCAGGCAGGAGCGCCGGCCCTGCCGTTCGGCCTCGACCACCCAGGCCGCCAACCGGCGGATGCGGGCCTCGGCATCGAGCGCGCCGAGGCCGTTCCAGTCGAGCTGCACGTCCGCCGCCACGCCGGCCTCGAATTCACGCACCCGCAACTGGCCGCTGCGGGCGCTGGCTTTCCAGGCGATGAGCCGGGGCGCGTCGCCGAAGCGGTAGTCGCGCAGGTGGTGGGTGTCCTCGCCGCTGCGTTCCGGGCGGGACCGGGCCGCGCCGCCGGCGGGGGCACCGGGCAGGGCCGGGGCCGGGCTTTCCAGCGCCGGGTAGACCAGCACGGCGGCGTCCGGCCGGCACCAGGCCCAGGCCCGCACCAGCCCGAGCGGCAGGGTCGTCGAGAGCCGCAGCCGCCCCGGTGCCTGCCAGCCGCGCCGCGTTGCCGGCAGCGCCAGTTCGGCCTCGATGCGGCTTCCCGCCGGGCCGGAGAAGGAAACCGCCCCGCCGGCCTCGCTCTGCACCCGCAGACCTTCGCGGGCGCGGGTGCCGGCGTCGAAGACGAGCCGCAGCCGCAGCCGGCTACCGGCATGCACCGGCTCGGCCTGCACGGCGT
>JAGXSL010000066.1 GCA_018333835.1 Lysobacteraceae bacterium
GTCGCGGCCGGCGACGGCTACGCGTCCCGCTCCGCAGTCGCCGGACGGCGCACGTCGTGTGCGCCTCCTGCGACCGCCATGGCCCACGGGCGCGGCGCGGATCGCACGCGGCGTGTTGGTCTCGCGAGCATGCCGCGGCAGCGTGCACGCCACGGTCGTGGCGAGCCGCAGTCGCGAGCGCGGTGCCTGGTGGGCGAGCCGCGGCGGTGAGGGCCGACCTGCGGCAGCGAGGCAGGAGCCGAGCGCCGCGCGTGAGGGCAGGACGCCCGATCGCGCGGGAAGCAGGTGGCCCGATCCGCCGACAGGCTCGCCATCCCGAGCCCGAGCCCGATCCAATCCGCCGACAGGCTCGCCCTTGCGAGGGGCCGATCCACCGACCGGCTGCTAGGCCAGGTCGAGTCCGTCGAGGCTGAAGGCGTGGCGCAGCCAGCGCGGTGCGCCTCCGGCGTCGAAGGCCACCACGTCGAACCGGCAGGGGGCGTCGGCCCAGCGCGGATGCCGCTGCAGGAAGGCCCGGGCGGCGCGTGCCAGACGGCGGACCTTGGCGGCGTCGATGCTGGCCAGGGCGCCGCCCCAGCTTTCGTGCCGGCGCCGGCGGACTTCGACGAACACCAGCGTGCCGGCGTCCTGCATCACCAGGTCGAGTTCGCCGACCTTGAAGCGCACGTTGCGCGCCAGCGGCTGCAGGCCGTGCCCGCGCAGCAGCGCCAGTGCCTGGTCCTCGGCCTGGTCGCCGCGACGCTGCGCCTCGGTGCGTGTCCGGGCCGGGATGCCGCGGTCCATGGCCGAGGCTTCAGCGCGATGGATCGGGCAGGACCGGCACCAGGGGCAGGGGCAGCAGGGCGCCCTCGGCCACCGCCCGGCTGCGCCCGCCCTGGAATTCGGCCCAGGCCGGTTGGCGTTCGACCACGCCGGCGGCATCGATGCCGAGTTCGCCGGTGGCACCGCGCCGCAGCAGGCCGCCGCGCAGGGCCTCGAGATGGGTGGCCACCGTCCAGGCGTCGTAGCCGAAGGCGAACAGCCGCGCTGCGGCACCGCGCGCATTGGGCAGGCGGCGGGCCAGGGCCTCGGCCTCGCCCGGCCCCTCGGCGAGGCCGAGCAGCCAGGGCAGCTCCGGGAACTGCAGGCCGTCGAGTTCCCGGTCCAGCCGGGGATCGGTGCCGGCCTGCACCAGCGAGGTCGCCAGCACCGGCAGGCCGGCCAGGCCGTGGGCCTCGCGTTGCGGCATCAGGATGCGCAGCGAGGGCGCGCGGGCGACCAGGAACAGGGCCTGGGCGGTGGCGGCGTGGGGGGCCAGGGTGGCCAGGGCCTGGGCGGCGGTGCCGCCGATCGGATCGAGCTCGGCGGTCGCCAGCACCCGCCCGCCACCGCCGCCGAAGCGCTCGCGGAACCCGGCGAGGGTGCGTTGCGCGGTCTCGTCGGGTTCGGCCACGACCAGCACGCGCAGCCGTCCCTGGTCGAGCAGGCGTTGCGCCACCGCGGCCCCCTCGTCCTCCGGGGCGAGGGCGAAACTGCCACTGCCGGCTCCGGCCACCGGCATCCGGTTCAGGGCCAGCCAGGCCACCGGCATCGGCTCGGCGGCCAGCGCGGCCACTTCCTCGCGGCCGAGCGGCCCGACCAGCAGGTCGACGCCTTCGGCCAGGGCGAGGTCGCGGGCGCGGCGGGCCCCTTCCGCGCTGCCGGCGGTGTCGAGGAACAGCAGGCCGGGGCGCTGCCGCGGTTCGCCGTGGAAACCGGCCAGCAGGCCGTCGCGCACGGCGCGGCCGGCGGCCGCCAGTTCGCCGCTCAGCGGCAGCAGCACGGCCATGCGCCGCGGCGGGTGGTAGCCGTCGATGGCCGGTGCAGGCCGGCCGGGGGGCGCCACCGGCGCTGGCGTGGCCGCGCGTTCGATCTCGAGGCCGCGGCGACGGGCCTCGCGCAGCGCCAGCGGCAGCACCGCGGCTTCGCCATCGAGCCGGCCGATGCCCTGGCGGAGCGTGGCATCGGGCAGCGCCTGCAGGTGCCGGCCGGCCTCGCGCAGGGCCTTGGCGCGCGCTTCCCCCTCCAGCAGCGGGGCGCGCTCGGCCAGCGCGGAGGCGGCACCGAGCGGGTCGCCGGCGGCCAGCAGGGCGCGGGCGCGCAGGTCCAGCCAGTCGCTGCGCAGGGCCGGCGGCAGGCCCTGCGGGTCGGCGGCGAGCAGGACCAGGGCGCTCCGGACCTCGCCTGCGGCCAGCGCCAGGGCCGCCCCCACCAGGTCGTGGCGCAGCGGGTCGAGGCCCCGCAGCCGCCGCCGTGGCGACTGCGCCAGTTCGGTCCGCGCCGCCTCGACCTGTCCGGCCCGCCACAGGGCTTCGGCGGCGTAGAGGTGCCAGGCCGCGTCGGCATCGCCCCGGCCCTGCGCCGCCAGCGTCTGCCAGGCCACGGCGGCCTCGGCATGCCGGCCGGCGGCATCCAGCGCACGGGCGTCCAACTCGGTCTGGCCCAGCGCCTGCGGCGGCGGCACGCTGGCGCAGCCGGCCAGCACCGCCAGCAGCACCAGCACCGGCAGGCGCGATACCCGCACCGCCGGGCGCAGCAGCAGCGGGTGCGGCAGCAGCGTGGGGAGAGGGCGGACCGGGGCAGCCGACGGGGCCATGCGGAGGGAATCCAGCGGGTGGGGCCTAGAATCATACGGCCCACCGGAGCCCCCGCATGTCCGAAATCACCCCTGCCACGCTGTACGTGGTCGCCACGCCGATCGGTCATCTCGGCGACCTGGCGCCACGCGCCCGTGCGGTGCTCGCCGGGGTCGACGCGGTCTGTGCCGAGGACACCCGCACCAGCGGCCTGCTGCTGGCGCAGTTCGGCATCGTCCGGCCCTTGCTGGCGGTGCACGAGCACAACGAGGATGGCATCGCCGCACGGCTGGTCGAGCGCCTGCGGGACGGTGCCAGCCTGGCCCTGGTGGCCGATGCCGGCACGCCGCTGATCAGCGATCCGGGCTACCGGCTGGTGCGGGCGGTGCGCGAGGCGGGACTGGCCGTCGTCCCGGTGCCCGGTGCCTGCGCCGCGATCGCCGCGCTCAGCGTCGCCGGCATCCCGAGCGACCGCTTCTGCTTCGAGGGTTTCCTGCCGGCGAAGGCCGGCGCCCGCCGCGAGCGCCTGGCCGTGTTGGCCGCCGAACCCCGCACGCTGGTGTTCTACGAGAGTGCGCACCGCATCGGCGAATCGCTCGCCGACCTCGTCGCCGCCTTCGGTGCGCAGCGCGAGGCCACGCTGGGCCGCGAGCTGACCAAGCGCTTCGAGACCCTGCTCGGCCCGAACCTCGGTGCCATCGCCGCGGCGGTGGACGCCGACCCGAACCAGCGTCGCGGCGAGTTCGTGCTGGTGGTGCGGGGCAATGAGGACCGCGAAGCGGCCTGCCTCGCCGAAGGCCGGCGCCTGTACGCCAAGCTCGTCGCGCACCTGAAGCCGTCCCAGGCCGCGAGGCTGGCCGCGGAACTGAGCGGCGCGCCGCGCAAGGTGCTGTACGACGGGGAGTGAGCGACGGCCCGGTGGCCCGATCCGCCGACAGGCTCGCCAGCACGAACCCGGTCCGATCCGCCGACAGGCTCGTCATGCGAAACGCTCGCCCACCGCGTTCAGGCCCCGGCGCGTACACTGCTCGCTGACGGAGGTGGCCAGGCAGCCGCGTCGGGAGCGATCCCGCCGAGGAAAGTCCGGGCTCCACAGGGCAGGGTGCCAGGTAACGCCTGGGCGGCGCGAGC
>JAGXSL010000067.1 GCA_018333835.1 Lysobacteraceae bacterium
CCCAGATGCACCAGCGTGAGCAAGTGGCGGCGGGCAGCGGTGCGTGTCAGGCCGCAGCGCTGACCCGCTTGGCTGGCCGTCAGGCGCGGGTGCTCGGAGTCGAACACCTGCATGATCGACAGGCCTTTTTCCAGTCCGGCGATCCAGTCCCGGCGCTCGAGGGTTGCGGCTGCGGTGTGGGGTTGCATGGCGGGTGGTGTTTCGCTCGTGGGGTATGGTGGCACGAGTTTTGATCGATGATCGTTCGATTATGAGCGATCAACGCAAATGGCGAGCGCTCGGGGTGGTCACTTGCCCAGCAAACTCGCTTACAGTGCCAAATATACAGAGGAGCACCGCCCATGAACGAAATCAGCAGCCTGGCCACCGGGATGCGCGAACCCTTGCTGGCCTTTAGCGGCGACGAAGCCAACCCGATCGGGCTCGATGGCATCGAGTTCATCGAATACGCCACCAGCAAACCGCAGGCCTTGGGGCAGGTGCTGGAGATGATGGGTTTCAAGCCCGTCTCGCGCCACCGCTCGCGCGAGGTGTTGCTGTACCGCCAAGGCGGGCTCAATGTGGTGGTCAATGCGCACACGACGCAGGGCCGCGACGGCCGCTTGCCCGACACCTCGGGCGTTGCCAGCCTGTCAGCCATTGCCTTGCGCGTGCGCGATGCGCGCGCCGCCTACCGCTACGTGCAAGACAAAGGCGCTTGGCCGGTGCCCACCCACGCCGAAGTGATGGAGCTCAACATCCCGGCCATTCACGGGGTGGGCGGGAGCCGGATTTATTTTGTCGATCGCTACCGCGAGTTTTCGATTTACGACGTCGATTTCATCCCGGTGCCCGGGGTCGAGCAACACCAGCCGGCCACCGCCGGGATTCATTTTTTTGGCGTCGTTCAGTACATTGGGCCCGAGCGCAGCAACGACTGGATCGAGTTTTATACCGAACTGCTCGGGGCACGCCTGATTCCCGACGAGGAGCGCTTTGGTATTTTGCCCAAAGGCAAGCTCATGCGCCTGCCCGCCATCCACCCCGGGGCGGAATTTTTGTTGCAGCTGATCGAGCCCGAGCCCAATGTGATCGATGTCGATGAGCGCCTGCAACGCATAGGCTTGGGCGTACCCGATGTGTTGCAGGCGGTGCAGCAGTTGCGCCGCAATGGGGTCGAGTTTGTGGAGACCGAGGCCGCGCACAGCGAGGCGCGCGGGGCCATCAGCAAAACCTATCTCGGCGCGGTGGTGTTCGAGCTCGTCAAAAGCACGCCGGGGGTGCAGCCATGAGCGCTGCCCAAGCTGCGCGGCAGGTGCCCACCGCCTTTGGCATGGACACCATCACGCTGCCGGGCACCCTCGAGGCCAAGCTCGAAGCCATGCAGCGCGCCGGTTTTGAGCAGGTGATGCTGAAAGCCAACGACTTGGTGGGGCACCCGGGCGGGGTCGAGGCGGCGGTGCGGGCGGTCAAGGCCAGTGGCTTGCGCGTGACCGGTTTTCAGGTGCTGCGCGATTTCGAAGGCTTGTCGGGCCATTTGCACGATTACAAGGTCGAGGTAGCCAAAAGCATGCTCGAACTGTGTGCCACGCTCGAGAGCCGCTTGCTGCTGGTGTGCTCATCCACTTCGGTGCACGCCAGCCACGACCTCGACCATTTGGCCGCCGATTTGCGCAAGCTCTCGATGCTGGCGCTGCCCTTGGGCATCAAAATCGCCTACGAGGCGCTGTCGTGGGGGCGGGTGGTGAACCAGTTCACCACCGCGTGGGACGTGGTGTGCCGCGCCGATGCGCCCAATCTGGGGCTGGGCATCGATTCGTTCCACATTTTTGCCGCCGGCACGCCGATCGAAGAAATCGACTACATCGACCCGGAAAAAATCCTGCTGGTGCAACTGTCCGATTTCATGTGGCAAGAGACCAAAACCTTTGCCGAGCGCATAGCCACGGCGCGCACCTTCAGGGTGTTCCCGGGCGAGGGGGTGCACAGCCAGCAATTGGTCGATCTGGTGCTGCGCCTGAATGCCCTGCGCTACACGGGCGATTACAGCTTCGAGGTCTTCAACGAAGACTACCTGCAAATGCCCTTGCCCAACGTGGTGCAGCAAGCCAAGCGGTCGGCGCTCTGGCTGGCCGACGATGTGCTGCGCAGCTCGGTGCCTTTTCCCAACAGCCTGCGCTTGCGCGCCTGATCGGCCTTTTTTACGGATTTTGAAGCGGGGCTGTATTCAGGCTTCGAGTTGCGCCAACGAGCGCAGGGTCTGGGCGTCGGTGCTGGGGTAGCCAAAATACTCCAGATAGACCGGAATTTGCTCAAACAGCATGTCGGTGCCGATCTGGATCGGGCAGCCCCGTTGCTGTGCAGCCGCCAGCAGCGGCGTCAGGGTTTGCGCCATCACCACATCGCCCACCAGCGTCTGCGGGGCCAGACGCTGCACATCCAGCGGCAGCGGGTCGTCTGGGTTCATGCCCAGCGGGCTGGCGTTGATGACGGTGTCCATCCCGGCCGGGTCGTTGTCGGTGACTGCAACCCGCGTGGCCGGGAAATAGGTTTGCAGGCGCTGCGCCAGCGCGTGCGCGCTCTCGGCCTGGCGGTCGTGCAGGCGCAGCATGGCCGGCTGGTGTGCCGCCAGCGCGGCCGCAATGGCGCTGCCCACGCCGCCGCAGCCCACGATCAGCACCTTGCTGCCCTTGATCGGGTGTCCTTTGCGCAACAGGGCGCGGCTGAAGCCCTCGCCGTCAAACATATCGCCCAGCAGGCGTCCATCGGCCCCCTTTTTGACCGCGTTGCAAGCCCCGGCCACCATGGCAGCCGGGCTGGCGACATCGACCAGATTGAGCGTGGTCATCTTGTGCGGCATCGTCACCAAGGCGCCGCGGATGTTGCGCAGCGCAAAAATGGCGCGCAAAAACTGCGGATAGTCCCGCGCTTCGCAGGCCAGCGGCACCACCACCGAGTTTTCACCGATCGAGCGAAAGTAGGGGTTGTAGATCTGCGGCGACTTGAAGCTGTGCGTGGGAAAGCCAATGTGGGCGATGATTTCAGTGTGGCCGTTGATCATGAAATGGGTCTCCTCGGGCTTTTCATTCTATGCACGACGCTGGCGCCCACGGGGAGCAACGGGCGGCAAACGTACGAAGATCGCGCTGAATCGGATGAAGATCGCTCGAAATGGGTGTTAACCCTTATTTTCGAGAGTGGATCAAAGTCGGAACCCCTCAAAAAATGGGCGAAAAATCTAGGGTATTCCATGATTTCGATCGATAGTCGTTCGCCAAAGTATGCTCACCGATCGGCGCTTTCTGGCGGCACCTTCCTAGGCTATGCGGCATCGCATAGAGTACCCTACAAGACTTGGGGCAAGCCATCGAGTGGGTGCCGGCAGGTCTGAGTCACCGCGTCCCTTGTCGGTTTATTCGGTTCAATTTTTCAGGAGACACACATCATGTCGCTCGACAAACGTCAATTCATGGGTGCT
>JAGXSL010000068.1 GCA_018333835.1 Lysobacteraceae bacterium
ATCGATGAGGTGCACGGCGAGGTTACGCCGGCCGACAAGCTGGCATTGGTCGAGCGCCTGCAGTCCACAGGGGCGAAAGTCGCGATGGCGGGCGACGGCATTAATGACGCGCCCGCATTGGCAAAGGCGGACGTGGGCATTGCGATGGGCACGGGGACAGACGTGGCGATGTCGAGCGCCAAAGTGACCTTGGTCAAGGGCGATCTGAAGGGCATCGCGATCGCCCGTCGAATCTCGGAGGAGACCGTGGCGAACATGAAACAGAACCTCGTGTTTGCCTTTGCCTACAACGCGGCCGGAGTGCCCGTGGCTGCCGGACTGCTGTACCTGTTCGGCGGCCCCCTGCTCAGCCCGATGGTCGCGGCGCTGGCCATGAGCCTGAGCTCGTTCTCGGTCGTGGTGAACGCCCTTCGACTGCGAAAGGCCACGCAGTGAATCCCGGTCCGGGCGGCGCTCCGACGTCCCGGTCCGTTCCCTCACCCACGGAGCAGGAGATGCCCATGTCACGCACACTGACCACCACGCTCGCCCTCGGCATGCTGCTCGCCAGCCCGCTGGTGCTGTCCAACGACAACCCGCACGCCAACCATCCGGCCCCGGCCGGCCAGGACCATGCCGCGATGGCCCCCGACTTCGCCAAGCTGGACACCAACGGCGACGGCCAGCTCGAGAAGAGCGAGCTGCCGAAAGATCATCCCATGGCCGCACACTTCGACATGATGGACAAGGACAAGGACGGCAAGGTCAGCAAGTCTGAGTTCGACGCCATGCACAGCGAACACGACGGCGCGCACCACGGCACGCACTGAAATGATCTGCACGCGGCCGGTTTCCTCAAAGCCCGGCCGCGATGCGCCAATTCTTCAAGACGGCTACCTCGCGGCGACGTAGCGTTCGAAGACGTCGATGGAGCATTGCCTCATGTGGATTCGCACAACCTATGCGCCGCTGTTCTTTCTCGGATTTCTCGCGCTCGGGGTCTGGATCGTGCAGGCCCCTGCTTGGCCCTTGTGGACGCTGATGGCTGCGCTGGTCTGCGCTATTGGCGTGTCGCTGGCGGTCGAACGGGTCATTCCGTACCAGCCGGAGTGGAACGGGTGGCAGCCCGACACGCCGCGTGACCTCGCGCACGCCGGCGTCAACGAGTCGCTGAATCTCGCCGGGATCGCGCTGTGGAGCACGGCGGCGGCCGCTGTTGCCGGGTCTGGCTTCCCGCGGGCCTGGCCCGACGAGTGGCCGTTGGCGGCACAAGTGGTGCTCGCCATCGTGATCGCGGACGTCGGCTTCACTTTGGCGCACTACGCGAGCCATCGGATCGGATGGCTCTGGCAGCTACATGCAGTGCACCACAGCCTTCGCCGGATGTACGGCTTCAACGGCTTGATGAAGCATCCGCTGCACCAGGGCATCGAAGCCGCGGCGGCCTTCGCGCCGCTGCTTTTGCTGGGGGCGCCGCAGGCCGTTGTCGCGCTGGTGGGCTACGCCGCCGTGATCCAGCTGCTGCTCCAACACAGCAATGCCGACCTCCAAATCGGTCCGCTGCGCCACGTATTCGCGTGGGCCCCGGTGCATCGCTTCCATCACGTCAAGTACGGCCGCTCGGGCGACGTCAACTTCGGATTCTTCCTGACCGTGTGGGACCGCCTGCTGGGCACTGCCTTCTGGACGCCCCGTCACCGGGTGAGCAGCGATGACCTCGGCATCGGCACGCGGCCCGACTATCCGGTTGATTACGGGTCGCAGCTGATTGAGCCCTTCCGGTGGCCGACGTCTTCGGACTCACCGGAAACGCCGGCCTGGCTCTCACGGGATGCTTCGGCCAACGGTGGCTGATGATCCCGAGCCACGGGAATCAGCGAGCGGTCCGCGCGGACGCCGAAGGTGGCGCGAAGCGACCGCGAGAAGTGAGCCGCGTCGGAAAATCCGGCGTCATGGGCGGCAGCGGTCAGCGTAGCGCCGGCCAACACCCGTCCCATGGCGAAACGCAGACGCCGCCAGATGGCGAGCTGCTTCGCCGGCAGGCCGAGTGAGGCTCCGAGTCGGCGTTCGAGCTGGCTGGTGCTGACGTTCTGCCGTTTCGCCAGGTCCCCGACCCGGACGGGCTCACCGAGCAACCCGTCGACGTCCGCAATCAGCGCGCTGAGCTCCGGCGAGAGCGGAGTCGCGGGCCATTCCGCTTCCAACCATTGCAGGCAGGCATCGGCATCCTGTAGCGCTATCCCATCGAACTGCGGAAGGGTCTCCAAGGTATAGACCCAGGGCTCGGCGTAGATGAACGTGGCTGGCCCAGTTCCCGCGCGGACACGGTGTGACACCCCCGAGTGCACGATCCAGGCTTCGCCGTGCCGAGCCGCCCCATCGACGACCAGCCCGCTTCCGTCGCCCCCGGAGAACACGATCTGATGCGCGTGATGCGCATGACGGGCCGCATCCCCCGGGACGCCAACGAACACCGCCAAATGGTCGCCAACGCGGATACGACCGCGCCAAGGCGACTCGGGCGGTTGTCGAATGGAGGTGAGCTGCGTCGTCATGGTGGGTGCCAGTCTGCCAAGATGGCGAGCCCCCAGGGCTCGCCGCAATCGGGTTACTTTCTGATCGACCGACGAAGCGGTGCGTGGCCCTTTGTCACTGATTGGCTCTAGTCATCGCGTCCATCGTCTTGTCGCCCTTATGCACCAGACGATACAGCGCGGGAAGGACGAACAGCGTCAGCAGCGTCGACGACAGCACCCCGCCGATGACCACCGTTGCGAGGGGCCGTTGAACCTCGGCGCCGGCACCCACGGCCAAAGCCATCGGCACGAAGCCGAGGCTCGCGACGAGAGCGGTCATCAGCACAGGACGAAAACGCGTGAGCGCACCCTCGCGCACCGCCTCATCCAAGCCCATGCCCTCCAATCGCAACTGGCGGATGAAACTCAACATGACGATACCGTTGAGCACCGCGATGCCGCTGAGGGCGATGAAGCCCACGCCGGCCGAGATCGACAGCGGGAGGTCGCGTAGCAGCAGGGCCGCGACGCCGCCGGTCAGCGCGAGCGGAACGCCAGAGAACACCACCAGCGCGTCTCGGCCCGAGCCGAAGGCCAAGAACAGCAGGCCGAGGATCAGCACGAGCGTCAGCGGCACGACAATCGACAGCCGCTGGGTCGCCGAAATCAGCTGCTCGAACGTGCCGCCGTACTCGACCCAGTAGCCGGGCGGAACGTCGACTTCAGCGGCGACGCGCTGCTGCACTTCGCCGACAAACGATCCCAGATCGCGACCACGGACGTTGGCCGTCACCACGACGCGCCGCTTGCCGTTCTCGCGGTTGATCTGATTCGGCCCCTCTTCGATGGCGATGCGGGCCAGTTCGCGCAGCGGCACCGTGCGCACCGTCTCGGCACGCTCGACCGGGAGAGGAACCGGCAGGTCACCCAGTCGATCGGCGTCGTTGCGAAGCCCATCCTCGAGCCGGACTACGATCGGTGCACGACGATCGCCCTCGTAGAGCATCCCGGCCTCGGTGCCGCCAATGGCGGTCGCTACGACCTGTTGCACTGCGTCCAGAGACAGCCCTAGGCGAGCCAGCGCTTCGCGGTCGGGCTCGACGACCAACATGGGTAGACCGGTCGTCTGCTCCACGCGGACATCAGCGGCCCCCTCCACATTCGACATGGCCGTCTCGATCGCCTGTGCCGTGCTCATGAGCACATCGAGATCATCGCCATAGACCTTCACCGCCACGTCTGAACGCACACCGGAGATCAGCTCGTTGAAGCGCATCTGGATCGGCTGCGTGAACTCGTAGTTGTTGCCCGGCACTTTGGCCACCAGGGCCTCCAGCTCGGCCACCAGCTCGGCCTTCGTCTTGTCCGGATCGGGCCAGTCGTCGCGCGGTTTCAGGATCACGAAGGTGTCGGCCACCGAGGGCGGCATCGGATCGGTAGCGACTTCCGCGGTACCGATCTTGCTGAACACCCGTTCGACCTCCGGGAGCGTGAGGATTTCCGTTTCCAGCACCTTCTGCATCGCCACCGACTGGGTGAGCGACGTGCCCGGAATGCGCATGGCATGGAGGGCAACGTCGCCCTCGTCGAGGCTCGGGATGAACTCCGTCCCCATCCGCGTGGCGGCGAATCCTGCCCCCGCCACGAGCACAGACGCCGCCAACACCACGCGCCAACGCCATGCCAGCGCGCGCTGGAGCGCCGGGGCATAGCCGCGCTTCAGCCACTGGACGAGGCGGTTCTCCTTCTCCTCGACGCGGCCACCGAGACCCACGGCGATCATGGCCGGAACGAAGGTGAGCGAGAGCAGCATGGCCGCCGTCAGCGCGAAAATCACGGTAAAGGCCATCGGATGGAACATCTTCCCCTCCACGCCATCGAACGCGAAGATCGGCACATACACCGCGGTGATGATGCCGACGCCGAACAGGCTCGGTCGAATCACCTCGGCCGTGGCGGAGGCCGCCAGTTCGTAGCGCTCCTCGCGGGTGAGCAAGCGGCCGAGCTTGTGCTGCATCTCTCCGAAACGACGGATGCAGTTCTCCATGATGATCACCGCGCCGTCGACGATCAGGCCGAAGTCGATCGCGCCCAGACTCATCAGGTTGCCGGAGACGCCACCCTTCAGCATGCCCGTGACCGTCATCAGCATCACCAGCGGAATGACCGCCGCCGTGATCAGTGCGGCGCGCAGGTTGCCGAGTAGCAGGAACAACACCACCACGACCAGCAGCGCACCTTTCGCCAGAGACTGGGTGACGGTGCCGATGGTTCGATTCACCAGCGCCGTCCGGTCATAGACCGTCCGCAGGATCACGCCCTCGGGCAGGGTGCCTCGGATCGACACCACTCGGGCGTCCACGGCTTGCGCCACTTCACGGCTGTTGGCGCCTACCAGCATGAACACCGTGCCGAGCACCACTTCTTCGCCGTTCTCGGTGGCGGCACCGGTGCGCAACTCCTTGCCTTCCTTCACTGTCGCGATGTCGGCGACACGGATCACGCGGGTTCCTCGGCTGGCGACCACCACCGAACCGATGGCCGATGCATCACTCAATTGACCGGGGACGCGCACCAGCACCTGCTCGCCGCGTTTTTCAATGTAGCCGGCACCGACGTTGGCGTTGTTGCGCTCCAGGGCCTCGACCAGATCGTCCAGGCTGAGGTTCAGCGCGACCAGCCGCGCCAGATCCGGTGCGACCTGCACCTCGCGGGCGTAACCGCCGATGGTGTTGACCTCGACCACGCCTGGCACCGTTCGCAGCTGCGGCTTCACCACCCAGTCCTGCAGCGTGCGCAGGTCGGTCAGTGTCCACGACTGGCCGTCCTCACGCGTCGCGCCCGGCTCGGCCTCGACGGTGTACATGTAGATCTCGCCCAAGCCGGTCGAAATCGGCCCCATCGCCGGTTCGAGGCCGGTGGGCAGCTGGCCGCGCACCTGTTGGAGGCGTTCGGCGATCTGCTGCCGGGCCCAGTAGATGTCGGTGCCGTCCTGGAACACGACGGTCACCTGCGACAGGCCATAGCGCGACAGCGAGCGCGTGTAGTCGAGCTTCGGAATGCCGGCCAGCGCGGTTTCCACCGGGAACGTGACCCGCTGCTCGGCTTCGAGCGGCGAGTAGCCCGGCGCTTCGGTGTTGATCTGCACCTGCACATTGGTGATGTCCGGCACCGCATCAATCGGTAGCCGGAACAGATTGAAGGCACCCCAGGCCCCGAGGGCCAGGACGAGAATCAGCACCAGCCAGCGATGCCGGATGGCGTATCGGATGAAGGACTCGATCATGGCGGGCCTCAGTGCTCGTGGGCCGCGCCGGCCTTGGCGATGTCCGCCTTGACCAGGAAGCTCTGCTCGACGACGACGCCGTCTCCAAGTTCCACGCCGTCCTTGATCTCCACGAAGGCGGCATCGCGCACGCCCAGCGTCACCGGTGTCGCGGTGTAGGTGTCCCCTTTGCGGACGAAAACCACCTCACGACCTTCCATCCGCTGCAGTGCGCCCAAGGGCACACGGAGCGCGGCCTCGGTGGTGCCGATGCTCACGTCGGCCTGAACCGCCATGCCGGGGCGCCACAGCCCGTCGGCATTGTCCAGCACGGCGCGGGCGGTCAGGCTCTGGCTGTCGACATCGGTCGCGGGCAGCACTTGGCCGATCGCTGCCGTTGCCACCACGCCGTCCGCGATGCGCTCCACGCGGACCTCGGCGCCGATGCTCACCTGCTGGGCATCGCGCCCGAACACATGCAGGTCCACCCA
>JAGXSL010000069.1 GCA_018333835.1 Lysobacteraceae bacterium
GCCATCGCGCTGTCCGACGCGGTGCGGGCGACCATGGCGGAACTGGCCACCGGCTTCCCCGAAGGCATCGCCTGGGAAGTGGCCTACGACCCCACGGTGTTCGTCCGCGCCTCGATCGACGCGGTGGTGCAGAAACTGCTGGTGGCCGTGCTGCTGGTGGTGCTGGTGGTGGTGGTGTTCCTGCAGACCTGGCGCGCCTCGATCATTCCGCTGCTGGCGGTGCCAGTCTCGATCGTCGGTACCTTCGCGGTGCTCTGGCTGCTTGGTTATTCGATCAATGTGCTGACCTTGTTCGGCCTGGTGTTGGCCATCGGCATCGTGGTCGACGACGCCATCGTGGTGGTCGAAAACGTCGAGCGCCACATCGAAGACGGCCTCTCGCCCCGCGACGCCGCACACAAGGCGATGGGCGAAGTGAGTGGGCCGATCGTGGCGATCTCGCTGGTGCTGGCGGCGGTGTTCGTGCCGCTTGCCTTCATCGGCGGCGTGACCGGCGAGTTCTACCGGCAGTTCGCGGTGACCATCGCCGTTTCGGTGCTGATCTCGGCGTTCAATTCGCTGACGCTGAGCCCGGCACTGGCGGCCAGCTTGCTGCAACCGGTGGGTGCCCGCAAAGACCGCCTCGCCCGCGGCATCGACCGCCTGTTCGGACGCTTCTTCGTCGGCTTCAATGCCCGCTTCAAGCGCAGCAGCGACCGCTACGCCGGCCGTATCGGCGGCACCATCGCCCGTGCGCCGCGCCTGCTCGTGCTGTACGCCGGCCTGATCGGCGTGACCGTGCTGGGCTTCACCCAGATTCCCGGTGGCTTCATCCCGACCCAGGACAAGCAGTACCTGTTCGCCGCCGTGCAGCTGCCCGAAGGGGCCACGCTGGAGCGCACCGAAGCGGCGATGCGGCAGATGGGCGAGATCGCACTGGCGACACCCGGCGTGGCCAACGTGGTGCAGTTTCCGGGCCTCAATGCGGTGCATTTCGTCGCCACCCCGAACGTTGGCGTGATGTTCATCGGCCTCGATCCGCAGGAGGAGCTGCCGAAGCCAGCCGCGGCCATCGCCGGTGAATTGACCGCCGCCTTTGGCGGCATCCAGGACGGCTTGGCTTTTGCCTTCATGCCACCACCGGTGGCCGGCTACGGCAATGCCGCCGGTGTCGAGGCCTATGTCATGGACCACGGTCGACTGGGCTACGGCGAACTGTTCAACGCTACCCAAGCACTGGTCGCCGCGATCAGCGAGCAGCCCGGTTTCGGGCAGGGCTCGGCGTTTTCCTCGTTCCAGGCCAACGTGCCGCAGCTCGAAGCCGTGGTCGACCGCGAGCAGGCCAAGGCCGCCGGTCTGGCACTCAGCGATGTGTTCGCCACCTTGCAGATCTACCTGGGCAGCGCCTACGTCAACGACTTCAATCTGTTTGGCCGCACCTTCGCGGTGTACGCGCAGGCCGATGCGCCCTTCCGCGACGAGGCCTCCGACATCGCACGCCTGCAGGTGCGCAATGCACAGGGCCAGATGGTGCCGCTGGGCAGCGTTGTCGAACTGCGCCCCGACTACGGCCCCGACCCAGTGGTCCGCTACAACGGCCACCCGGCCGCCGACTTCAGCGCCAATCCTTTTGATCCGGCGGCGGTGAGCAGCAGCGATGCCGTGCGGATCGCCGCCGAAACCGCCGCCAGCGTGCTGCCGCAGGGCATGTCGCTGGCCTTCACCGGACTCACCTACCAGCAGGTGCAGCAGGGGATGGCGCCCTACCTCGTGCTGGTGCTTTGTGTGCTGCTGGTCTATCTGGTGCTGGCCGCGCTCTACGAGAGCTGGTCGCTGCCGCTGGCGGTGATCCTGATCGTGCCGCTCTGCCTGCTCTCGGCGATCGGTGCGATCTGGGTGCTCAATACCGTCAACGGCCTGTGGTTCGTCGCCCAGATGGCGATGGGCACGATCAACCCGATGACCGCCGCACCGCCGACCATCATCGACATGAACGTGTTCACCCAGATCGGCCTCGTCGTGCTGATGGGCCTGGCCTGCAAGAACGCCATCCTGATCGTCGAGTTCGCCCGCGACCTGGAGCGAGAGGGTCGCGGCATCGTCGAGGCGGCCGTCGAGGCCTGCCGACTGCGCCTGCGGCCGATCCTGATGACCAGTTTTGCCTTCTGCGCTGCCGTACTGCCGCTGGTGTTCGCCAGCGGTGCCGGCTTCGAGGTGCGGCATGTGATGGGCGTGACGGTGTTCTTCGGCATGCTCGGCGTCACGTTCCTCGGCCTGTTCTTCACCCCGGTGTTCTACGTTGTGATCCGCAAACTGGAGGCGCGCATGATCGCCCGCCGCGCTGCCCGCGAGGCCCGTCATGCCTAAGCCGCTGCTCCTTGCTCTCGCCGTCCTCGGGCTGGCCGGCTGCACGCTCGGCCCGCCGCATGTACGGCCCGAGGTGGCCCTGCCGGAACGCTTCGACCAGGCCGATCCCGCCGCGGCCGAACCGCTCACCTCTGCGGTCTGGCAGGCCTTCGACGACCCGGTGCTGGAGGCCCTGATCGCACAGACCCTGGCCGCCAACACCACGATCGCGCAGGCCAGCGCCCGTTTCGAGGAAGCCCGCGCCCTGAGCGGCTTGAGCAGCTTCGCCCGGCTGCCCACCCTCACCGCCGGGGCCGACGCCAACCGCAATCGCCCCAGTCGCGAAGACCCTTTCCTGCCCCCCGGTCAGCCGACCACCGACACCTTCCGCGCCGGTTTCGATGCGGTCTGGGAGATCGATCTGTTCGGCGCGCTGCGCAACCCCAGCCGCGCCCAGGCCCGGCGCACCGAGGCCGAGGCCGCCCAGCTCGCGGCGGTGCGGCTCAGCATGGTGGCGGAAACCGCGCAAGCCTACTTCGCCCTGCGTGGGGCGCAGCGCCGCGAGGCTCTGGCGCGGGAGAACCTGGCCGCCGCCGACGAGGTGCTGCGGATCATCCGCGTGCTGGCCGCCGCCGGTCGCCTTGATGCCGTCGATGCCGCACGCGCCCAGGCCCAGCGCGATGCCCTGGCCGCCGCCCTGCCGCAACGCGAGGCCGAGCGGATCGCCCACGAGCACCGCCTTGCGGTGCTGGGTGCGCAGCCGGTGGCGGCGGTGCGCGAGCGGGTTGGCGTGGCCCCGGACCGGGTGCCCGCCCTGCCCGCGCTTGTCGCCACCGGCACGCCAGAGCAATGGCTGAAGCGGCGGCCCGACATCGCTGCCGCCGAGCGGCAGTTGGCGGCGGCGCGCCACGATGTCGGCACCGAGATCGCCCAGTACTTTCCGCGCCTGAACCTGCAGGGAGGCTTCGGCTGGACCGGCCAACAGGCCGCTGCGTTGGGCAGCGCCGGCGCCGAGCGTTGGCAGTGGGGCCCGGTGCTGTCCTGGCGTTTTCTCGATGCCGGCCGCGTGCGCCAGCAGGTGCGGGCCGCCGAGGCCCGCGCCGAGGGGGCGGTGGCGCGCTACCAGGAGACCGTGCTGCGCGCGCTCGAAGACACCGAGAACGCCCTGGCCGGTTTCCGCAGCAGCCAGCAGGCGGCCGTCGAACTGGGCCAGGCCGCCCAGGCCGCGCGCGAAGCGGCGCGCTTGTCGCGGCTGCGCTTCCGGGCCGGTACCGACGATCCGCTCAGCCTGTTGCAGACCGAGCAATCGCGGATCGAACTGGAAGACGCCGCCGTGCAGGCCGAAACCGCCCGGGCGACCGCGCTAGCGGCGCTCTACAAAGCCCTGGGCGGCGATTTCGCCGAGGCGGCACCGCAGGTGGACGGGTAGAATCCGGCACTTCCTCCCGGAGCCGAAGGCCATGCCGAACCGCACGCCCCTGACCCGCTTCCTGATCGAGGCCGAGCGCGCCGGGCAGATCACGCCCGAGCTGCGCCTGCTGATCGAGGTGGTGGCCCGCGCCTGCAAGAGCATCGCCAACGAGGTGAGAAAGGGTGCGTTAGGCGGTGTGCTGGGCGATGCCGGCACCGGCAATGTGCAAGGCGAGGCGCAGAAGAAACTCGATGTGCTCTCCAACGAGATCCTGCTCGAGGCCAATGCCTGGGGCGGTCATCTGGCCGGCATCGCCAGCGAGGAACTGGACGAGCCGCACGCCATCCCCGACGCCTACCCGAAGGGCAA
>JAGXSL010000070.1 GCA_018333835.1 Lysobacteraceae bacterium
CCGGCGCCGTCGCAGACCAGCCCTTCCATGCTGTGCGCCAGCTGCTGCACCGACTCGCGCAGCCGCACGTAGGGGCGCTCGCTGCGCGCCACGTGCGGCACATCAAGCGCCACCGAAAACTGGTTCAGCACCGCTTGCTCGGGGTCGTCGGCCAAGGCGGCTTGGGTCTCGTACTGCAGCACCAGCACCGCCGCCGCGCCCGCTGTGCTGGCGGGCAGCACCAGACGGCCCGGCAACAAGCCCGCCACAAACCCCACCCGCGCCGCGTGCTGCGTCAGGTAACCCGGGCTCCAGGCGGCACGCCGGGCGCGCACATAAAACGACAACTGCGCGTCGTGCGCCAGCGCAAACTGGTCGAGCGTGCGGGCCCGCGCCACTTCTTGCATCATGTCGGGGTACTCGGGGCGCAGCTGCAGGGTGTCGGCCAGTTCATCGAGGCGCTGGATGAACTGGGAAAAGCCGATCTCATTGAGCGCGCCGGCCCGATTCACCAGTTGGATGCCGGCCCGCACATTCTGGTAGCGCTCCCCCGGGCGCGGCAGTTCCCACTGCTGCGATTGGGTGTTTTGCGCCTCCACATAAAACGGCTTGCCGTCGATGCGCCGGCTTGCCGGCAAAGCGGCCAAGATGGCGTCACCCGACACCACCTGATCGCTCAGCAGCAGGGCGATGGCGTCGAGCCGGGCATCGAGCACCTGTTGCGGCTGCACCACCTTGGGCAGGTCGGGCACGGCCGTGGCGTCCTGTCCAGCGGCGGTCGGCTGCTGCGCCAGCGACCCCAACACCGGGTCGATGCGCCGTTCGGATTCGGCCTGCGCCCCCGGCGGCAACTGCGCCGACGCAGCGGCTTCGGGGCGGCGCGGGCGCTGACGCCGGGCGTTCCAGAGGTTGTAGAGCAGCAGCGCCACCAGCAGCGCCAGCCCCAGCAGCAGCAGACCGGCTTGCAAGGGCGTGATCACGCTTGCACCTCCAGCATGTCTTGGGCCGATTGCAGGTCCACTGCCACGATGCGCGAGACGCCTTGCTCTTGCATCGTGACGCCAATGAGTTGTTGCGCCATTTCCATGGTGATTTTGTTGTGGCTGATGAAAAGAAACTGGGTCTCGAAGCTCATACGAGTCACCAGTTTGGCATAACGTTCGGTGTTGGCGTCGTCCAGCGGCGCATCGACCTCGTCGAGCAGGCAAAACGGCGCCGGGTTGAGGTGAAAAATGGCGAACACCAGCGCAATCGCGGTCAGCGCCTTTTCGCCGCCCGAGAGCAAGTGGATGGTCTGGTTTTTCTTGCCCGGCGGCTGCGCCAGCACCTGCACCCCGGCCTCGAGGATTTCGCCCTCGCTCCACTGCAGCTGCGCGCGCCCACCGCCAAACAATTCGGGGAATATACGCCCAAATTGCCCATTCACGGCCTCGAAGGTCTGGCCCAGCAGGCTGCGCGTCTCGGTGTCGATGGTGCGGATCGCCCCCTCGAGGGTGTCGATGGCTTGCTGCAAGTCGAGGCTTTGCTCGCTCAAAAATTGCAAACGCTGCTGCGCGACGGCCAGCTCCTGCAGCGCGGCCAGGTTCACATCGCCCAAGGCCTCGAGTTCGCGCTGGCTGCGCTGCACCTGCGCCGGCAGACTGGCCAGTTGCACCCCATCGGCTTCGACGCTGCGCGCCAAGGCCTGCAAGCCGGGCCCATCGTGGGCATCGACCCCAGCCTCCTCCAGGCTCTGGCGTTGCTGCTGCTGGCTCAGTTGCGCCGCCTGCAGCCGCAACTGCAGCTCGCTCAGGCGCGCGCGCAGTGGCGCCAGCCCGTGTTCGAGCTGCATGCGGCGCGCATCGCTGGCGCGCAAGTCGGCGCTCAGGCCGTCGTGGGCGCTGCGCCGCGCTCCCAGTTCTTGCTCGCAGCGGTGCCTGGCCGCCAGCGCCACCTGCAAGGCTGCCTGCGCGGCGGCGTCGGCAAGGGTTTCGAGTTCGGCCAGCGCCTGCTGCGCTTGCCCGGCCAATTCGGCCCCTTGCTGCGCAGCCGCTGCGTGGTTGCGTTGCAGTTCATCTGCCCGGGCCTGCAGGCTGCGTCGGGCAAATTCGGCCTCTTGCGCCTGGCGCTCCAGCGCGCGCGCCTGGGCGCTGGCCTGCTGCAGGGCGTGCTCGGCCCGCGCCTGCTCGGCTTCGGCCTGCTGCAGGGCCTGCTGCTGCCCCTGCAGCTCGTCTTGCAGCGCCTGCTGCTGCGCCTGCACGTGCTGCTGCTGCCCCTGCAACTGCTGCAAGTGCTGCTCGGCTTCGGCACGCTCTCGCGCCAATTGGGCGGCGCGCTGCTGCCGGTGCTCGGCTTGCTGGCTCAGGCGCAGCAGCTCGACTTGCAGCGCATGGGCCTGGGCTTGGGCGGCACTGGCCAAGGCGCGATCCTGTTGCAAACGCTGGCTGGTTTGGCTGCAAGTGGCCTCTGCCGCCGCGTGGGCATGGCGCGCTTGCTCGGCCTGCTCGTGCAAGCGCAGACGCTGCTGCTGCAACTGCTCGATCTCTTGCGCCCGCTCCAGCCAACCCGATTGCTCGGGTGCGGCGGCATAAAAACCCAGGTGCTGCGCGCCCACACTATGCCCTTGCGGGGTGTAGATCAGCTCGGAGCGGCCGAGCGTGGCGCGGGCGGCCAGCGCCTCGGGCAGGTTGGCTGCCGCGTAGCAGGGGCGCAGCCAGCTTGCCAGCAGCGCCTGCAAGGCCGGCTCGGGGCAGTGCAGGTGCTGCGCCAGCGGCTGCAGCGCGGGCGCGGCATCGGAATACTGGGCGGCTTTGGCGGCGTTGATTGCCTCAGCGGCGGCGACTGGAACGTGTGCCGCCTGGTCCAGCGCATCGGCCTGTTCGGCCCGATCTGGCAGCGCAAACAGCACCAGCGCCCCTGGCGGGGGCGCATCGGCGAGCGCCAGCGCTGCCTCCAGGCTGGGCAGCTCCAGCGCCTGCACCCGCTCGCGCAAGGCGGCCTCGATCGCCGTGGCCCAGCCCGCTGCCGGCCGCAGCCGCTGCCACAGCGCCGCGTGCCCTTGCAAGCCCTGCCGGGCCAGCCACTGCGGCAGTTGGCCCGCTTGCTGCAGCTGGGTTTGCAGCGCCTGCAAGGCATCGAGCCGGGCCTGGCACTGGGCCAGCGTCTGCCCTTGGGCCTGCGCCTGCTGCTGGCACTGGCGGCGCTGGCGCTCCCCATCGGCCTGCTCCAGCTGCAGTTGCAGCAGCAAATCTTGGGCTTGCTGCTGGCGCTGCTGCGCCTGCTCCCACTCGGCTTGCAAAGGGGCCAAGCGGGCCTCGTCGGCGGCCTGCGTCGCCAGCGCCTGGGCTTCGCTGTGCAGGCGCTGCGCCCGCTGCTGCCACTGCTCGCGCTGTTGCTCGTGGGCGCGCTGCTGCGCCCCCAGCAGCCCCAGCGCCTGCTGGCGCTCGGTCAGGGCACGGCGGGCGCGCACCAGCTGCTGCTGCGCGGCCTGCAAGGCGGCCTGCACGGCGGGCAGTGCGGCGCTGTGCTGCTGGCACTGAGTGGCCAGCGCAGCGGCCTGCGCGGCCGCCGCCTGCTCTTGCGGCCCCAAGCGCGCCCGCTCCTCGGCGGCGGCGCTGGCGCGCCCCTCCCACTGCGCGCGCTGCTGCTGCAGCTGCTGCAAGCGCTGCTGCACCCGCTGCCGGTTGTCGCGCAGATGCCGAATCTCGCTCTCGAGCCGCGCCACCTCGGCCGCCGCCGCGTACAGATCCCCCTGCGCCTGGTTGAGCGCCTCGCCGGCGGCGTAGTGCGCCTGGCGGGCGGTCTCGGTGTCGGCCTCGAGGCGCCGCAAGGCCGCGGTTTGCGCGTCCAGTTCCAGCTGCACTTGCTGCTCCAAGGTCTGCGCCTGCGCCCCTTCGACCTCGGCTTGGCTGAGCCTGAGCCAAGCCAGTTGCTGCTGGCGCCGCTGCAGCCGGGCTTGCAGAGCGCGGTAGCGCTGCGCTTGCGCCGCCTGCTGCTCCAGCTTGGCGCTGTGGGTCTGCAACTCGGTCAAAATGTCTTGCACCCGGCTCAGGTTGGCGCGCGCATCGAGCAGCCGGGCGGCGGTTTCGCGGCGGCGCTCCTTGTATTTGGAAACCCCGGCCGCCTCCTCCAGAAACAGCCGCAGCTCTTCGGGTCGGCTCTCGATGATGCGCCCGATGGTGCCTTGCCCGATGATGGCGTAGGCGCGCGGCCCCAGCCCGGTGCCCAGAAACAGGTCGTGCACATCGCGCCGCCGCACCGGCTGCTGGTTGATGTGGTAGCTGCTGGCGCCGTCGCGCGTGAGCACGCGGCGCACCGAAATCTCGGCGTAGCGGCCCCACGCACCGGGCACGCGCTGGCTGGCGTTGTC
>JAGXSL010000071.1 GCA_018333835.1 Lysobacteraceae bacterium
GCCCTGATTGAAGCCAAGCGCACCACCAAAAGCGCTGCCGTGGGCCAGCAGCAGGCCAAGCTCTATGCCGACTGCCTGGAGCAGAGGTACGGCCAGCGCCCGGTCATCTTCTATTCCAACGGCTACGAGCACTGGCTGTGGGACGACGCCGCCTACCCGCCGCGCCCAGTGCAGGGCTTCTACAAGAAAGACGAGCTGGAGCTGGCCATCCAGCGCCGCAGCAGCCGCAAGAGCCCGGCCGCGGTGGTGATTGATGCCGCCATCGTGGAGCGCTACTACCAGACCCGTGCCGTGCGCAAGGTGGGGCAGCACTTCGAGGTGGACCGCCAGCGCCGCGCCCTGCTGGTCATGGCCACCGGCTCCGGCAAGACCCGCACGGTGATTGCGCTGGTCAAGGTGCTCATGGAGAGCAACTGGGCCAAACGGGTGCTGTTCCTGGCCGACCGGGTGGCCTTGGTCAACCAAGCGGTCAACGCTTTCAAAAAACACCTGCCCGATTCCTCCCCGGTGAACTTGGGAACCGAAAAACACACCGATGGCCGGGTGTTCGTCTCGACCTACCCCACCATGATGGGCTTGATTGACGACGTGGCCAGCTGCCAGCGCCGCTTCGGGGTGGGCCACTTCGACCTCATCGTCATCGACGAAGCGCACCGCTCGGTCTATCAGAAATACGGCGCCATCTTCAACTACTTCGATTCGTTGCTGGTGGGGCTGACCGCCACGCCCAAGGACGAAATCGACCACAACACCTACGGCCTGTTCGGGCTGGAAGACGGCGTGCCCACCGATGCCTATGGCTTGGACGAAGCCGTGGCCGACGGCCACCTGGTGCCGCCCGTGGCCATCTCGGTGCCCCTCAAGTTCCAGCGCGAGGGCATCCGTTACGCCGACCTGTCGGCCGAAGAAAAAGCCCAGTGGGACGAACTGGAGTGGGACGAAGAAGGCAATGTGCCCGACGAGGTCAACGCCGAGGCCCTGAACAAATGGCTGTTCAACGAAGACACGGTGGACAAGGTGCTGGCCACCCTGATGGTGCACGGCCAGAAGGTGGCCGGTGGCGACCGCTTGGGCAAGACCATCATCTTCGCCAAAAACAACGACCACGCCAACTACATCGCCCAGCGCTTTGACGCCAACTACCCGCACCACAAGGGCGCCTTTGCCCGGGTGGTAACCCACAAGACCGAATACGCCCAGAGCCTGATTGACGATTTCTCCAAGCCCGAGAAGCCCCCACACATCGCCATTTCGGTGGACATGCTGGACACCGGCATCGACGTGCCGGAGGTGGTCAACCTCGTGTTCTTCAAGGTGGTGCGCAGCAAGACCAAGTTCTGGCAGATGGTGGGGCGTGGTACGCGCTTGCGCCCTGACCTGTTCGGCCCCGGGCAAGACAAGCAGAACTTCTTCATCTTTGACTACTGCCAGAACCTCGAATTCTTCAGCCAGAACCCAGATTTCAAGGAAGGCGCGGCATCCGAACCCTTGGGCACCCGCCTGTTCAAGGCCCGGCTGGAACTGGTGGCCGAACTGGATGCGCGCATCCCCGGCGGCACCCATGGCGACATTTCGGCCAATGACGCAGCGCCCAAGCCATGGGCCACCAACCTGACGCTCAAGGACGTGCGGCAAGCCCTTGCCAGCCTGCTGCACGAGCAGGTGGCTGCCATGAACCCAGACAACTTCGTGGTGCGACCCAAGCGGCAGCACGTGGAGCGCTACGCCAAGGCCGATGCTTGGGAGAAGCTCGACACCGAAGCCCGGCACGAGCTGGAAACCCATGTGGCTGGCTTGCCCACTGCGCTGGTGGACGA
Organism: Lysobacteraceae bacterium; assembly: GCA_018333835.1. Classification (GTDB taxonomy): domain Bacteria; phylum Pseudomonadota; class Gammaproteobacteria; order Xanthomonadales; family Xanthomonadaceae; genus Silanimonas. The sequence goes on from JAGXSL010000071.1 coordinate 1,818, forward strand.
AGACGAAGAGGCCAAGCGCTTTGACATGCTACTGCTGCGCACGCAGCTGACGGTGCTGCAAGCCGGCACCGACTTCGCCAGCCTGAAGGACAAAATTCAGAAGATAGCCAGCGCCCTAGAGGAGCAGGTGGCCATCCCTGCCATCAAGGCCGAGTGGGTGCTGATTCAGGCCGTGGCCAGCGATGAGTGGTGGGAAGGTGTGACCGTGCCACTGCTGGAGATGGCCCGCAAGCGCCTGCGTGCACTGGTCAAGCTCATCCCCAAGGGCCAGAAGAAGGTCGTTTACACCGACTTTGAAGACGCCATCGGCGAACTCACGAACATCGACCTGCCGCAAGCAACGGCCGGCCTGAACATGGCCAAGTTCAAGGAAAAGGCCCGCGTATTCCTGAAAGAACATGAATCCCACCTTGCCCTGCAGCGCCTGCGCCGCAACCAGCCGCTGACGGGTGTGGACCTAGAAGAGCTGGAGATGATGCTGTTGCAGGCGGGCGGCAACGCCGCGCTGATTGCCGAGGCCAAGGAGAAGAGCCACGGGCTGGGCCTGTTCGTCCGCTCCTTGGTCGGCCTAGACCGGGAAGCGGCCATGCAGGCCTTCAGTGAGTTCCTGCAAGGCGGCACCGCCACGGCAAACCAGATTGAATTCATCAACCTCATCGTCGAAGAGCTGACCCAGACCGGAATCATGGAGTCTGGGCGGTTGTTTGAGTCGCCATTCACGGATGTGAATGCACAGGGGCCGGCAGGGGTGTTTGCGCCTGCGAAGGTGACAGAGATTGTGCAGGTGCTCGAAGTCATCCGGGCTCGGGCGGTGGCGTAACAGCTCGGTGGGTGCAAAGCTCGCCGCCGCACCGCCGCACCGCCTCACCCCACCACCCCGGGCCCGGTCGCGCCGTCGAAGCCGAGCTGCGCCAGCAGTGGCAAGTCCTCGGCTTGTTCCACGCCTTGGGCAATCACGGTGATGCCCAGCGCATGCGCCATGGTGCACAGCCCGCGCAAAAACTCTTGGTTGCCCGGGTTCAGGCTGACGCCGCGCACGAAGCTGGGGTGTACCTTGATGTAGTCCAGCCCCACGCTGGTCAGTTTGCCGTTGCTGGCAAACTGCTGGCCAAAGTACTCGATCCCCACCCGGCAGCCCAGCGCCTTGAGGCTGCGCACCAGGTCGCAAAAGGCGTCGAACCGCTTGTACACCCCGTACTCGGGCACCTCGAACAGCAAGCGCGGGCACAGCTGCGGGTAGCCTTGCAGCA
>JAGXSL010000072.1 GCA_018333835.1 Lysobacteraceae bacterium
GGCGGCCCGCCGCTGCCAAGCCTCACTCGGCGTCGACCGCCTCGGTGGCGCGCGGACGGTCCACGAGCTCGACGTAGGCCATCGGCGCGTTGTCGCCGGGGCGGAAGCCGCACTTGAGGATGCGCAGGTAGCCGCCCGGACGGGCCACGTAGCGCGGGCCGAGTTCGACGAACAGCTTGCCCACCGCTTCCTTGTCGCGCAGGCGGGCGAAGGCGAGGCGGCGGTTGGCAACACCGTCGGCCTTGGCCATGGTGATGAGCGGCTCGGCGATGCGGCGCAGCTCCTTGGCCTTCGGCAGGGTGGTGCGGATCAGCTCGTGCTTGAACAGCGACGAGGCCATGTTGCGGAACATCGCTTCGCGATGGGCGCTGGTGCGGCTGAACTTGCGGCCGGCGTTGAGGTGGCGCATGGGTTGGGTTCCTTATCGATCGTGGGCCTTAGCCCATCATCACGCCCTGGGTGAGACCGGCCGGCGGCCAGTTCTCGAGCTTCATGCCGAGGGCAAGGCCGCGCTGGGCCAGCACTTCCTTGATCTCGGTGAGCGACTTCTTGCCCAGGTTCGGCGTCTTCAGCAGCTCCACTTCGGTGCGCTGGATGAGGTCGCCGATGTAGTAGATGTTCTCGGCCTTGAGGCAGTTGGCCGAACGGACGGTCAGCTCGAGGTCGTCGATCGGGCGGGTCAGCATCGGGTCGACACCGCCGGCCGCGCTCTTGCTCGAGGCCGGGCCACGGACGATGAAGTCGCCGAACACCGAGAGCTGCTCCGTGAGGATGCTGGCGGCGGTGCGGATGGCTTCCTCGGAGTCGATGGTGCCGTTGGTCTCGATGTCGAGGACCAGCTTGTCGAGGTCGGTGCGCTGCTCGACGCGGGCCGCTTCCACGGCGTAGGCGACGCGGCGGACCGGGGCGAAGCTGGCATCCAGCACCAGGCGGCCGATGACGCGGGTCTCCTCGTCCGGGCGGCGGCGGGCCGCGGCCGGCTGGTAGCCGAAGCCGCGCTCGACCTTGAGCCGCATGTTGAGCGTGGTGTCCTTGGTCAGCGTGCAGATCACGTGTTCGCCGTTGACGATCTCGACGTTGTGGTCGGTCTTGATGTCGGCGGCGGTGACCACGCACGGGCCGCTCTTGTGCAGGCCGAGCGTGGTCGAGTCGACGTTGTGCATGCGGATCGCCACGTCCTTGAGGTTGAGCAGGACTTCGAGCACGTCCTCCTGCAGGCCCTCGAGGGTGGTGTATTCGTGCAGCACGCCGTCGATCTCCACCTCGGTGATGGCACAACCCGGGATCGAGGACAGCAGCACGCGGCGCAGCGCGTTGCCGATGGTGTGGCCGTAGCCACGCTCCAGCGGCTCGATCACCACGCGGGCGCGCGTGGCGGTCAGGCGCTCGATCTGCGGGCCCTTGGGACGCAGCATCTGGATGGCATTTACCGTCATGGGCGGCGTTCTCCGGAGGATTACTTCGAGTACAGCTCGACGATCAGCGCTTCGTTGATGTCGGCCGGCAGGTCGGCGCGGTCGGGCACGGCCTTGAACGTGCCGGTGAACTTGTTGGCGTCCACCTCGCACCAGGACGGCACCAGGTCCATCTGCTGGGCCTGTGCCACCGCCTCCTTGACGCGCAGCTGGACCGCGGCCTTCTCGGTGAGGGTGACCTGGTCGCCGGCGCGGACCTGGAAGGACGGCAGGTTCACCGACTTGCCGTTGACCAGCACGCCGCGGTGCGAGACCAGCTGGCGGGCCTGCGGGCGGGTGACGGCGAAGCCCATGCGGTAGACGACGTTGTCGAGGCGCTGCTCCAGCATCTGCAGCAGGTTCTCGCCGGTGTTGCCCTTCCGGTTGGCGGCCTTCTTGTAGTAGTTGCGGAACTGCCGCTCCAGCAGGCCGTAGATGCGCTTGACCTTCTGCTTCTCGCGCAGCTGGGTGGCGTAGTCGGAGAGCTTGCCCTTCCTGGCGACCGGGCCGTGCACGCCGGGCTTCTGCTCCAGCTTGCACTTGCTGTCCAGCGCGCGGGCCGGCGACTTGAGGCTGAGGTCGGCGCCTTCGCGGCGCGCGAGCTTGCAGGTGGGACCGATATAACGAGCCATTGTCTTTTCCCCTTGCCCTTAGACGCGCCGCTTCTTGGGCGGACGGCAGCCGTTGTGCGGAATCGGCGTGACGTCGATGATGTTGGTCACCTTGTAGCCGACGTTGTTCAGAGCGCGGACCGCCGATTCACGGCCGGGGCCGGGGCCCTTGACGTGCACTTCGAGGGTCTTCAGGCCGTAGTCGAGCGCGGCCTTGCCGGCCTTCTCGGCGGCGACCTGCGCCGCGAACGGCGTCGACTTGCGCGAACCGCGGAAGCCGGCGCCACCGGAGGTGGCCCAGCTCAGGGTGTTGCCCTGGCGGTCGGTGATGGTGACGATGGTGTTGTTGAAGGACGCCTGGACGTGGGCGACGCCGTCGGTGACGACGCGCTTGACCTTCTTCTTGGCCTTGTTGGCGGCAGCCGGCTTGTTCATTTTGGCTGGTCCTTACTTCTTGATGGCCTTGCGCGGACCCTTGCGGGTGCGGGCGTTGGTCCGGGTGCGCTGGCCGCGCAGCGGCAGGCCGCGGCGGTGGCGGAGGCCGCGGTAGCAGCCGAGGTCCATCAGCCGCTTGATCGACATGCCGACCTCGCGGCGGAGGTCGCCCTCGACCGTGTACTTGCCGATCTCGGCGCGCAGGCGCTCGATCTCCGGCTCGGACAGGTCGCGGATCTTGCTGTGCGGGTTGACGCCCGCGGCCACGCACACCCGGCGGGAACGGGTGCGCCCGATCCCGAAAATGCTCTGAAGTCCCACCCAGACATGCTTCTGGGCAGGCAGGTTCACACCCGCAATACGCGCCATGACGCGGTCTCCACTCGGTAACGGCCGCGCAAGGCGGCGCTGGGGAATCGAAAAGTCTACACTGGCTCGGGGTTGCAATGAAGCCCACCCCCCTGAACGGGGGTGAACCCGGCATGGGGAGTGTGCCCATGCTCCGGCGACGAACCGGGGTTGGCGGCCTGGCCCCAAGGGCCCCGCCGCCGCCCGCGCTACTCTTGCGCGGGCCCGTCCCGGCTCATCCGCGCGCCAAGCCGCCGCGCGGACCGCCCTTCAAGTTGGCCTTCTTGAGAAGGCTGTCGTACTGGTGCGAATACAGGTGCGCCTGGATCTGCGAGGTGAAGTCCATGACGACGATGACCACGATCAGCAGCGAGGTGCCGCCGAAGAAGAACGGCACCTGCCAGGTGGCGCGCAGCACCTCCGGCAGCAGGCAGACCGCGACCAGGTAGATCGAGCCGACCATGGTCAGGCGGGTCAGCACGCCCTCGATGTAGTCGCCGGTGGCCTTGCCCGGGCGGATGCCCGGCACCAGCGCGCCCGACTTCTTCAGGTTGTCGGCGGTCTCCTGGCTGTTGAACACCAGCGCCGTGTAGAAGAAGGCGAAGCCCATGATCAGCGCGGCGAAGAGCAGCATGTGCAGCGGCTCGTTCGGCGCCAGCGCGGTGGCGATCTTCTGCAGCAGGGCGGCGAACTGCGCCTGCCAGGTCGGATCGACCGCCGCCGCCGCCGCGGTGGCGCCCTGCCCGCCGGTCCAGTGGGTGACGGTCGCCGGCAGCATGATCAGGGCGGAAGCGAAGATCGGCGGGATCACGCCCGACATGTTGAGCTTGAGCGGCAGGTGCGAGCTCTGGTTCTGGTAGGCCTGGCGGCCACCCTGGCGGCGCGCGTAATGGACGGTGATGCGACGTTGGCCGCGCTCGACGAACACCACGAAGTAGACGACGCTGAGCACCAGCACCGCGATCACCAGGATGGTGATCCAGCTGATCTCGCCGGCGTTGACCTGGCGCATGGTGTTGATCAGCGCGCCGGGCAGGCTGGCGACGATGCCGGCGAAGATGATCAGCGAGATGCCGTTGCCGACGCCGCGCTCGGTGATCTGCTCGCCCAGCCACATCAGGAAGATGGTGCCGGCGGTGAGCGAGACGATGGCGGTGAAGACGAAGCCGAAGCCGGGGTTGAAGACCACCGGCACGCCGCCGGCGGTCTGGCCCTGCAGGGCGGTGGCGATCGAGGCGGCCTGGATGATGGCGAGGAACACCGCGCCGTAGCGCGAATACTGGGTCAGCTTGCGCCGCCCGGCCTCGCCCTCCTTCTTGAGCGCCTTCCACGGCTCGTAGACCTGGCCCATCAGCTGGACGATGATCGCCGCCGAGATGTAGGGCATGACGTTCAGCGCGAAGATGCTGAAGCGCGACAGCGCGCCGCCGGAGAACATGTTGAACATGTCAACGATGCCCTCCTGCGCTTCGAACAGGGACATCATGGCCTCGGGGTTGACGCCCGGCACCGGGATGAAGGTCCCGATGCGGAAAACGATCAACGCGAGGATCACGAAGATCAGGCGGTCCCGGAGTTCCTTGAACTTTCCGAGACCGCCCAGCATGGATGTCGCGTTCGAGGCCAAGGGTTTACTCCACCGTGCCGCCGGCGGCCTCGATGGCCGCCCTGGCACCCGCCGTCACCAGCAGGCCCTTGAGGGTGAGCTTCTTGGTGATCTCGCCCTTCTTGACGACCTTGACCTTCTTGGCGTCGCCGGAGACGAGCTTGGCCGCGCGCAGGGCGAACAGGTCGATGACGTCGGTGTCGAGCGTGGCCAGCTGGTAGAGCAGAACCTCGGCCGACTCGTGGGCGACCTGCGAGCGGAAGCCGACCTTCGGCAGGCGGCGCTGCATCGGCATCTGGCCGCCCTCGAAGCCGGGCTTGACCTTGCCCTTGCCGGTGCGGGCGTACTGGCCCTTGTGGCCGCGGCCGCAGGTCTTGCCGAGGCCGGAGCCGATGCCGCGGCCGACCCGGGTGCGCTCCTTGCGGGCGCCTTCGGCGTGGGTGAGATTGTTGAGACGCATGGGTTTCTCCTTAGGCCTCGACGCGAACCAGGTAGTGCAGCTGGTTGATCAGGCCACGCACCTGCGGGGAATCACGCAGCTCGCGGACGTCGTTGAGCTTGTTCAGGCCCAGCGCCTTGACCGACAGGCGATGCCGCTGCTGGCAGCCGCGCAGGCCGCGGACGAGGCGGACCTTGATGGTCTTGTCAGCCGTGGACATGGAGGATCTCCTCGAGCTTCTTGCCACGCTTGGCGGCGATGCGGGCCGGCGAGTTCATGGCCGACAGGCCGCGCACGGTGGCGCGGACCAGGTTGATCGGGTTGCGCGAGCCGACCGCCTTGGCCAGCACATTCTTGACGCCGACCGCCTCCAGCACGGCGCGCATGGCGCCGCCGGCGATCACGCCGGTGCCTTCCGAAGCCGGCTGCATGAACACCGAGGCGGCGCCGTGGTGGGCCTTGACCGGGTGCCACAGGGTGCCTTCGTTGAGGTCGACGGCGATCATCGCCTTGCGGGCGTACTCCATCGACTTCTGGATGGCGACCGGCACTTCCTTGGCCTTGCCGTAGCCGAAGCCGACCTTGCCGGCACCGTCGCCGACGACCGTCAGGGCGGTGAAGGTGAACTGGCGACCGCCCTTGACCGTCTTGGAGACGCGGTTCACGGCGATCAGCTTCTCGATCATGCCGTCGTCGGCGCCTTCACGGTCGCGGCGATCGCGGCTTTCGTTGCTGCTCATGCTGGACTCTTTGGTGGATTACGGGAAGTTGCGGCTGGATGCCGCTTGTTGTTGTGTGAGGCGCGGACTGGACCCCGCGCCTGGATGCCACGCGGAACTTCAGAACTGCAGGCCGCCCTCGCGGGCCGCGTCGGCGAGCGCCTTGATGCGGCCGTGGTAGCGGTAGCCCGAACGGTCGAAGGCGACGGACTCGATGCCGGCGGCCTTGGCCTTCTCGGCAATGGCCTTGCCCACCTGGGCGGCGGCCTCGAGGTTCTTCGACTTGAGGCCGGCCTCGAGGGTCGACGCCGCCGCCAGCACCTTCGAGCCGTCGGCGGTGAAGACCTGGGCATAGAGGTGCTGGCCGGTGCGCAGCACCGACAGGCGCGGGACGCCGAGCGTGCGGATGTGCAGGCGCGTCGACTTGGCGCGACGCAGGCGGGCGGTTTTCTTTTCCATGGTTCGGCTCTCTCGAAGCTGAAGCGCCCTCAGGCCTTCTTGGCTTCCTTGATGATGACGTTCTCGCCCGCGTAACGGACGCCCTTGCCCTTGTACGGTTCCGGCGAACGGTAGCCGCGGATCTTGGCGGCGACCTGGCCGACCAGCTGGGCATCGGCGCCGGCGACCAGAATCTCGGTCTGCGACGGCGTGGTGATGGTGATGCCCTCCGGCGGGGTGAAGGACACCGGGTGCGAGAAGCCCAGCGACAGGGTCAGGTCCTTGCCCTGCATGGCGGCGCGGTAACCGACGCCGACCAGCTCCAGCTTGCGCTGGAAGCCCTCGGACACGCCCTTCACCATGTTGGACAGGATGGCGCGGGCGGTGCCGGCCATCGGGACGGCCTCGGCATTCGCCGCGACCATCGTGACCACACCGTTCTCGTTCTTCAGGTCCACGCCCCGCGGCTTGGCCAGGGTCAGGGTGCCCTTCGGGCCCTTGACGCTGAACTGCGCGGCGGTGGTGGTGACTTCCACGCCCTTCGGGAGGGCGATCGGCTTCTTGGCGACGCGGGACATGGTCGGAGCTCCTACGTCAGGCCACGAGGCACAGGACTTCGCCGCCGACGCCGGCGTGGCGCGCCTCGCGGTCGGTCATGATGCCCTTGGAGGTGGAAACGATGGCGACGCCGAGGCCGCCGAGGACACTGGGGAGGGCGTCCTTGCCGCGGTACTGGCGCAGGCCCGAGCGCGAGAAGCGCTCGAGGCGCTCGATCACCGGCTTGCCCTCGAAGTACTTCAGCACGATCTCGAGTTCCGGCTTCTTGGCGTCGCCGACCTGGCGGACGTCGAGGATGTAGCCCTCGGCCTTCAGCACGTTGGCGAGGGACAGCTTGATCTTCGACGACGGCATCTTCACCGTGGTCTTGCGGACAGCCAGCGCGTTCTTGATGCGCACCAGCATGTCGGCGATGGGATCAGTCATGCTCATGGGTGTTCCTTATGAGTAGCACCGATATCCGCTTTCGCGAACGGTATGGAGTGGAAAACCCGGCCGTCGCCGGCCGGGTGGATTCGACAAGCCGGTAAGGATACCAGCTTTTCGTGTCACCAACTCGCCTTGCGCAGCCCGGGCACGTCGCCGCGCATGGTGGCCTCGCGCAGCTTGTTGCGGCCGAGGCCGAACTTGCGGTAGACGCCGCGCGAACGGCCCGAGAGTTCGCAGCGGTTGCGCTGGCGGCTCTCCGAGGAGTCGCGCGGCAGCTTGTTCAGCTTGGTGACCGCGTCCTGCTTCTCTTCGTAGCTCGCCTTGGTGCTGGCGATGATCTTCTTGAGCTCGGCGCGCTTGGCGGCGTAGCGCTTGGCAAGCTTCTCGCGCTTGACCTCGCGGTTGACCATGCTCGTCTTGGCCATGAGGGTTTCCTAAGGTCAGTTGCGGAACGGGAAGTTGAAGGCGGCCAGCAGGGCCTTGGCCTCGGCGTCGGTCTTCGCGGTCGTGGTGATCGCGATGTCCATGCCGCGCAGGGCGTCGACCTGGTCGTAGTTGATCTCCGGGAAGATGATCTGCTCCTTCAGACCCATGTTGTAGTTGCCACGGCCGTCGAAGGCACGGCCCGACATGCCGCGGAAGTCGCGGACGCGCGGCAGGGCGACGCTGATCAGGCGGTCGAGGAACTCGTACATCTTGGCGCGGCGCAGGGTCACCTTGGCGCCGATCGGCCAGCCCTCGCGGATCTTGAAGCTGGCGACCGAGACGCGGGCCTTGGTCGTCACCGGCTTCTGGCCGGTGATCGTGGCCAGGTCGGCGACGGCGTTCTCCAGGATCTTCTTGTTGCCGACCGCCTCGCCCACGCCCATGTTGAGCGTGATCTTGGTGATCCTCGGCACCTGCATCGGGTTCGTGTAGCCGAAGTCCTTCATCAACTTCGGGATCACGGTGTCCTTGTAAATCTTTTCAAGCCGGGTGGTCATCGGGGCATTCCTCAGGCGTCGATCGCCTCACCGCTCGAGCGGAACACACGCACTTTGCGTCCATCCTCGAGCACCTTGAAGCCAACGCGGTCGCCC
>JAGXSL010000073.1 GCA_018333835.1 Lysobacteraceae bacterium
CGGCGGCTGGCGCAGCGCCGATTTCGACGCCGACGGTGTCGCCACCCGCGAATCGGCGCTGATCGAGGCCGGCGTGCTGCAGCGCTACGTGCTCGGCACCTATTCGGCGCGGCGGCTCGGGCTCGCGAGCACCGGCAACGCCGGCGGCGTCCACAACCTCGAGGTGGCGGCCAATGCCGAAGGTTTCGACGCCCTGCTGGCGGGCATGCGCCGCGGCCTGGTCGTCACCGAGCTGATGGGGCAGGGGGTCAACACCGTCACCGGCGACTATTCGCGCGGCGCCGCCGGTTTCTGGGTCGAGGACGGCGCCATCGCCTGGCCGGTCGACGAACTCACCATCGCCTCCAACCTGCGCGACATGTTCCAGGCCGTCGAGGCGGTGGGGGCGGACATCGACCCGCGTTCGGCGACGGCGGTGGGCAGCCTGCTGCTCGGGCGGATGACGGTGGCGGGCGGCACCGGCGGTGGCGAAGGCTGAAACCTTCCTCGCCTTGACGGGCCTTCACGTTTTCACCACAGTGCGATGGCCCCCCGTCGCACAGGTGTCCCCGTGAACGATCCCTACGTGCAACCCCCGACTCCCCCGGTTTCCGGCATCCCCGCCGACCACCGCCAGTGGGCGATGTTCGCCCATCTCTCCGCCCTGATCGGCGGTGCCCTCACCGGCGTGGCGGGAGGCTGGGGCACCGTCATCGGGCCGCTGATCATCTGGCTGGTCAAGAAGGACAGCATGCCCTTCGTCGCCGACCAGGGTCGCGAAGCCCTCAATTTCAACATCACCATGGCCGTGATCTTCCTCGCCTTGTGGCTGTTCACGGTGCTGACGATCGGCATCGGCATCGTCATCACCCTGCCGCTCGGCGTGCTGGCGGTGGCGATCTGGCTCGTGCTCGTGATCATCGCCGCGGTCCGCGCCAACGAGGGGCGCGAGTACCGCTACCCGTTCGCCATTCGCCTGATCAGGTGATCAGCGCCCGCGCCTGACGGCCAGCACGGCCAGGTCCGCGAGGGCCTGGCCGTCGCCGTCCACGGCGACACCGCCACTCCGTTGCGCGGCGAAGGCCGCCAGCGCGGCGTCGAGTTCCGCCGCCACCACGTCCAGCCGCGCGCGCGCGCCGTCGGTACCGAGCAGGGTGACGTAGGTGCTCTTGCCCTGCGCTTCGTCCTTGCCGGCGGTCTTGCCGAGCGTGGCGGAGTCGGCCTCGGCGTCGAGCAGGTCGTCCTTGATCTGGAAACCCAGGCCCAGCAGGGTGCCGATGCGGCGCAGCTTGTCCAGCACCTTCCCCTCCGCCCCGCGCAACAGCCCGCCCGTCACCACGGCGGCCTCGATCAGGGCGCCGGTCTTCATGCGGTGCATCGCCGCCAGCGCCTCCGGCGACTGCGCCTGCCCGGTCATCGCCATGTCGATGGCCTGTCCGCCGCACATGCCGCGCGAGCCGGCGGCGCGGGCGAGTTCGCGCAGCGCCGCCAGCACCGTCGCCGGCGCGGCCGGCGCGGCCGCCAGCACGGCGAAGGCCTCGGCCTGCAATGCGTCGCCGGCGAGGATGGCGGTGGCCTCGTCGAAGGCGACGTGCAGGGTCGGACGGCCGCGGCGCAGGGCGTCGTCGTCCATCGCCGGCAGGTCGTCGTGGACCAGCGAGTAGGCGTGCACCAGTTCGACGGCGGCGGCGGCGTGGTCGAGTGCGTCGGCCGTCGCCGGGTCCCCGGGGCCGCCCGGCGATCCCTGGCGCGGCGGTTCGCCCAGCGCCGCGGCGGCGGCGTACACGAGCAATGGCCGGAGGCGCTTGCCGTCGCCGAGCACGGCATAGCGCATGGCGGCGTGCAGCACCGCCGGCGGCTCCGCGGCCGCGGGCAGGCGGGTGTCGAGGAAGGCATCGACGCGGGCGCGCCAGGCGTCGAGTGTTGGCTTACTCCGCATCGGGCCGGAAATCCCGGGCGCTGGCGGGATCGGCCGGATCGGCGAGCAGGCGGATGCGCAACTCGGCCTGCTCCAGCGCGCCCTGGCACTGCCGGTAGAGGCCGACGCCGCGCTCGTAGGCGGCGAGGGAGTCCTCGAGGTTCATTTCCCCGGATTCCAGCCGGCGCACCAGGGCGTCGAGTTCGTCCAGGGCCTGCTCGAAGGCCTGCGGCGCGTTCGGGGGCGTGCTCATGGCGGCAGTCTACCCAAGGCCGGGGCCGGGCTGCCAAGACAGCCTCGCGCCGCGCTCCCGCAACCACCCTGCGAAGGACTGCGTGCTGCCGAGATCGGCCACGGCCTGCGCCGCGCCGCGGTGGTCGACCAGCACCGGCACCACCCCCCGCTGCCAGGGTGGCAGCCGCCAGTGCGCCAGCCACTCGGCGAGCGGCCGCTCGCCGGCCGTGGCGCCGTCCACGGCCAGCCGCCAGTCGCCCTCGCCACGCCGGCGCGGGAGCAATGCTTCCGGCAGGGCCTCGGCCCCGAGCAGCCGCAGGCGGCCACCGGCGCCCAGTTCCAGCGGCTGGCGGCCGTCCCAGGGCGGCATCGGCGGGGGCGGGTCGATCGGCGCGGCCGGGCGCGGGGTCCACCACAGCCGGCCATCCCATTGCCGCAGCCAGTGCCCGCCCTGGGCATGCCGGGTGGCGCGGGTGGCCGGCAGCGCGGCCCATTCGCCGAAGACCCGGCGCAGTGCCGCGACGCTCAGCCGCCCACCCTGCGCCGCGGCCCAGTGGCGCAGGGCGAGCCCGCCGCGATCCTCGCCCAGGGCCCGCAGGCCTTCGGCGTCCAGCGTCGCTCCGCCGGCGTCGAGCAGGCCGGCGAGATCGGCCTCGGCCTGCGCGTCCAGCACCCGCTGGGCCGCGGCCTGACGTCCGGCCAGCGTCAGGATGGCGGCCGGGGCCTGCGGGAAGCGGGCGTGGAGCAGGGGCAGCAGGGTGTGCCGCAGGGCGTTGCGGTCGAAGCGGGGGTCGGCGTTCGAGGGGTCGGCGAGCCAGTCCAGCCGGTGTTCGGCGGCGTACGTGGCGACCACCGCAGCGGGACAGCCGAGCAGTGGCCGCCAGACCGGGCCACGGGCGTCGACGGTCCAGGGGCGCATCCCGGCGAGGCCGCGGTCGCGACCGCGGAGCAGGGCGAGCAGCACGGTCTCGACCTGGTCGTCGGCATGCTGGGCCAGCACCAGCACCTCGTCGGGCCGGCGCTCGGCGGCCAGTGCCGCCATCCGTGCCCGGCGGGCGGCGGCTTCCGGGCCGTGGTGGCCGGGCTGCACCGCCACCCGGCGGACGCTGCAGGGCACCGCGAGCGCGGCGGCCGCCGCCAGTGCCCGGTCCGCCCAAGCGGTCGAGTCGGGGTGCAGGCCGTGGTCGATGTGCACCGCCCGCAAGCCCCAGCCGCGCTCCGCGCGCAGGGCCGCCAGCCGGTGCAACAGGACGGTGGAGTCGCGGCCGCCGCTGAAGCCGAGCAGCAGCCGCGCAAAGCCGGGGTCGGGCAGGGGAGGCAGGTCCATGCCCGCCAGTTTGCATCGCACCCGTCGCGAAACGTGACGGAGCGCCGCACCCGGCGCGCCGTTCAGCCGCAGTTGGCCCCGAGCACCGCGAAGGCGCCGTGGCGACGCAGGCGCTGGTAGCGGCGCTCGACCAGAGCATCGACGGGCAGGGCGGCCAGGGCTTCCAGCTCGCCCAGCAGGGTGGCCTTGAGGGTCCGCGCCATCGCCGCCGGGTCGCGGTGGGCACCGCCGAGCGGCTCCGGGACGATGCGGTCGATCAGGCCATGCTCCAGCAGGCGGGCCGCGGTCAGGCCCATCGCCTCGGCGGCCTCCTTGGCCTTGTCGGCGCTCTTCCAGAGGATCGAGGCGCAGCCTTCCGGCGAGATCACCGAGTAGGTGCCGTACTCGAGCATCAGGGTGGCGTCGCCGACGCCGATCGCCAGTGCGCCGCCGGAGCCGCCCTCGCCGATGACAGTGCACAGGATCGGCACCCGCAGCTCGGCCATCTCCAGCAGGTTGCGGGCGATCGCCTCGCTCTGGCCGCGCTCCTCGGCGCCGATGCCGGGGTAGGCGCCGGGGGTATCGATGAAGGTGAACACCGGCAGCCGGAAGCGTTCGGCCATCTGCATCAGGCGCAGCGCCTTGCGGTAGCCCTCCGGGCGCGGCATGCCGAAGTTGCGGCGGATCTTGCCGCGGGTGTCGCGGCCCTTCTGGTGGCCGATCACCATCACGCTGTGGCCGTCGATGCGGGCCAGCCCGCCGACGATCGCGGCGTCGTCGGCGAAGGCGCGGTCGCCGGCCAGCTCGTGGAACTCCTCGGCGATCAGCCCGAGGTAGTCGAGGGTGTAGGGCCGCTGCGGGTGGCGGGCGAGCTGGCTGATCTGCCAGGGCGTGAGGTGGGCGAAGATCTCCCCCGTGCGCGCCTTCAGCTTCGCCTCCAGCCCGCGGATCTCGGACTCGGCGTCGAGTCCCGGCCCGGCGCTGGCGTGCCGCAGCTCGTTGATCCGTGCTTCGAGGTCGGCGATCGGCTGTTCGAAATCGAGGAAGTTCGGATTCATTGCACGGGACTTGGGCGGCGTTCCGCAGGGGATCGGCGGGCGTTAGAGCAAACAGTCTAGCAAGCGTGCGGCGTCGGAGGTCAGCCGGGCTGCCAGGGCCGGTGCAGGGCCAGCCGCACCGAGGCCACCCCGGGAAGCCGCCGCAGGCGCGACAGCAGCTCGGCGGCGATCCGCAGGCCGAGCCGGCCGCCCAGTTCCAGCCCTCCGCTGCCTCCGGGCCGCCGGAGCTCCAGCCGCAGCGGCGTCGGCCCCGGCCGGTATTCGGCGAGCAGGGCCTCCACCGCCTCCCAGCGGCCCGGCTCGCGGGCGTCGACCCGCAGTTCGAGGCCACGGGCGTGGGTGTCGAGCAGGGTCTTGAAGTCCCAGGCCTGCCGCACCCTCATCGACAGCTCGCCGCTGATCCGGTCAGCGCCGACCTGACCCTCGACGATCAGGATGCGATCGCGCGACAGCAGGTGCCCGAAGTCGGCGCAGGCCTCGCGGAAGAAGGCCAGCTCGATCCGGCCGTGGCCGTCGTCGATCGACGCGAAGGCCATGGCATCGCCGCGCTTGCGCACCGCGCCGACCAGCCCGGCCAGCACCATCGTCGCCTCGCCGCGGCGGTCCTTGCGCTGCGCCCAGGCCGCCTCGACCTCGCCGAGGTGCAGGTTCACCAGCCCGGCCAGTTCCTCGCGCCACGGGTCGATCGGATGGCCGGAGAGGTAATGGCCGAGCGTCTCGCGCTCGCCGGCGAGGCGCTGCTCCAGCGGCCATTCCTCGCAGGCCGGCAGATCGATGCGCGCCATCGGCGCCTCGGCGATACCGCCGAACAGTGAGACCTGGCCGGCCGCCGCGGCGTGTGCGGCCTGCTCGCTGGCCTTCATCGCCTCCGGCAGCTGCAGCAGCAGGGAAGCCCGGTTCGACGCCAGGCCGTCCAGCGCACCGGCGTTGATCATCGCCTCCACGGCGCGACGGTTCAGCTTCGTCGGGTCGACGCGCTCGCAGAAGTCCAAGAGGTCGCGGAACCTTCCGTCGGGAGCGCCCGGCCGCTTCGCTTCGCGCGCCTGCACGATCGCCTCGCAGAGGCCCGCGCCGACGCCCTTGATGGCGCCAAGGCCGTAGCGGATCGTCCGCGCATCCACCGCCTCGAACATCGTCGCCGATTCGTCCACCTTCGGCGGCAGCACGGTGAGGCCCAGCGCCCGGCACTCGTCGAGGAAGGTCACGACCTTGTCGGTGTGGTCCATGTCGGAGGACAGCACCGCGGCCATGAACTCGGCGGGGTGGTGGGTCTTCAGCCACGCCGTCTGGTAGCTCACCAGCGCATACGCCGCCGCGTGCGACTTGTTGAAACCGTAGCCGGCAAACTTCTCCATCAGGTCGAAGACGGTGTCGGCGCGGGCGGCGTCGATGCCGTTCCTGGCCGCGCCCTCGCGGAACACGACGCGGTGCTTGGCCATTTCCTCGGCATTCTTCTTGCCCATGGCACGGCGCAGCAGGTCGGCGCCGCCGAGCGAGTAGCCGCCCAGCAACTGCGCCAGCTGCATCACCTGCTCCTGGTAGACCATGATGCCGTAGGTCTCCTCCAGCACCGGCTGCACGCGCGGGTCGGGGTACTCGACCGCCTCCCTGCCGTGCTTGCGGGCGGTGAAGCTGGGGATCAGGTCCATCGGCCCCGGGCGGAACAGCGACACCAGGGCGATCAGGTCCTCGAAGCGGTCCGGCCGCGCCTCGCGCAGCAGGTTGCGCATGCCCGAGGACTCGAACTGGAACACCGCCACCGTCTGCGCGCGGCTGAAGAGCTCGAACACCAGCCGGTCGTCGAGCGGGATGCGGGTGATGTCGAGCGCTGGCTCGCCCTTCGCGGCGCGGCGCCGGTCGATGGCCTTCACCGCCCAGTCGATGATGGTGAGCGTGCGCAGGCCGAGGAAATCGAACTTGACGAGGCCGATCGCCTCGACGTCGTCCTTGTCGAACTGCGTCACCGCGTTGCGGCCACCGGCTTCGGAGAACAGCGGGCAGAAGTCGGTGAGCGGCGAGGGCGCGATCACCACGCCGCCGGCGTGCTTGCCAGCGTTGCGGGTGAGGTCCTCGAGCCGGCGGGCGAGGTCGATCAGGTCGCGCACCTCGTCCTCGCGCTGGTAGCGATCGATCAGCTCGGCCGAGCGCACGCCGTCGTCGGCCCTCCCCTTCTCGGTTTCGCCCAGTGCATCGCCCAAGCCGATGCCCAGCACGTTCGGGATCAGCTTGGCGACGCCATCGACGAAGCCGTAGGGATGCCCCAGCACGCGGCCGCAGTCGCGCACCACCGCCTTCGCCGCCATGGTGCCGTAGGTGATGATCTGGCTGACGCGGTCGCTGCCGTACTTGCGGCTGACGTACTCGATGACCTCGTCGCGCCGGTCCATGCAGAAGTCGATGTCGAAATCCGGCATCGACACGCGCTCGGGGTTGAGGAAGCGCTCGAACAGCAGGCCGTAGCGCAGCGGGTCGATGTCGGTGATGCCGAGCGCCCAGGCCACCAGCGAGCCCGCGCCCGAGCCGCGCCCCGGCCCGACCGGGATGCCGTTCTGCTTCCCCCAGTTGATGAAGTCGGCGACGATCAGGAAATAGCCGGGGAAGCCCATCCGGACGATGACGTCCACTTCGCGCGTCAGCCGCTCGCGGTAGTCGTCGGCGGTGAGGCCCGGTGCCGGTTCGTGGCTGGCGAGCCGGGCGGCGAGGCCACGCCCGGCCTCCGAACGGATCCAGCTGTCCAGCGTCTCGCCGGCCGGCACCGGGAAGGCCGG
>JAGXSL010000074.1 GCA_018333835.1 Lysobacteraceae bacterium
CCCGCCGCATCGGCGGGCCACGCGACGGCGGCGAGGGCATCGCCGACATCGACCTCGCGCTCAAGGCCAACGGCAGCTGGGGCACGCTGGGCTACGGCGTACTGGTCGCCGACGAGGCCGAGGACGACGGCCGCAGCTTCCGCGTCGGCCGCCTGCTACTGGATGCGCGGCCGGGCCTCGGCATCGGCTGGCTCGGCACGCGGGTCGAGCGCCCCTTCCTCGACCGCACGGCCGACGTGCAGGCCGCCGACCTGCGCTGGCAGCCGCGCCCCGAGGTGCTGGTCAACGCACAGCTGATCGGTTCGCGCATCGAGGCCGGCGGCCGCGATTCCAGCGGCCAGGGCGGCTGGGCGCGGATCAACTGGAAGGCCAGCGAACGCTGGCGGCACGAGGTCGAGGCCACCCACTTCGGCCGCGGCCTCGACTTCAACGATCTCGGCTTCCTGCGCCGCGGCAGCCTGAACGAGCTGGAGGTGACCAACGAGTACGTGCGCCCGGTGGTCGATACCGACTCGCCGCTCGCCTCGACCCGCTGGTACAGCGAACTGCAGGTGCGCCGCAGCGACGAGGGCGTCGCGCTGCCGACCTGGCTGGTGCTGGAGCAGACCAGCACCTTCCGGAACGGCGATGCGCTGGGTTTCGGCTTCCGCCCACGCACGGCCGGCTACGACGATCTGATCTCGCGCGGCAACGGCCTGCTGCACCGCAGCTCGCGGGCCGAAGGCTTCATCGCCTGGATGCCGACCCGGCAGGGCCGCCTCGGCTGGGATTTCCACGTGGTGGCAAGGCCCGAGGGCCTGTCGCGGGCGCCGGCGGTCGAGACCGACCTGCAGGTCTACTGGTTCCCGAGCGAGCAGGTCAACCTGAGCTTCGAGATCGAACCGATGTGGAGCCCGGACTGGCTGATCTGGCGCGAGGGCCGCCGCTTCGCCCGCCACAGCCGGCGGCTGGACGCCTTCAACCTCGGCCTGAACTGGTTCCCGGCGCCGACCCACGAGGTCCGGGTCAAGGCCGAGTGGCTGGCGATCCGCGCCCGCGACGGCCAACGCTACCAGCTCGGCAACGATGCCCGGCTGCGGCCGGTGGCCGGCGCCGAGCCGGACTTCGACATCAACAACTTCGGCGTGCAGGTGCGCTACCGCTGGGAGTTCGCGCCGCAGTCCGACCTGTTCCTGGTCTGGTCGCGCGGCGGCTTCCTGCGCGCCGAGCGCGAGGGCGAGTCCACCCTCGACCTGCTCGACGAGGCGATCGGCCTGCGCGACGCCGACCAGCTGCTGGCCAAGATCCGCTACCGCTTCTGAGCCCGCCGAAGCGTTATTCTTGAGCTTCACGCCTTTCCATCGGCCGGGGAACGAATGCGCTACAGGCCAATGCCGGACATCCCGCTGGCGGTGGGCGACGCCCTGCCGTTCACGGTGTTCGACCGCTACGGCCAGCCGCTGCTGGTCAAGGGCCACGTGGTCGAGAACGACCTCATGCTGGCGCGGCTGCACGAGCGCGGACTGGTCGAGGAGAACACGCCCGGCCTGCGCCCGGAACCGCCGCGCGGCGAGGACGCGCCTCGCCGGCGCTACGTGCCGCGGCCCTCGGCGCGGCTGCGCGACGCCGAGGACGAGCTGACCCTGATCCACCGCGACCTGCAGGCCGGCGTCGACCGCAACACCCGGCGCCGCATCGTCGAACTGGCCGGCGACCTGCAGGACGCCTGGGAACGCGACCCCGACCAGGCCATGGGCCTGCTGCAGCTGGAGGCCATCGACCACCGGCTGTCGCGGCGGCTGATGCACGCCGCCCTGCTGACCCAGGTGCTCTCGCTGCCGAGCGGGCTGGACGAGGCGGCCCGCCGCTCGCTGATGTGCGCGGCGTTGACCTACGACGTCGCGCTGGCGCCGGTCAACGAGGTGCTGGCGACGCAGTCCACGCCGCTCAGCGAGGCGCAGTGGCGGGCGATCCAGTCGCACACCGTCGAGGGCGTCGAGATGCTGCAGCGGGTCGGCATCGACGACGAGCGCTGGCTGGGCGCGGTGCTCGACCACCACGAGCGGGTCGACGGCACCGGCTACCCGCGTGGCCTGCGCGGCGGGGCGGTGTCGGTCGAGGCGCGCATCCTCGGCATCGTCGACATCTACAGCGCGATGATCCGGCCGCGCGCCTACCGCGACGCCCAGACCGCGCGGGTCGCGCTGCGCGACATCTTCCTCGAACGCGGCCAGCGCATCGACGAACGGCTGGCCACGCTGTTCATCAAGGAGCTCGGCGTGTACCCGCCGGGCAGCATGGTCCGGCTCGCCAACGGCGAGATCGCGGTGGCGGTGCGCCGCACCACCGACGGTGCCCACCCGCAGCTGCGCTGCGTGATCGGCCGCGACGGCACGCCGCTTGCCTACCCGCAGATCCGCGACAGCCGCAACCCCGAGACCGCCATCGTGGAACTGGTCTCGGCGCTCCAGTACCGCTCCGCACTCGGCAGCCTCAACGTGCTGTGGACGCGCGGCCCCTGACCCACCGCCTCCCGAGGAACCGCCGATGGAATCCGCCCTGCTCGACCCCACCCTCTGGCTCTACGTGCTGGCCGTCGTGCTGGTGCTGGTCGGCCTGGCCGGCACCGTGCTGCCGGCGCTGCCGGGCATCCCGCTGGTGTTCGCCGGCCTGCTCGTCGCCGCCTGGGCCGGCGACTTCCAGCTGGTCGGCGGCTGGACGCTGGCGGTGCTGGGGGCGATGACGCTGGCCTCGCTCGTCATCGACATCGCCGCCACGGCGCTCGGCGCCAAGCGCGTCGGCGCCTCCGGCAAGGCGGTGGCGGGCGCCGCCCTCGGCACCGTGGTCGGGCTGTTCCTCGGCCTCGTCGGGCTGATCATCGGCCCCTTCGTCGGGGCCATCGCCGGCGAGCTGCTGCACCGCCGCCAGCTCGAGCAGCAGGGCCTCGACGAGGTCGCGCGGATCGGCTTCGGCACCTGGCTTGGCCTGCTGGTCGGGCTGGCGCTCAAGCTGGCGGTGGCCTTCGCCATGCTCGGCATCTTCGTCGCCGCCCTGCTGATCGGTTGAACCGCGCTCACAGTTCGCGCAGGGTCACCGAGGGCGGCGCGTCGAGCACCCGCCGCGTCGCCCACAGACCAGCCAGCAACGCGACCAGCAGACCGGCCGCGGCACCGGCGGCGGCGAGCCCGAAGTCAGGCCGCCAGGGCAACTCCAGCACCTGGCTCGCCAGCACGCCGGCCAGCACGGTGGCGGCGATCGCCGCGACCAGCCCGGCGATCAGGCCGAGGATGGCGAACTCGCCGGCCTGCGCCAGCCGCAACTGCCGCCGGCTGCCGCCCAGCACGCGCATCACCGCGCCCTCGCGCAGGCGCTCGTCCTGGCTCGCGCCGACCGCCGCCAGCAGCACCAGCACGCCGGCCAGCAGGGCGACGTAGAACACCGCCTCGACCACGGTGGCGACCTGGGCCGCGGTGTTGCGGACCTGGTTCAGCACGGCGTCGGTGTCGATGACCGAGAGGTTGGCGAAGCGGTCGAGCAGCAGGCGGGTGAAGTCGTCTCGGCCCGGCGGCAGGTGGATGGCGGTGATGTGGCTGGCCCGCAGCGCCTCCAGCGCGCCCGGCGAGGCCAGCACGAAGAAGTTCGGGCGGAAGCTCTCCCACTCGACCTCGCGCAACGAGGTGATGGTGCCCTCCAGCCGGGTGCCGGCGACGTCGAAGGCGACGCGCTGGCCGAGCGACCAGCCGAGCGTCTCGGCAAGCCCCTGCTCGACCGAGAACTCGACCCCGGCGGTGGGACGCGCGTCCGACCCCAAGCGGCCCTCGAGCGCCCGATTGTTGGCGGCGGGACGCGCGTCCGACCAGAAGCGGCCCTCGACCACCCGGTTGTCGGCGGCGAGCGTGGTGGCGGTGCTCAGGTTGAACTCGCGCTCGGCCAGGCGCTGCGCGCGCTGGCCACGGGCGGCGAAATCAGCACCGCTCACGGCGCGGTCGTCGACCGCCACCAGCCGGCCGCGGACCATCGGGAACAGCTCCGGCTCGGCGATGCCCTGGGCGTCGAGGAAGGCGCGCAGGGCTTCGACCTGGTCCGGCTGCACGTTGATGATGAAGCGGTTGGGCGCATCCACCGGCAGCGCATCGCGCCAGCGCGAGAGCAGGTCGGTGCGGACGAAGGTGAGCAGCAGCAGGGCCATCAGGCCGAGCCCCAGCGCGGCCACCTGCGCCACCGTGGTCGCCTGCCGCCGGCTGACGTTGGCGAGACCGTAGCGCCAAGGTCCACGCAGGCGCGGCCGCAGCCGGTCGATGGCGCGCACCAGCAGCAGGCCAAGGGCAGCCAGCACGGCGAAGGTGGCGAGCAGGCCGCCCAGCATCGCCGAGGCCAGTTCGACGTCGCCGGCCTGCCACCACAGCAGGGCGCCCAGCGCGCCAAGCGCCAGCGCACCGAGCAGCCAGGCCGCCGGCTCGCGCATGGCGAGGTCGCGGCGCAGCACCCGCAGCGCCGGGACGGTGCGCAAGGCCAACACCGGCGGCACGGCGAAGGCGACCAGCACGGTCAGGCCGACGGCGTAGCCGGCGAGCGCCGGCAGCAGGCCGGCCGAGGGCACGGCGATGCCGAGGGCGTCGGCGAGCAGGCCGCCGAGGACGATCGAGGCGGCCCAGGCCGCGAGCACCCCGAGCGTGCTGCCGAGCAGGCCGAGCAGCAGGAGCGAGCCGACCTGCACGCGGACGATGGTGGCCTGGCTGGCGCCGAGGCAGCGCATCACCGCGCAGGCATCGAGCTGGCGGGCGCTGTGGCGGCGCGCCGCCATGGCCACGGCAACGGCGGCCAGCACCAGCGACACGAGGGTGGCGAGCCCGAGGAAGCGGCCGGCGCGGTCGAGCGCGCGGCGGATCTCCGGGCGGCCGTCGGCGGCGGTCTCCAGCCGCTGGCCGCGCCCCAGCGTGGCCCGGACGGCGGCGCTGAAGGCCTCCACCGCGTCCGGTTCGCCGGCGACCACGAGGCGGTGCACGATGCGGCTGCCGGCTTGCACGAGCCCGGTCGATTCGAGGTCGGAAAGCGGCATCACCACGCGCGGGGCGACGTTGAAGTAATCCAGCACCGCATCGGGTTCCTGCACCACCAGTGCGGCCAGTTCGAAGGAGCGGCCGCCCAGCGTGACGCGGTCGCCGAGCCGGGCACCGAGCGTGTTGGCGCCGGCCAGCGTCATCCACACCGTGCCGGGGGCCGGGCCTCCGGTGGCCTCGCGCTCGCCGCCGGCCTCGCGCAGGAGGAAGCTGCCGCGCAACGGGAAGTCGGGGCCGATCGCCCTCAGATCGCCGAGCCGCAGATGGTCGCCGACCCGGATCATGCTGTTGAACTCGACCGTGGCCACCGAGCGCAGCCCCGGCGCACGGGCCAGGGCCTGCTGGGCCTCGGGGATCGGGGCATCGGCGCGCAGCACCGCGTCGCCGCCGAGCAGGCGGTTGGCCTCCAGCGCCAGCGCGCGCTCGGCGCGGTCGGTGAGGAAGCCGATCGTGGTCACGGCGAACACCGCCAGCGCCAGCGCCACCACCAGCAGGCGCACCTCGCCGGCGGCGAGGTCGCGCAGGGCCTGGCGCAGCACCAGCCGCCAGCCGCCGCCGCGGCGCGGCGCCGCGCTCACGCCTGCACCCGGCCGGCCGCCAGCCGCAACTGCCGCGTGCAACGCGCCGCCAGCCGCTCGTCGTGGGTCACCAGCACCAGCGTGGTGCCGGCCTCGGCGTTGAGCCGGAACAGCAGTTCCACCACCTGCTGGCCGGTGACGGTGTCGAGGTTGCCGGTCGGCTCGTCGGCGAACAGGAGTCGCGGCCGGGTGACGAAGGCGCGGGCGATCGCCACCCGCTGCTGCTCGCCGCCAGAGAGCTGGCGCGGGTAGTGGCCGAGCCGGGCGCCGAGGCCGACCTGCTCCAGCACCTGCCGCGCCGGGCCCTCGGCATCGGCGTCGCCGCGCAGTTCGAGCGGCAGCATCACGTTCTCCAGCGCGGTCAGGGCCGGCAGCAGCTGGAAGTTCTGGAACACGAAGCCGACCTTCTCGGCGCGCAGCGCGGCGCGGCCGTCCTCGTCCAGGCGGCCGAGGTCCACACCGTCCAGCAGGACCCGGCCGCCGCTCGGCAGGTCGAGGCCGGCGAGCAGCGACAGCAGCGTGCTCTTGCCCGAACCCGAGGCCCCGACGATGGCGAAGGCTTCACCGGTGGCGATGCTGAAATCCACCCCGTCGAGGATGGTGAGCGGGCCCGAGGGCAGCACGACCTGCCGGCCCAAGCGCTCGGCCACCAGCAGGGGCGTTCCGTCGCCGGCGGCGGGCACGGCATCATGGGCATTCATCAAGGCGGTCATTCCGGGGCGGTCCATGGCAAGGCGCGATTCTCCATTCTGGCCCGGAAGGGCTCTACGGCGCGTCGTCGCCGGCATGGCCGGCCGGACCGCGTTGCTGCTCGCCTCCGCCCTGCTGCTTGCCGGCTGCGCCGGCGACGAAGCCGGTCGGCACGAAGCCACGCCGCCCGCCGCCGCGACCGCCACGGCCACGGCGGGCATCACCACGGCCGCCCCGACCCCCAGCGCGCCGGCAGCGACGGAACGGCCGCGGGTGGTGCTGGTGTTCGGCGATTCGCTTTCGGCGGCCTACAACCTCGCCCCGGAACAGGGCTGGGTCGCCCTGCTGGATGCCCGCCTCGCCGCCGAGGGATGGCCCTACCGGATGGTGAACGCCTCGATCAGCGGCGAGACCTCGGCCGGCGGTGCCAGCCGGATCGAAGCCGCGCTCGCCGAACACCGCCCCGCCCTGGTGGTGCTCGGCCTCGGTGCCAACGACGGC
>JAGXSL010000075.1 GCA_018333835.1 Lysobacteraceae bacterium
CCTGCTCGAGGTTGTGCTGGGCGAGGTGGCCGCAGGCGGGTGCCGCGGAGCGGCCGCGACCGGCATAGCTCAGGGTCTGGCCCTTGGCGAGGCAGGCATCGAGGTGGTGGCGGATCTGGTACCACGCGCCCTGGTTCTGCGGCTCCTCCTGGCACCACACCACCTCGGCGGCCTTGCCGAAGCGCTTCAGCTCGGCGGCCAGTTCGGCGCGCGGGAAGGGATAGAGCTGCTCGACGCGGACGATGGCGACGTCGGTGAGGCCGCGCTTCTCGGCTTCCTCGACGAGGTCGTAGTAGACCTTGCCGCCGCAGACGACCACACGGCTGGCCTTCTTCGCGTCCTTCGCGGTGCTGTCCGGGATCAGGGTCTGGAAGCCGCCCTTGGCGAGGTCATCCAGCGTCGAGACCGAGAGCTTGTGGCGCAGCATCGACTTCGGGGTCATGACGACGAGCGGCTTGCGCGTGCCGCGCAGCATCTGCCGGCGCAGCATGTGGAAGCTCTGCGCCGGCGTGGTCGGCGTGCAGACCTGGATGTTGTTCAACGCGCAGAGCTGAAGGAAGCGCTCGAGGCGCGCCGAGCTGTGCTCCGGGCCTTGGCCTTCGTAGCCGTGCGGCAGGAACAGCACGAGGCCGCAGAGGCGGCCCCACTTGGCCTCGCCCGAGGTGATGAACTGGTCGATGACGACTTGGGCACCGTTGGCGAAGTCGCCGAACTGGCCCTCCCAGATGTTCAGCGTGGTCGGCTCGGCGGTGCTGTAGCCGTACTCGAAGGCCATCACCGCCTCCTCGCTCAGCAGCGAGTCGACGACCACCGCGTGCTCCGGGTTCGACACCAGCTCGCGCAGGGGCATGACCGCCTCGCCGCTGGCCTGGTCGTGCTGCACCGCATGGCGGTGGAAGAAGGTGCCGCGGCTGGCATCCTGGCCGACCAGGCGCAGCTTGTAGCCTTCCTTCAGCAGGGTGGCGTAGGCGAGGTTCTCGGCGAAGCCCCAGTCCATCGGGATCTCGCCGGCGGCCATCTTCCGCCGGTCCTCGTAGATCTTGGCCACGCGCGGGTGCAGCTTGCGGCTCTCCGGCACGGCATTGATCTGCTGCGCCAGCGCGTCCAGCGTCTTGCGCGGCACCGCGGTCTTGACCGCGTCGGCGAGCGAGCCCTTGAAGTACGGCGACCAGTCGACGCTGACGCTGTCCTTCGCCGCGCTGGTCACGTCGGCCGTCACCTCGCCCTTGTCGAGCTTGGCGCGGTAGTCGTCGACCAGCGCCTTGGCCTCGTCGGCCTTGACCACGCCGGCCTCGACCAGCTTGTTTGCATAGAGCTCGCGGGTGGTCTTGCGGGCGCGGATGTTCTGGTACATCAGCGGCTGCGTGGCCGCCGGCTCGTCGGCCTCGTTGTGGCCGTGGCGGCGGTAGCAGACGAGGTCGATGACGATGTCGCGCTTGAACTGCTGGCGGAAGTCGAAGGCGAGCTGCGCACAGAAGGCCACGGCCTCCGGGTCGTCGCCGTTCACGTGCAGCACCGGCGCCTCCACCATCTTCGCCGGGTCGGTGCAGTAGCGCGTCGAGCGGGTGTCGTCGGGACGGCTCGTCGTGAAGCCGATCTGGTTGTTGACGACGATGTGGAGGGTGCCGCCGACCGCGAAGCCGCGGGCCTGCGACATCTGGAACAGCTCCATGATCACGCCCTGGCCGGCGAAGGCCGAATCGCCGTGGATCAGCACCGGCAGCACCTGCGAGCGCTCCTTGTCCTCGCGGCGCATCTGCCGCGCGCGCACCGAGCCGGCGACCACCGGGTCGACGATCTCGAGGTGCGAGGGGTTGAAGGCCAGCGCGATGTGCAGCGGGCCGCCCGGGGTGGCGATGTCGGCGGAGAAGCCCATGTGATACTTGACGTCGCCGGAGTGCGCCGGGTCGTCGGGGTGGTCGAAGCGGCCCTCGAACTCGGCGAACAGCTTGGACGGCGGCTTGCCCAGCGTGTTCACCAGCACGTTGAGGCGGCCGCGGTGGGCCATGCCGATGACCATGTCCTTGACGCCGTTGGCCCCGGCGCGGCGCACCAGCACGTCCATGGCCGGGATCAGGCTGTCGCCGCCCTCCAGCGAGAAGCGCTTCTGGCCGACATACTTGGTGTGCAGGTAGCGTTCCAGCCCCTCGGCGGCGGTGGTGCGCTCGAGGATGCGGCGCTTGTCGTCGGCGCTGAAGCCGAAGGCACCGGCGGCCTTCTCCAGCCGCTCCTGCATCCAGTGCCGCTGGCGGGCGTCGCTGATGTGCATGAACTCGGCGCCGATCATGCCGGAATAGGTCGCCCGCAGCTTGGCGAGCAGGTCCTTGAGCTTGAATTTTGGCGCGCCGAAGTAGGTGCTGACCGGGAACTCGGATTCGAGGTCGGCCTTCGACAGGCCGTGGAAGTCGAGTTCGAGGTCGGGTGCCTCGGGCTTGCCGGCCATGTCCAGTGGATCGAGCGAGGCACCAAGGTGGCCGCGCGAGCGGTAGGCGGTGACCAGCTTGCTGACCGCCATCTGCTTCTTCGCGGTCGCCTCGTCGAGGCCGCCGCCCAGGCCCTTGGCCGCCAGCATGCCGGCGACCTGCACACGGGCCATCGCCTCGGAGTGCGGAACGTCGCCCTGGCCGCCGAAGCCGTCGAAGTAGGCCTTCCATTTCGGCTCGATCGAGGCCGGATCGCGCAGGTACTGCTCGTAGAGCTCCTCGATGAAGGCGGCATTGCCGCCGGAGAGTGGTGAGGTCTGGGCGAAGGTCTTGAGGAGGCTGGCCACGATGGTCCTGGGTGCGCAAGTGCTTGTTTTCAAAAGAAACGCGGGCCAGTACCCGCGCAGCGACGCGTGATTATAGACCCTCGGCACCGGTTTGGGGTTTGACGCGGGCTTTGTGTATTGGTCTATTGATACACATGGACGCCTCGCTGTTCCTGGTCACCCCCGCGTCGCCCGATCCGATCTACCGGCAGGTGGTCGAGCAGGTGCGGCGTTTCGTGGCCGCCGGCCAGCTCCGCGTCGGCGAGGGCCTGCCCTCGGTGCGCGAGATGGCCGAGCACCACGCCGTGAACCCGATGACCATCAGCCGCGCCTACAGCCAGCTCGAGGCCGAGGGCGTGCTGGAGCGTCGTCGTGGCGTCGGCATGGTCGTGGCCGCCGCACGCGGCGCCGGCCTCACCGCCGAGGAACGCCTGCGCCTGCTCGAACCGCGGCTGCGCGACGTGATCCGCGAGGCCGGCGACCTTGGCCTCGCCGCTGGTCCGGTCTGCGAGCGACTGCATGCCTTGTTCCTGAGCCCGGCGGCTCCGCATCCTAGAGCGCCCGCAACTCGCTGAGCGGCCGAGCCCGTTCCCAGCGCCGGTCGAAGGCTTCGGCGAGCTGCCTTGCCCGGGCCGGGCCGTCGAGGCAGGCGCTGCCCTCGAAGCGCGTCGCCAGCGGGCGGAACACGTAGGCCGTCTCGTCGGCCACGAGGTAGCTTTCGGGGGCCTGCCGATCCTCGGGATCGACCGGCGTGCGCAGGGCGAACACCGAGCTCAATCGCTGCGCCAGCAGCAGCAAGGCGTGGCCCTCGGCGCGCAGGCGGTCCGTCTCGACGACCAGGATGCGCACCAGCGGGCCGCGGCCGGAGGTGGCGAACTCGCGCAAGGCCTCGACGAGTTCGGGGTGGCCGTAGAGCGTCGCCTCCAGGTCGCGGGTGAACAGGCGGACCTCGCGGCGCGCGCGGGCGATGACGCCGGCGCTGTGCATGCGCACGTCCGTCTCGCTCGCGATCTCCCGAAGCTGCGTATCGCCGCTGCGCGGCGGACGCGGGCGACGGCCCGGATCGGGAGCATCGAGCGACTTCCGCATCCTGCGGTGCGGGATGCCGGCTTCCAGGAACTCCTCGCCGTAGGCCTCGAAGCCGTGGGCGGCATAGAAGGGCAGGGCGTGGGTCTGGGCGTTCAGCGAAACCTCCGGCCAGCCGCGTGCTCGTGCCTCGTCCAGCAGCGCCAGCAGGATCGCGGCGCCGACGCCGCGGCCGCGCCATTCGGGCAGCACCGCCATCCGCCCGATCTTGCGCTCCGGCGTGAGTCGGCCGGTGCCGATCGGGCGGTCCTGCGCGTCGCGGGCGATCACGTGGCGACAGTGCGGATCGAGTTCGTCCCATTCCTCCTCGATCGGCACCTGCTGCTCGACCACGAACACCGGCTCACGCACGGCGCGCAGGTCGGCGAAGTCGACGCCGTAATCGGCGGGTTCGACGCGGAACTCGGCGTGGATCATCGGCCCCTCCTTTTTTTCGGTGCCAGCGCGCGGTAGTGGCCGAGGGTGGCCAGCGCCACCACGGCCTCGCGGGCGTGCTCGTCCAGTTGCCCCCAGGTGCTGGCGTCCAGCGTGTCCTGCCGGCAGAGCAGGGCGGCGTCGCGGGCGCGCAGGCCGCCGATGTCGCTGCCGCTGACGAACCACATCGCCTTGGCTCTGCCTTCGCGCAGCCAGGCCACGCGCGAGAACGGATGGCGCTGCAGCACGCCGCCGGCGGCGAGGATGGTGTCGAACCCGTCGCGGCTCGGTGCCTTCTTCGGCGGGCGGATGTCGCCCGAGGCGCGGTAGCGGGTGATGAAGCGCCCGAACCAGCGGCGCAGCAGGGCCTCGTCGTCCTTCGTGACGGCGGCGGCATCGCCGCCTGCGGCGCCGGCGACCATGCCGCCGAGGCTGGCGCGGACGCGCGCGAGCGCGGCATCGTCGATCTCGAAGGCATCGGTCGGCACCGCGAGGTCTGGGTCGGCGTAGCGCTCGCGCTCGCTGGCGCGGCCCGCCAGTTCGAGCGCGAAATCCTCGATCAGCTCGGCCTTCGCCGGCGCGCGCATGCCGAGCGAGAAGGTCAGGCAAGGATCGAGCGCGACGCCGTGGTGGCCGAGGCCGGGCGGCAGGTAGAGCATGTCGCCGGGGCCGAGCGTCCACTCGTGCGAAGGCGAAAAGGATTTCAGCAGCTTGATCGGCGCGTCCTCGCGGAAGTCCACCGGCTGCTCCGGGTTGGCGTCGATCCGCCAGTGGCGGTGGCCCATGCCCTGCAGCAGGAAGACGTCGTACTGGTCGATGTGCGCGCCGACCGAGCCGCCCTCGACGGCGAAGCTGATCATCACGTCGTCGATGCGCCAGCGCGGCAGGAAGGGGAAGGCCTCGACCAGCTCGCGCACGTCGGCGTCCCACTTGTCGACGTCCTGCACCAGCAGGGTCCAGTCGCGCTTCGGCACGCGCTCGAAGCGGTCCTCGGGCAGCGGGCCGGTCTCGACCGTCCAGCGGTCCTTCCGGCGGTCCCAGAGGATCAGGCGCGAGAGCGCCGAGGGCTCGAGCGCGAGCGCGGCGAGGTCGTCCGGGCGAACCGGGCTCTCGAAGCCGGGGAAGGCGTTGCGGATCAGCAGCGGGCGCTTCTGCCAGTAGTCGCGCAGGAAGGTTTGCGCCGGCATGCCGAGCGGGCCCTTGCCGGTGGCGTCGATCTCGATCGGTAGTCGGGCCGCAAGGGGCAGGCGCGAGGCCGCCGTGGAACGGGTCTTGCGCTTGGTGGTCGTCATCACTGTGGGCGTCATCGGCAGGCGCTTGCGCCGTCAGACCGATTTCGCCAGGGCTTCGGCGCGGCCGGTGTAGGTGGCCGGTGTCAGCTCGAGCAGGGCGCGCTTCGGCTCCTCGGGCAGGTCGAGGCCGGCGATGAAGGCACGCATCGACTCGGCCGTGATGGCCTGGCCGCGGGTGAGCGCCTTGAGCTGCTCGTAGGGGTTCGGCAGGCCGTGGCGGCGCATCACCGTCTGCACCGCCTCGGCCAGCACTTCCCACGAGGCGTCGAGGTCTTCGGCGAGCCGCGCCGGATTCACCTTCAGCTTGTCGATGCCGCGCTGGAGCGCGTCGTAGGCGACCAGCGTGTGGCCCCAGGCCGTGCCCAGCGCGCGCAGCACGGTGGAGTCGGTCAGGTCGCGCTGCCAGCGGCTGATCGGCAGCTTGGCGCCGAAGTGCTCGAACAGGGCATTGGCGATGCCGAGGTTGCCCTCGGCGTTCTCGAAGTCGATCGGGTTGACCTTGTGCGGCATGGTCGAGCTGCCGACCTCGCCCTCCTTCAGCGCCTGCTTGAAGTAGCCGAGCGAGATGTAGCCCCAGGTGTCGCGGGCGAAATCGATCAGGATGGTGTTGATGCGGCGCTGCGCGTCGCCGAGTTCGGCGATGAAGTCGTGCGGTTCGATCTGCGTGGTGTAAGCGTTGAAGTGCAAGCCGAGCGACTCGACGAAGCCCTGCGCCAGGCGCGGCCAGTCCACCTCCGGGTAGGCGGCGACGTGGGCGTTGTAGTTGCCGACCGCGCCATTGATCTTGCCGAGGATCTGCACGTCGGCGAGCTGCCGGCGCTGGCGCTTCAAGCGCGCCACGACGTTGGCCAGCTCCTTGCCGAGCGTGGTCGGGCTGGCGGTCTGGCCGTGCGTGCGCGAGAGCATCGGCTCGTCGGCGTACTCGTAGGCGCGCTTCTTCAGCGTCTCGATGAGCGCGTCGAGCTGCGGCAGCAGCACCTCGTCGCGGGCCTGCTTCAGCATCAGCGCGTAGCTGAGGTTGTTGATGTCCTCGGAGGTGCAGGCGAAGTGCACGAACTCCAGCGCCGCCTCGAGCTCCGCGGTCTCCGACAGCCGCTCCTTCAGGAAATACTCGACCGCCTTGACGTCGTGGTTGGTCGTGCGTTCGATGGCCTTCACCCGCGCCGCATCCTCGACGGAGAAGCCGTCGGCGAGGCGCTGCAGGCGCGAGGCGGCCTGCTCGGAGAAGGGCGGCAGCTCGGGGATGCCCGGCTCGGCCGAGAGCGCCAGCAGCCAGGCGATCTCCACGCAGACGCGGGCGCGGATCAGGCCGTACTCGGAGAAGATCGGGCGCAGCGCGTCGACCTTGCCGGCGTAGCGGCCGTCGAGCGGGGAGAGGGCGGTCAGGGCGTGGGACATAGCGGGCGGGAAGCGGGCAGCAGAGGGCCGCGGAGGCCGGTCATTCTACCTGCCACGAGGCGGACAGCACCTCGGCCTGTTGCAGCACGGTCTGCACCGCCGCGTCCTGCAAATCCGGCGGGTAGCCGTACTTGCGCAGGATGCGCTTGACCAACACGCGCAGCCGGGCCCGGGCCGATTCGCGGTGGGCCCAATCGACGGCGACGTTCTCGCGCAAGGACACCAGCAGTTCGTGGGCAATCACCCGCAGCTTGTCGTCACCCATCACCTGCACGGCGGACTCGTTCTCCGCCAGCGCGTCGTAGAAGGCGATCTCATCCAGGGACAGGTCCTGTTCCTCGCCGCGTTTGTGTGCGGCGCGAATGTCCCGGGCGAGCTTGATCAGTTCCTGCAGCACCTCGGCGGTGGTGATGGCGTTGGCGTGGTAACGGGCAATGGCGTCTTCCAGTCGTTCGGTGAAGGCGCGGGTCTCGACCACGTTGGTGCGGGTGCGCGAGCGGATGCTGTCGCCCAGCAGCTTGCGCAGCGCTTCCAGCCCCAGGTTCTTCTTCTCCATCTGCTGCACTTCGAGCAGGAACTCGTCGGAGAGGATGGAAATGTCCGGCGTCTGGAGGCCGGCTGCCGCGAGGATGTCGACGATTTCGGTGGAGACCACGGCGCGGCTGACGATCTGCTGGATCGCCAGATCACGATCCTGCCGGGTGGTGCTGGCACCCCCTGCCGTCTTGACCAGCGCGGCACGGATGGCCTGGAAGAAACCGACTTCCTCGCGGATGGCGCGTGCTTCGTCCGAACTTGCCGCCAGTGCGAAGGCCTTCGACAGGTTCAGTACGCCATCGGCAAAGCGCCGTTGCGCCTGCTTCTTGGCCTCTGCTGTCTTTTCCGCCGCCGCCCAGTGCTGCTGCTTGCCGAGAATCCATTCGATGGCACCGGCCATCATGGCCAGCCGTTCGCCGGGCGTGCCGCTCAAGGCCGTGCGGTAGTCGAAGCCGTGGAACATGTCGCGCACGATCGCATGCTTCTCCAGCAGCACCGCCACGGCCTCACGCTCGTCGATGCCGGTCTTGTCCTGGTCGGGCCTGGAATACTGGGCGAGTGCCGATTTCAGGTTCTGGGCGATGCCGATGTAGTCCACGATCAAACCCGCTGGCTTGTCGCGGAACACACGGTTGACGCGGGCGATGGCCTGCATCAGGCCGTGTCCGCGCATCGGCTTGTCGATGTACATGGTGTGCATGCTGGGCGCGTCGAAGCCGGTCAGCCACATGTCACGCACGATCATCAGCCGCAGCGGATCCTGCGGATCCCGGGCGCGCTTGGCCAGGAGATCACGTCGCGCCTGGTTGCCGATGTGCTGCTGCCACGCAACCGGGTCGGACGCCGCGCCGGTCATCACGATCTTGATGCTCCCGGCGGCGTCGTCGCTGCTGTGCCAATCGGGGCGCAGCTTGATGATCGCGTCGTAGAGCGCCACGCAGATGCGCCGGCTCATGCACACCACCATCGCCTTGCCATGGAGCGCCGCCACCCGGTCCTCGAAGTGCTGCACCAGGTCGGCGGCCACCCGCGCGAGCCGCTTGTCGCTGCCGACCAGGGCTTCCACCGTGCTCCACTTCTGCTTGGTGCGTTCGGCGTTGGGCTCGTCCTCGTCCTCCAGCAGGGCCTCGATCTCGGCATCGATGCGCGGCCTCTCGTCCTCGTCCAGCTCGATGCGCGCCAGCCGGGACTCGTAGTAGATCGGCACCGTGGCGCCATCCTCCACCGCGCGGCTGATGTCGTAGATGTCGATGTAGTGGCCGAACACCGCCGGAGTGTTCACATCGGTCGCCTCGATGGGCGTGCCGGTGAAGCCGATGAAGGAGGCGTTGGGCAGGGCATCGCGCAGGTACTTGGCGAAGCCGTAGGCGATCTCGCCGGTCTGGCCGGCCAGCCTGGCCCTGAAGCCGTACTGGCTGCGGTGCGCCTCGTCGGCGATGACCACGACGTTGGCGCGGTCCGTCAGCAGCGGAAAGCCGGTCTCGTCCGCGGCCGGGGAAAACTTCTGCAGGGTGGTGAAGATCACCCCACCCGAAGCGCGCGCCAGCAGGCTGCGCAGGTGCTCGCGGTCCTGCGCCTGCACCGGGGTCTGGCGCAGCAGGTCACGGCACATGGCGAAGGTTGCAAAGAGCTGGTCGTCGAGGTCGTTGCGGTCGGTCAGCACCACCAGCGTGGGGTTGGCCAGGCGCGGCTCGACCACCAGCAGGCCCGCATAGAAGGCCATCAGCAGGCTCTTGCCGGAGCCTTGCGTGTGCCAGATCACCCCGGCCTTGTGGTCGCCCGGTGGCTGGCCGCCGACGCTGGGCAGACCGTAGGCGGCGGGGTCCTCGGCCACGGCGTGCTGGCTCGCCCGCAGTGTCGAGATCACCGCCTTCTTGACCGCGTGGAACTGGTGGTAGCCGGCGATGATCTTGACCAGCCCGCTGCCGGTTTCACCAAACACCGTGAAGTGGCGCAGCAGATCGAGGAACCGCCGCTGCTCGAACACGCCCTCGATCAGCGTGGCCATCTCCGGCCTGCCCTTGGGCTCGATGCGGGTGCCGTCAGTGGTGCGCCAGGGCATGAAGCGCTCCTGATCCGCCGACAGCGAGCCCACGCGCGCCGACACGCCGTCGGAAGACACCAGCAGCGCATTGCTGCGAAACAGCGCAGGAATCTGCTGCTTGTAGGTCTGGAGCTGGTGGAAGGCCCCGGCCAGGGTCGCGCTCTCGCCACCGGGGGCCTTGAGCTCGATCACCGCCAGCGGCAGGCCGTTGACGAACACCACCACGTCCGGCCGACGCCTGGCCTGGCCCGCCACCACCGTGAACTGCCGCACCGCCAGCCAGTCGTTGTTGGCCGGCCGCTCGAAGTCGATCAACCGCAGCTTGCCCGCGGTGAGCGTGCCGTGCTCGGCGCCGCTCTCATGAAGCATGTACTCCACGTCCGCGCCTTCGGTCAGCAGCCGGTGGATGCGGCGGTTCTCCTCCAGCAGCTTGGGCAGTTCCGACTGCGTCAGGCGGCGGGTGGCCTCGGCCTGCGCCTCGGGCGGCAGCGCCGGGTTCAGCCGCGCCACGGCGGCGCGCAGCCGCTGTACCAGCACCACCTCGTCATGGGCCGCGCGCTCGGGCCGCTGGCCGTCGGGGCCGATCAGCTCATCCGAAGCGCAGGCGTAGCCCAGCCCGGCCAGCTGCGCGAGCAGCGCGGCTTCCAGTTGCGCTTCGGAGAGGAAGGCCATCAGCGGCTCCTCAGCCGTCGTTGTCGTTGAGCAGCACGAAGTGCTCCACCAGCTTCACCATCAAGGCCTTCTGGTCGGGCTTGCTTTCGGCCACCAGCAGCGCCAGCGCCACCAGGGTGTTGTCGTTGACCAGCCGCTCCACCGGCCGCGCCAGCAGGTGCTGGTTCAGGCGCAGGTACCACAGGAACAGGAACGAGCCGGTGCGCTTGTTGCCGTCGGCCAGCGGGTGGTTCTTGATCACGAAGTACAGCAGATGCGCCGCCCGGCTGGCCACGTTCGGGTAGAACAGCTCGTCGCCGAAGCCCTGTTCGATGGTGGCCAGGGCCGACGCCAGCCCGCCGCCGCGAATCTGGCCGAACAGCTCGCTGGCCTCGCCCTTGGCGATCAGCTCGGCCTTGAGTTGCCCGATGGCGGCCAGCACCTCGTCCAGACGCAGTGCCCGCATCGTGCCCTGCCGGCCGGTCTGCCCGGTCAGGCTCTGCTCGTCATAGCCTTGCAGCAGGCTCCAGCTGCGGGCGTAGTCGGCGATGACCCCGAGCACCGCCTCGCCCTCGGCATTGACCAGATGGCGGTTGGCCAGCGTGCGCGAGAGCAGGTCCAGCGCCTGCTGGAACTCGATGCCGCGCTCGCCCAGGCGCTGCGGGTTGAGGCTGTAGCCCTCGACCAGATGCTGGCGCAGCACGCCGGTGGCCCACTGGCGAAAGCGCGTGGCGCGGCTGGAGTTGACCCGGTAGCCGACGGAGATGATGGCGTCGAGGTTGAAATACTCGACCTGATAGGTCTTGCCGTCGGCGGCAGTTGTTGCATTTCTTGCAACCACTGACACGCGCTCCAACTCGTTGGTATCGAAGATATTCTTCAGGTGCCGGGAGATGACCGACTTGTCCCTCTCGAACAGTTCGGCCAACTGCTGAAGGCTCAGCCAGACGGTCTCACCCTCCAGCCGAACCTGCACCGGCTGGTCTCCGGATTCGAAGATCACGAGGTTACTCATGGGACTCCTCGCAGCTTGCGCACGGCTTCATGTCTGACCTTTTGCCTGCATCATAAACTGCTCGGCGTCCGCAATGCGCAGTTCGCCGGAGATGAGTTTGGGCAGCAGGGTGTCGCGGAGTTGGGCGAGGCTTCGGGATTCGAGTTCGTTATGAATCGATTGCTCAATAAGCGGTGCCATGACGACTCCGAGTCTCTCCAGTACATTTTCTGACGGGCAGAGCGTCATCGCCGCCTTGAGATGGCCTCGCTGGATATGACCCATGGTCGTGGCCTTTGAGGCCGCGATAGCTTGGAATTCCTCAAGGTGGTGATGCACCCAATAGCTGACAAACCACATGGGGTAGCGCGCGGAGGTAACCTTGAACAGATGCTGGTTGAGCGCTCCTTCTCCCTCTGTCCAGAACTTTGCCAACAGGCTGCCCGACCAAGAGAACAGGAAATCGCCGTCCTTGATGACGTACTTGGCCGGCACCTCACGCGATGCGCGATCGCTTTTGGCGCTGACGCCGTTGCGAAGCTCGGCGATCTTGATCACCGGGAGGCTGTCGTCTGGGTCGGCCGGCGGGAATTTTTGCAGGGCAAGGCCATTGAGAAAGTCTGCGATCTCATCGAGCGGCCGTTCACTCCACCCCTCCGGCTTGCCCTCATCATCCAGACGGTCGGGGAAGAGCTGCCAAAGGTCGGCGGGGAGGTAGGGTTCTTGGCCTTCCATCCTGGCGCGGACGGGGCCGAAGTCGACGAACCAGTCCTTGAACAGGGCGCGGGCCATGGCTTCCAGCGTCTGGTTCCGCTTGCGGTTGAGTTCGATCTTGTCGTCCAGCGTGCCGAGGATGTGGGCGATGGCGCGTTGTTCAGGCTTCGGTGGGACGTCGAGCTCAAGCATGTAGACGGCGGCGCGTGTCGTCGAAGGAATTGGTGAGCCGTCGTCAACCTCGCCGAGCTTGTAGTGCTTTACTGCGTAGTAAAGCCAACGCATGTCCAGTTCAGTTTTCGGGACTAGGTAGTACGCGGTGTCAATAACCCAGAACGGTTCGCGCCAGTACTCGACACCGCGATATGCGCCCTTTCGACCGAGAATTACTCCCGGGCCTTGTGTGAGCGCCTCGGAGGTCCATCCGATCGGTCCGTTAGAACCGAACACACGGTACTTTCCGTGCGTTGGGCTGTACCCACGAATTGCCTTCCCGTACTCGAGTGTGACTTCTTCACCCCAGTTCGATGGCCGCCACTCACCCGCCATACCCAAGCTCCCTCAGGTTGGCCTCGATCGCCGCATCCAGCCGCGCGGCTTCCTGCTGCTGCTTGCGCCACAGAACGCTGAGGCGTTGCATCTTGTCAACAAAGGCTTCGCCGTCGTCCTCGGCGGCTTCGGCGCCGACATAGCGGCCGGGGGTGAGCACATGGCCGTGCTTGCGGATCTCGTCCAGCGTCGCCGCCTTGCAGAAGCCGGGAATGTCCGCGTACTTGCCGGCGTCCTTCTCGCCGCGCCAGGCATGGTAGGTGTCGGCGATCCTCTGGATATCGGCGTCAGTGAGTTCGCGCCGGGTGCGATCCACCAGCGTGCCCAGGTTGCGGGCATCGATGAACAGCACCTCGCCGCGCCGGTCGCGCAAGGTCTCCTTGCCGCGCCTGCCGTTGGACTTGTCGCGGGCCAGGAACCACAGGCAGGCGGGGATCTGCGTGGAGTAGAAGAGCTGCCCGGGCAGGGCCACCATGCAGTCCACGGCGTCGGCCTCGACCATGGCGCGGCGGATCTCGCCCTCGCCGCTCTGGTTGGAGCTCATGGAGCCGTTGGCCAGCACCACGCCGGCGGTGCCGAACGGGGCCAGGTGCCAGTGGATGTGCTACAGCCAGGCGTAGTTGGCGTTGCCCACCGGCGGTGCGCCAAACTGCCAGCGCGGGTCGTCGCGCAGGCGCTCGCCGCCCCAGTCGGAGATGTTGAAGGGCGGGTTGGCGAGGATGTGGTCGAAGCGCAGGTCGCGCAGCTCGTCCTTGTGGAAGCTGCCTTCGTTGTTCCAGCGGATGTCGCTGTCGATGCCGCGCACGGCGAGGTTCATCTTGGCCAGCCGCCACGTCACGTAGTTCGACTCCTGCCCGTAGATGGCGATGTCGCCGATTCGCCCGCCGTGCTCCAGCACGAACTTCTCGCTCTGCACGAACATGCCGCCCGAGCCGCAGCAGGGGTCGTAGACGCGGCCCGAGTAGGGTTCGAGCATCTGCACCAGCACCTGCACCACCGAGCGCGGGGTGTAGAACTCGCCGCCGCGCTTGCCTTCGGCACCGGCGAACTGGCTGAGGAAGTATTCGTAGACGCGGCCGAGCACGTCCTTCGACTTGTCGCCGCCCTCGTTCATGGCGATGCCGGAGATCAGGTCGATCAGCTCGCCCAGCATCACCTTGTTCAACGCCGGGCGCGCGTAGTCCTTGGGCAGCACGCCTTTCAGCGACTCGTTGTCCTTCTCGATGGCGCGCATGGCGTCGTCGATCAGGGTGCCGATCTCGGGTCGCTTGGCATTGGCCTTGAGGTGCGACCAGCGCGCATCCTTCGGCACCCAGAACACGTTGTCGGCGAGGTATTCGTCCTCGTCCTCGGCCGCCTGCGGGTCTTCGGCCAGCAGTTCGGCGTGGCGGGCCTCGAAGGCGTCGGAGATGTACTTGAGGAAGATCAGGCCCAGCGTGACGTGTTTGTAGTCGCTGGGCTCCATGTTGCCGCGCAGCTTGTCGGCGGCCTTGAACAGTTCGGCTTCGAAGCCGAGGTTGCCGCCGTTGTTCTTGTCCTTGCCCTTGGCCATGGATCGTTCCCGGGTCATTGCAGCTCCTGCGGCAGCGTATCGTTTTTCAGGCCGATCCATTTGGCCCCACGTCCTTTGCCCGTAGGCGCGATCAAGCCTTCCTTCTTCATCGCGCGCAGTACCAGCCGCACCATGTCACGGCTGACGCCTGGGCAGGCTTCTTCGATCTCGGAGATCGAGAAGGGAAGATTGCGTTTGAGGATCTCGGCACGCACACGGTCGCCCTTGGCCCCGCGACCGCGTTCGATGGTGCCGACGCGCTCCTCGAATTCCTTGTAGGCCCGCAGCAAGGCGCCCCAGGAGTAATCCAGCCAGGGCGCGATGTCGTGCGCGGCCTCGTGCCAGCCCTGGGAGCTGGCTTCCAGGGTTTCGTAGTAGCTCTCTTTCGATTCCTCGAAGATGCGCTCCAGGCTGATGAAGCGGCCCACGGCGTAGTCGAAGTGGTAGAGCAGTTGCAGGGTGAGCAGCCGCGCCATGCGGCCATTGCCATCCGGGAAGGGGTGGATGCACAGGAAGTCGAGTACGGCGAGCGGCACCAACACCAATGGGTCGGCGAGATGCTGGTCCAGCGCAGCGCGATAACGCGCGATCAGGTCCGTCATCGCCATCGGCGTCAGATGCGCGGCCACCGGGCGGAAGCGGATACGCGAACTGCCGTCCGGGTGGCGTTCCACGATGTCGTTGTTGCTGGACTTCCA
>JAGXSL010000076.1 GCA_018333835.1 Lysobacteraceae bacterium
CGCTGCGCCTGCTGCTGGTGGGCCTGCACGCGGCGGGCCAGCTCCTGCGCCAGGGCCTCCTCGCGCTGCTCGGCCCGCTGGCGCAGGGGATCGAGTCGCTTGGCGCTCATGGCGCGGCCTCCAGCAGTTGCGCCAGCGCGGCCTTGCTGTCCTCGAGGCTGGCGCTCTCGTGGACGTCCTGGCCGAGGAAGGCGAGGATCGCCGGCCAGCGCGCGATCGCCTCGTCGACCAGCGGGTCGGCGCCGCGCTGGTAGGCGCCGATGGCGATCAGGTCGCGCTGCCCGGAGTACGCCGAAAGCAGGCGGCGCAGGCGGCGCATGCGCTCGCGCCAGGCGAGGTCGGCGATCTCGGTGGTGACCCGCGACACCGAGCGCTCGATGTCGATCGCCGGGTAGAGGCCGGAATCGGCGATCCGGCGGTCGAGCACGACATGCCCGTCGAGGATGGCGCGGGCGGCGTCGGCGATCGGTTCCTGCGGGTCGTCGCCCTCGGTCAGCACGGTGTAGAAGGCGGTGATCGAGCCGCGTCCGCCGGCGCCCATGCCGGCGCGCTCCACCAGCGCCGGCAACCTGGCGAACACCGAAGGCGGGTAGCCACGGGTGGTCGGCGGTTCGCCGATGGAAAGCCCGATCTCGCGCTGCGCCTGGGCGAAGCGGGTGAGCGAGTCCATCAGCAGCAGCACGTCGAGGCCCTGGTCGCGGAAGAATTCGGCGATGGCGGTGGCGCGCAGCGCGCCGTGGATGCGCGCCAGCGGCGGCCGGTCGGCCGGGGTGGCGACGACGACGGCGCGCTTCAGGCCCTCGGGGCCGAGGGTCGCTTCGACGAAATCACGCACCTCGCGGCCGCGCTCGCCGATCAGCCCGACCACCACCACGTCGGCGCGGGTGTAGCGGGTCATCATGCCGAGCAGGGTCGATTTGCCGATGCCGGAACCGGCGAACAGGCCGACGCGCTGGCCGCGGCCGATCGGCAGCAGGGCGTTGATGGCGCGGACGCCGACGTCCAGCCCCTCGGTGATCGGGGCGCGGGCGAGCGGGTTGATCGGCACGCCGGCGAGGCCGACGTAGGCGTCCGGCCGCGGCGTCGGGCGGCCGTCGAGGGCGTGGCCGTCGGCGTCGACGACGCGGCCGAGCAGGCCCTCGCCGACCGCCACCCGGCCGCGCGCCCAGCCGGGCACCACGCGGGCGCGCGGCAGCAGGCCGTGCAGCTCGCCGGTCGGCATCAGGTACGTCGTCGTGCCGGCGAAGCCGACCACCTCGGCCTCGACGAAGCACCCGCCCTGGGCCTCGACGCGCACGGCGGCCCCGAGTGGGGCCTCCAGGCCTTCGGCTTCCAGGGTCAGGCCGACCGCGCGGCGCAGCACGCCCTCGCGGACACTGCCGAGGCGATCGAGCCGTGGCTCCAACGCCGAGAGGCGGGCGGCCAGCCGCGGGCCGCGCGAGGCGAGCAGCTGGGGAACGGTCCGGCTCATGGCGTGCCGCCGCCGTGGCCGACCGCCGCCAGCGCGGCCTGCAAACGGGCCTCCATCCGCGCATCGATGCGCACGCCATCGCCGTGGACGCGGGCCTCGCCGGGACCGATCTGCGGATCGGGCACCACGCGGGCATCGGCCCATTGCGGCAGCCACGGCGCCAGCCGTTCGGCGTCGGCCGGGTTCAGGCGCAGCTCGAGCGGACGCTGGCCGTCGCCGACCGCGTCCAGCGCCGTGCGCACCAGTTGCGCGAGCAAGGCCGGATCGGCCTCGTAGGCGCGGCCGAGCAGGGCACCGGCGATCCGCACGGCCAGTTGCCCGAGTGCCGCCTGGACATCGTCCTCCAGCCGCCCGAGCGGCCGGGCGAAGGCCTCGACCACGGCCTCGAACTGCGCCACCAGGCGCTGCACCTCGGCCTGGCCGGCGGCGAAACCCTCGCGACGGCCGGCCTCGAAACCGGCCTGGCGGGCCTGCTCCTCGATCTGCTGCAGGTCCTGGATCGAGGGCGGCCTGGGCGGCGGCGCGGCATCCAGCGCCGGCACGCGCCAGAGGGCGGGTCCGGCGCTCATACCAGCTCCTCCTTGCTACCCCCGAGGCTGATGGTGCCCTCGTCGGCGAGGCGGCGGACGATCTGCAGCACTTCCTTCTGCGCCGCCTCGACCTCGCTGAGCCTGACCGGGCCGCGGTCCTCCATGTCCTCCTTGAGGATCTGCGCGGCGCGCTGCGACATGTTCTTCAGCACCTTCTCCTTGACTTCAGCCGAGCCGCCACGCAACGCGAGCGGCAGCTTGTCGCCCGGCACCTCGCGCAGGATCGCCTGCATCGACTTGTCGTCGATCGAGGCCAGGTCGTCGAACACGAACATCAGTTCCTGGATCTGCTCGGACAGCGCCTGGTCGACCTTGCCGATGGCGGTGAGGATCACCTGGTCCTGGCCGCCGTCGACGAAGTTGAGGATGTTGGCGGCGACCTTGACGCCGCCGATGGTGGTGGCCTTGGTGCCCTGGGCGCCGGCGAACTGCTTCTCCATCACCTCGTTGAGCTCGTTGAGCGCCACCGGCGGCACGTTGTCGAGCGTCGCCACCCGCAGCAGCACGTCGGCGCGCACGCGCTCGGGGAAGTTCTTCAGCGTGTCGGCGGCCTGGTCGGGCTCCAGGTGCGAGAGCACGATGGCCATGATCTGCGGGTGCTCGTTGCGGATCAGGTCGGCGATCGCGCGCGGGTCCATCCACTTCAGCATCTCCATGCCCGAGCTGTTGCGCCCGAGCAGGATGCGGTCGATCACGCTGCTGGCCTTGTCCTCGCCGAGCGCCTGCACCAGCACCTTGCGCACGTAGTCGTCGGCACCGATGCCGACCGAGGTCTGGCGGTCCAGCGCGCCGGCGAACTCGCCGATCACGTTCTCGATCTGCTCGCGCGAGATGCCGCCGACCGCGGCCATGGCCTGGCCGACTTTCTGCACTTCCTTCGCCGTCATGTGCTTCAGCACCTCGGCGGCTTCGACCTCGCCGAGGGACAGCATCAGGATCGCGGCCTTCTCGACGCCGCTGAATTCGCTGGTCTTGTCAGGCATCGCTCGCGACCCATTCCTTCACCACCTGGGCGACCCGGCGCGGGTCGTCCTTGACCGCCTGCCGGGCGTACTCGATGCGGCCCTCGACGCTGGACGGTGGCGGCAGGCCGGCGGCGCCCTGCCCGGGCACGGCGAGGGCGGTACCGGCGGGCATCGCCGTACCGGGCGGCAGGGCCGGGTCGGCAGCATACGCCGGGCCGGTGGCAGCGGCCGGCGGCTCCGGGCTGGCGAGCAGCTGACGCAGCGCCGGGCGCAGCACCAGGAACACCACCAGCAGCACCAGCAGGGCACCGACGGCGATCCGCAGCGCCTGCCAGAGCAGCGGGTTCTCCCAGACCGGCACGACAGGCTCCCCCAGCGGCTCCAGCGGCACGAAGGGGGCATTGACCACGGTCACCACGTCACCGCGCGCGGCATCGAAGCCGACCACCTGGCGCACCAACGACTCGATGCGCGCCAGTTCCTCGGCGCTGAGCGGGCGGAAGGCGGCCGCCGCCGCCCCGTCTTCGGCCGCCACGGCGGCGGCCGGCACGTTGGGCACGTTGTCCACCACCACCGCCGCCGTGACCCGGCGCACCCGGCCGGTGGGTTGGCGGACATGGGTGAGGGTGCGGTCCAGTTCGAAGTTGCGCGTCCGCGAGCTGGCGCTGTCACCCGCCGGCACGGTCGCGGCGACGGCGGCGGGATCGGCGACCGCGGCGGCCTCGGCGGCGGCCCCCGGCGGGACGTTGCTGGCGGCGCCGGGGACGCCCCGGTCGCGGGCCTCGGTGCGGCGCTCCTCGCTGATCTGCTCGCTGCGCAACTGGCCGGAATCCGGCGCGTAGACCTCGCGTGCCTCCTCGACCTGGGCGAAGTCGAGGTCGAGCGCCACCTCGCTGCGCACCCGCCCGACCCCGACCAGCGGCTCGATCAGGCCGGCGATCCGCGCCGCCAGCGCGGATTCCTTCTCGCGGGTCAGGGCGAACTGCTCGGCGCGCAGCGCGGCCGGGCTGCCGGCCTCGTCGCGAGTCAGCAGGCGACCGGCCTCGTCGACCACGGTGACCCGTTCCGGCACCAGGTTGGGGATGCCGCTCGCGACCAGATGCTGGATCGCCTGCACCTCGTCCGGCTTGAGGAATCGCCCCGGCAGCAGGCCGACCACCACCGAGGCG
This sequence comes from Lysobacteraceae bacterium, assembly GCA_018333835.1. Lineage (GTDB taxonomy): Bacteria > Pseudomonadota > Gammaproteobacteria > Xanthomonadales > Xanthomonadaceae > Silanimonas. Next base: position 4,196 of record JAGXSL010000076.1, read on the forward strand.
GCGGCCGGCTGCTGCTGCCGGGTGAAGGCGGTCGGGCGCGGCAGGGCGAGATGGACGCGGGCCTCGCGGATCGGCCGCAGCTGGCGGATGGTGCGCGCCAGTTCGGTCTCCAGCGCACGCTGGTAGCGCGCCGCCTCGACGAACTGGCTGATGCCGAAGCCGGGGTCGCGCTCGATCAGGGCCATGCCGGGGCCGTCGCTGGCACCGAGCCCGGCGGTGGCAAGCGCCATCCGCGCCTCCTGCAGGCGCTCGCCCGGCACCCGCACGTCGCCAGTGGCCGGGTCGATGGTGACCGGGATCTGGGCGCTGCGCAGGGCGTCGGCGAATTCGGCCGCGGTGGCAGCGTCGATGCCGCTTTGCATGGTGACGAGGGCCGGCCGCTGCAGCCAGAAGAAGGCCCAGAGGCCGCCGGCCACCGCCAGGGTCAGCAGCAGCATGGCCCAGAGCTGGCGCGGCAGGCCGCCACGCTGGATCTGCTGGAGCATGCCGGGCGGCGGCGGCGGCGGGGCTTGGGCGACGATGGCGTTCATGGTCTCGGGGCTGCCCTCAGAGCGGCATGTTCATGACGTCCTGGTAGGCCTGCACCAGGCGGTTGCGCACCTCCACGGTGGCGCGGAAGGCGACGCTGCTGGCCTGGGCGGCCACCATCACGCGGGCGAGGTCGGCCCCCGGCTCGCCGCGCTCGAAGGCCGCCTGCAGGGTACGGGTCTCCGATTGCAACCGGTTCACCTTCTGCAGGGCGTCGCCGAGCGTCTGGCCGAAGCTCGGGGCCGCCGGGCCGCCGGTGGCCGGGCCGATACCCCCGGCCGGAGGGGCGGACGGCGGGGCCACGCCGCCGGCCTGGCCGACCTGGGCCTGGAAGCTGCGGATCTGCGAGAGCACGGAGGCGATGGCGTCGGACATGGGTTTCGCGGCGACGGGCGGCAGCGGAGCCGGTGCAAGCCGCATGCCAGCCCGCCCTGCGGCGGCCGTGCCGGCATGCGAGCATTCGCCCATGTCCCTGGACGCCGGCGACCTGCTGCTCGCGCTGACCACCGGCCTCACCGCCGTGGTGGACTCGCCTTGGCTGGCGGTGGTCTGGGTGGCCTACGTGCTGGTGCTGGCCGCGTGGATCGTGCGCCAGCGCCGCGAACCGGTCGCCACCCTGGCCTGGCTGCTGGTGCTGGCCTGGCTGCCGGTGCTGGGCTGGGCGGTGTACTGGTGGCTCGGGCCGCAACGCATCCGCCGCCGCCTGCGGCGGCGCAGCCGGGCCCGGCTGGCGCTGGCCGAGGTCGGCCTGCCGCCCTGCGGCGAGCCGGCCGAATGGGGCGCGGAGCGGCTGGTCGAAGCCAGCACCGGCTTCGCCCCGACCCGGGCCAGCCGGCTGGAACTGCTGAGCAGCGGCGAATCCACCTACGAGGCCCTGTTCCACGCCATCGCCGGGGCCAGCAGCGCGGTCCACCTCGAGTACTACATCTTCGAGCCCGACGGCATCGGCACCCGGCTGCGCGACCTGCTGGCGGAGCGCGCCCGCGCCGGCGTCGAGGTGCGCCTGCTGCTCGACGGCCTCGGCTCGCGGCGCTGCTCGCCGGCCTTCCTCGCCCCGCTGCGCGCGGCCGGGGCTGAAGTCGGCTGGTTCCACCCGCTCACCCTGGGCCACCTGCTCTGGCGGCCCACGCTCAACCTGCGCACGCACCGCAAGATCGCGGTGATCGACGGCCGCATCGGCTTCACCGGCGGGGTCAACATCAGCGACACCCAGAGCGAGCGCGCCTCGGCGGCGGCCTTCCACGACCTGCACCTGCGGCTGGAGGGCGAAGTGGTGCGCGCCCTGCAGCTGGTGTTCGCCGAGGACTGGCACTACGCCACCGGCCGCACCCTGGCCGCACCCCGGCACTGGCCGGCGCAGCCTGGCGGGCGGATCCGCTGCCAGCTCCTGCCCTCCGGCCCCGACCACCCCGAGGCCCCGCTGCACCGGTTGTTCGTCGAGGCCGTGCACGGGGCGCGCCAGCGGGTCTGGGTGATGACGCCCTACTTCGTGCCGACTCCGCCGGTGCTGCTGGCCCTGACCTCGGCGGCGCTGCGCGGGCTCGACGTGCTGCTGCTGCTGCCGGCCCGCAACGACAACCGGCTGGTGCGGGCCGCGGCCCGCAGCTTCTACCCGGAGTTGCTCGCCGCCGGGGTGCGGATCGCCGAGTTCCAGCCGCGCATGCTGCACGGCAAGGCCCTGCTGATCGACGACGACACCGCCCTGATCGGCAGCGCCAACGTCGATCCGCGCAGCTTCTTCCTCAATTTCGAACTCGGCGTGCTGGCCCGCGACGAAGGCGTGGCGGCGGCGCTGGCGGCGCGCATCGCCACCGACCTCATGGACTCCCGGCCGGTCGCCCCGGACTGGCGACCACGGGGCCTGCAGGCCTACCTCGACAGCGCGGCGCGGCTGCTGGCCCCGGTGCTCTAGGGCGCGCCGGGCGGCCTGCTAGAATCGCGACGCCCCTTCCGGAGCTTCCGCATGCCCTGGCTGCTGCTGGCCGCCGCCCTCGCCTGCTTCGTCCTCGCGCTGCGCCTGCCGCTCGGCACCCCGGCGGTGCTGGGCCTGCTGCTGGCGGCGCTGGGGCTGCTGCTCGGGCTGGCCCTGCACCTGCTGGAGCGGCGCCGCGACGGCGCCACCGGCGGCACCCCGCTGCTCGACGCCGCCGAGCATCAAAGGCTGCTCGACCGCGCGCTGGCGCGCCGGCAGGCGGCGGAGCCGTAGACCCTCCGCGCCCCGTCGCGCCCCCTTTCCGGCTCACACCGTGGCATCGGCGCATTCGACCCGGTTGCGGCCGCGCCGCTTGGCGGCGTAGAGCGCCATGTCGGCCTCGCGGACCAGGCGCAGCGGCGAGTCCGCGGCCTCCGGCACCAGCGCGGCGACGCCGATGCTGACGCTGACGCCGACCGGGCTCGATTCCACCGCCCGCCGCAGCCGCTCGGCACGCAGCCGGGCCTGCTCGACGTGGACACCCGGCAGCAGCAGGACGAATTCCTCGCCGCCGTAGCGGGCCAGCATCTCCCGCGGCGGCTGCAGGCCGTGGCCGAGCAGGACGGCCAGCTCGACCAGCACGCGGTCGCCCTCGAGGTGGCCGTGGCGGTCGTTGTAGGCCTTGAAGTGGTCGACATCGACCATCAGCGCGGCCAGCGGCTGGCGCGATTCCCGGCAGCGCGCCCACTCGCGCTCCAGGGCGAGGTCGAAGGCGCGGCGGTTGTTGACGCCGGTCAGGGCGTCGAGCACGGCGATCGCCGAAAGCCGCGCGTTGGCCTGCTCCAGCGCCTCGGTGCGCTCGACGATGCGGCGCTCGAGCAGCCGGTTGGCGGCCTCGATCCGCACCACCCGGTGGCGAGCGAAGCCGCGCACGGCAAGGCCCGCGGCCAGCAGCAGCAGGGCGATGGCGGCGAATCGCACCGGCAGCCGCTCGTGCCAGGCCGGCGTGACCACCAGGTCCAGCGATAGCGGTGCCACCGGCCGGCCGCTGGGCAGGCGGCCCTCGACCACGAAGCGGTACTCGCCGGGTTGCAGGCCGCGGAGGCTCAAGTCGCGGTCGGCCCACTCGGTGAATTCGTCGACCAGGCCGTCGAGGCGGTAGCGGTAGGTGGCCCCGGCCTCCAGGGTGCGCAGGCCGAAGCGCATCCGCAGGGCTTCGCCGGAACGCAATTCGAGCACGCCGCGCACCGGCTCCACCGGCCGCCACTCGGCGTTCTCGCCGTGGCGGGCCTGCAGGCGCTCGAAGGCCACCGCCAGCGGCGGCAGGATCGGCTGCGGCCCCTCCGGCAGGTACTGCAGGATGCCGTTCCACACCGGCACCCGGAGCACGCCGCCGGGACCGACCCGGGGGATGCCGAAGCCGGTGCTCGACCAGCCGCCGATCTGCACCCGCTCCCAGGACGAGGACCCGTTGCGGCGCAGCAGCAGGTCGAGCGGGGTCACCGCGAACAGGCCCTTCGGGGTCTCGACCAGGGCGAGCCGTTCGGGTTGGCGCAGGGCCTGCATCCACTCCGGCGCCTCGATCTCGGTGAAGCCTTCCCCCGCGGCATCGAGCCGGTACAGCCGGCCCGCCGACCAGGCCTTGATCTGGCCGTCGATGGCGTGCAGGGTCGGCCGGTACGGGCCGTTGTCCGGCAGGCCGCGCCCGGGCCCGAACACCTGGCGCTCGAGCCGGCCGTCGTGCGGATCGATCCGCCAGCGCTGCGGCGGGCCACGGTCGTCGGCGAACCACAGCTCGCCGGGCAGCAGCTCCAGCACCTGCCGGGGGGCCATGCCCTCCAGCGGCCAGCGCCGCCCGACCTGCCAGCCGGCAGCGCCGTGGCGCAATTCCAGCAACTCGTCGTCGGCCGCCGCCCAGACGCGGTCCGGGTGGTCGCGGCCGGGCTGCAGCAGGAGGACGCCGCTGCCCTCGTGCAGGCGCCGCGCTTGCCGCTCGCCGGGCCGCAGCACCCACAGGCCCTCGCGTTCGCCGACCAGCAGGGCGCGTGGATCGGCGTGCAGGACGTGGGCCTCGTGCGGCACCCAGGGCAGGTGCTCGGCGGCGACAGCACCCCGGCCATCGGCCACCAGCCGCAGCAGGCCGCGGCCGCTCGCGACCCAGAGCGCGCCGTCGAACTCGGCGGTGTCGAACACCAGTCCGCGCATGCCCTGGTGCCGGCCGATCAGGGACCAGCGCGAGGGCAGGCCGATCCGCAGCACTTCGGTCTCGGTCACCGCCCACAGGGTGCCCTCGGGGTCGCGGGCGAGGTCGGCGACCATCTGCTCGCTGATCGGGAGGAATTGCCGCAGGCGCAGCCCGCCGTCGACATGGAGCAGTTCGCCGTCCTCGGTGCCCAGCACGAAACCGCCGCCCTCCAGCGCGGCGACCGTGTAGACCGCGAGCCGACCCTGCGGCCAGGCCAGCACCCGGCGCACGCTCTCGGCCTCGAGCCGCCAGACGCCGTCGGCGGCCACGGCGTAGCGGCTGCCGCCCCAGGCCAGCACCGCGGCCACGGCGGTGGTGGCGAAGGCCGCCCCGCCCGGCACCGGCCGCCATTCGCCCTCGCGCAGGCGGCCAAGGCCCTGGTCGCGGAAGCGGACGAAGGCCTCGCCGCCCGAGACCAGCAGCGATCGCATCGCCGGCGGCGTCGGCCAGGCCCGCACCGGGTCGCCCGTCGCCGGCAGCAGGTAGAGGAAGTTCTCCGCGTGGATCAGCACGCCCTCGGCGGTCGGCGCGATCTCCCAGACGACGCCGGCCTTGCGCTCCTGCGCCGGCAGGCCGCTGCGGACCAGCAGGTCGACGTAGCGGTAGCCCACGACCGGATCATGCTCCAGCCGACCCCAGGTGTCGTGGCCGCCGACCATCAAGGTGCCGTCGGGCAGGCGGCGGACCACGGAAGCATCCACGCCGGCAGGCAGGGGCACGATGGTCCAGGCGGCACCGTCGTAGACCAGCACCCCGTCGGCGGAGCCGACATAGAGCCGCCCCGGCGCGGCCGCCACCGACCACAACAGGGGCGTGGCCTGGTAGTCCTGCGGGCCGATCCGCTGCAGGATCGGCGTGCCGGCGAAGCCCGCCGCGTACGACGGCAGCGCCGCCAGCAGCGCGGCCATGCATGCCGCCCCGGTGGCGGCCAGGGTCGCGAACCGGCGCTGCAGGGCGGTGGCGGGCATGGCGCGCATTATTCCGTCCGTGGGCGCGGCGTGTGTGAACAACCTTGGTGGCCCGCGGGCTTGCCGGCCGCTGCGGCCCCGGGCAGGCTCACCGCACCAACGAGGATCGCCGATGACCCTGCTCAGCGTCAACGTCAACAAGATCGCCGTGCTGCGCAATGCCCGCGGCGGCGCCTTCCCCTGCCCGCTGGACTTCGTGCGCCGCGCGCTGGATGCCGGCGTGCGCGGCATCACCGTGCACCCGCGGCCCGACCGCCGCCACATCACCGCCGAGGACGTGCTGGCCATCGCCCGCGCCCTGCCGGCCGGGGTCGAGTTCAACCTGGAAGGCAATCCCTTCGCGCCGGAGCGTCCCGGCTACCCCGGCCTGCTCGCCCTGGCCGCGGCCGCCCGCCCGGCCCAGGTCACTTTCGTGCCCGATGGCGACGGCCAGATCACCTCCGACCACGGCTTCGATCCCGCCGCCCTGCCGGCCGGGCTCACCGAACAGGTGGCCGCGTTCCGCACCCTGGGGGCGCGGGTCTCGCTGTTCGTCGACCCCGGCGTGGTGGCGCTGGGGCCGCTCCGCGATGCCGGCGCGCAGCGCATCGAGATCTACACCGGACCCTACGCCGAGGCGCACGCCCGCGGCGATGCCGCGGCAGCCCTGGCCGCCGCCCGCCGCAGCGCCGAGGCGGCCCGCGCGCTGGGCCTCGGGGTCAATGCCGGGCACGACCTCTCGCAGCGGAACCTCGCCGACTTCCTCGCCGGCGTGCCCGGGGTGCTCGAGGTCTCGATCGGCCACGCGCTGGTGGCCGAGGCCCTGGTCGAGGGTTGGGCCACCACGCTGGCCCGCTACCGGGCGATCACTGGCGGCTGAGGCGGCACCTTCCCCGCCCCGGAAACGACGACGCCGCCCGAAGGCGGCGACGCTGCTGCGGCCAGGGCCGTGCGGTTTACTGCGCGGCCTGGTCGACGAAGGCGATCTTCTCGAGCTGGGCGTTGCGCGCCCGGGCGAGGACCTTGGCCAAGGTTTCGTACTCGGCCTCGGGATCGACCTCGATCTCGAGCCGCGGCTGCTGGTCCACCGGCAGCAGCTGGGTGCGGACCTGGGTGATGTCCTCGAAATAGGCCTGCAGGGTCGGCATCGGCTGCAGGGTGTTGTTCACCGTGACCTCGCCGGTCGCGGAGATCCGCAGCTGCAGCGGCGGCGGCGGTTCGGTACGCGGCGGCTCGACGTTGGGCGAGCGTTGCGGCAGGTTGACGTTGATCCGCAACGAGGGCGTCGGCGCGGTCACCATGAAGATGATCAGCAGCACCAGCAGGATGTCGATCAGCGGCACCACGTTCATGTCCGACTTCGGACCGGAACCCGCGCCAGAGGAAAAGGCCATGGTTCAGAACTCCGGTTCGGACACGAAATTGATGGACCGCATGCCGGCCTGCCGGACCCGGGTGGTGACCTCGCGGACCTGGGCGTAACGGGCGTCCTTGTCGGCGCGGAACAGGATGTCGGGCTGCGGCACCTTCTGCGCCTCGACCGCAAGCCGGGCTTCCAGCTGGGCCTTGTCGGCGAGCAGGTCGTTGTTCCAGAAGATCTCGCCGCTCTCGCGCAGGGTGATGGCCACCGGGGTTGCCTGAGCCAAGGGCCTCTGAACCTCCACCTGCGCGTTCGGCAATTCCACCCGGATGCCGTGCGAGACGGTGGAGGTCACCATGAAGATGATCAGCAACACGAGCATCACGTCGACCAGGGGGACGACATTCGGCTCGGTGAAGCCAGCGCCTTGGTTCTCATCGGAACTGAATGCCATGGGTCATTCTCCGCCGGTAAGGGCCTTGCGGGCCCTCAGCGGCCGTCACCGACGCGCGCACCGGTGGCGAAGAAGTCGTGCAGGTCGTGCGCGAAGGCGTCGAACTGGGCGACCAGCTTGCGGTTGATGCGGTTGAAGTAGTTGAAGGCCATGACCGCCGGGATGGCCACGAACAGGCCGAGGAAGGTCATGAGGAGGGCCTCGCCGACCGGGCCGGCCACGGCCTGGATCGAGGTCTCGCCGGCGGCGCCCAGGCGGACCAGGGCGAGCAGGATGCCCCACACGGTGCCGAGCAGGCCGACGAAGGGCGCGATCGCGCCGGTGGTGGCGAGCCAGGTCTGGCCGTCTTCCAGGGTCTGCGATTCACGCGAGACGGCCTGGCGCAGGGCGCGGTCGATGAACTCGGAGCGGTTCAGGGTCTCGGCCAGGCGGCCTTCCGACTTCTGGTGGTAGGAGGCGGCCTGGGCGCACTCGAGGGCGATCTTCGAGAACGGCTCCCAGGAGGGCTGCTCCTCCATGAAGCGGATCGCTTCCTGGGCGTTCTGGGTCTGCCAGAACGTCGAGGTGACGCGGCCCGCACGGCTGTTGATGCGGCTGTACTTGATGCTCTTCACCACCGTGTAGTACCAGCCGACCAGCGACATGATCACGAGGGCGATGAACACCGCCCAGTTGACCACGCCCATGTAGGACATGGCGTGCTGGATCGAGAAGTCGGCGGCGCCTTCGACCTGCTGGGTCTGGGCGGCGGCCGGGGCGGCGAGCGCGACATTGGTGGCGGCCGGGGCGGCGGCGGCCGTCGGGAGGGTGATGACGATGTCCTGCAACATGCGGGGATACCTTCGGGTGGGTGGTTTCAGCAGGGGGGAGTGAAGTTGACGGGAACGAGGACATCGCCGCCGACCGGCACGCCGTTGTTCATGCCGGGGTTGAAGCGCCAGCGACGGGCGGCATCCTGGGCCGAGCGGTCGAGGTTGCGGTTGCGGCTGGTGCGCTGGACGACGACGTTGAGCACGGCACCGGTCGCATCGATGGTGACCCGCAGCAACACCTCGCCACCGATGCAGCGGCGGGCTTCCTGCGGCGGGTAGCGCGGCGGATTCAGGCGCCGGCCGGTGATGTCTTCCGAGGCGGCGAAGGTCACGGCCGGAGCGGCCGGGGCCGGCGGCGCCGGCGGCGGCGCGGCGATGTCGAGCGCGGTCGGGTCATCGAAGATGACCGGCGGCTCCTCCGGCGGCGGCGGCACCGGGGACGGCGTGATCACCGGGGTCTGGACGATGCGCTGGACCACCCGCGGCGGCTCCGGCGGCGGCGGCGGCGGCGGCGGCGGCGGCGGCGGCGGCTCGATGAACGTGACCGCCATCACCAGCTCCTCGTCCTCCTGGGCCTGCTGGGCCTGCAGCGGCATCATCATGGCCAGGCCACCGGCCACGTGCAGCGCGATGGCGAAGGCAAGGCCGATGGTCCGCGGCCAACTGAATGTCGCGGGGACCCGGGTGCCGTAGATGCGATTGTCCGTCATGCGTGGTGCCGACTCAGGAAGGGGCCGCAGGGGTGCGGATCGGTGATTGTAAAGGAAAGGCGTTGCACGTGGAATCCGCGTCCGCGGTGATGGCGTGAAGGAATCAGCGGCTCTGCCGCAGCATGCGGTTGGCCTGCTCGGCGGTCTCCGGGAACCGCGCGGCCTCCTGCAGGGCGGCGCGCACGGCGGCGGGCGTGCCGATCTGCGATTCGGCGCGGGCGATCACCATCCAGGCCTCGCCGGGGCGCTGCAGGCCCTTGGCGAGGGCGGCGCGGGCGGCGGCGCGGGCTTCGGCGTCGAGGCCCTCGGCCGAAAGCACCTTGGCGTAGTTGAGGCCGCTCTCGCCACGCGGGTCGAGCGCGGCCGCCTCGCGGTAGGCGGCGATGGCGCGCGTCATGTCGTCGCTGAAGTAGGCCGCCTGGGCCAGCGCGGAGAGGCTCTGCAGGTCGCGCGGCAGCACGCCCTTGGCGAAACCCTCCTCGATCACCGCGATGACGTCGCGCTCGCGGCCTTCGACATTGAAATAGAGCGAGTAGAGGGTGCGGTAGTCGCGCGCCTCGTTGAAGAGCCCCCGGGTGCGGGCGTCCTCGAGCAGGCGGATGGCGTCGTCATAGCGCTCGAGGTCGATGAAGTTGGAGGCCAGCGCGAAGACGGCCTGCTTGTCGTCCGGCGTCTTGGCGAGGACCTGCTGGCCTACCGCGACGGCCGCCTCGGTCTCGCCGGACTCGATGAGCGCGGCCTGCAGGAGCCGCAGCCAATCGGTGCGCGGCTCGGGGGACAGCGAGATCGCCTTGCGCAAGGCCACGGCGGCCTCGGCGAACTGTTCCGCCCGGAAATACGCACTGCCCAGGGTGTGGTGGATGACCGGGTTGCGGGTCTGCGTCTCGTTGATGAGGCGCGTGAGGGTGGCCACCGCCGCCGCCGGCTGGTCGCTGTTGAGCTGGGCGACGGCCAGGTTCTGCATGGTGTTGTAGTGGCCTTCGTTGTCGAGGCCGTTGGTTTCGATGACGCGCTCCATGTAGGCGATGGCGGCCTCGAGGTCGTCCTGGTCGCTGGCCGCGCTGGCCGCCACCTGGGCGGCGAACGAAATGTCGTAGGCGTTGGCCCGCTCGTTGGCCAGGATCGCATCGGCCAGCTCGCGCGCCTTGGCCGTGTCGCCTTCGTTGTAGGCCTCGACCAGTTGCGACAGCTGGCGCTGCAGGCGCGGGCTGGAACGCAGGCGGGGCTCCTCGCGCGTCGCGTCGGGGAAGGCCGGTTCCGCCGCGGCGCGCCGCTGCTCGCGGCGGTCCTCGCGCGCGGCCGCCGGCTGCGCCGGCACGGCCATCAGCAGGGCGGTGAAGACGGCAAGGCCGAGGAGGGAGCGGGGGGCGGCCATGGCGGGCTCCGGGCACGGGAAACGGAAGGCTGCCGAGGTTAGCGGCTGGCGGTGGCGGGCTCAAGGCAAGAACGGGCGGAAACGGCCCTCCGTACGTGCCCAAGGTCACGCCCAACGGAGATTTAACACCACCGTTCAGCCGGTGGTGGGGAAGTTCGCCTTGGCGAAGGCCACCCGTTCGTCCGGGTCCTTCGAGAGCCGGCCGGCGGCGGCGAGCGCCTCGACCTTCTTCAGCCGCGGGTGCAGGCCGTTGCCGTTGGCCATCTGGATCGACAGGCCGGGGCGGGCATTGAGTTCGAGGATCATCGGCCCGTGGTCGCGGTCGAGCACGAAGTCGACGCCGATGTAGCCGAGTTCCGAGAGCTCGTGGCAGCGCGCCGCCATCCGCAGCAGCTCGTCCCAGCGCGGGATCTGGAGGCCGACGATGGTGTTCTCGGTGTCCGGGTGGTCGCGGATCAGCTCCGCCCCCCAGACGCCGCGCTTGGTGACGCCGGTGGGCAGGTCGATGCCGACGCCGATCGCGCCTTGGTGCAGGTTGGCCTTGCCATCCGAGAGCCGCGTCGGCAGCCGGACCATCGCCATCACCGGGTAGCCCAGGAAGACGATGATGCGGATGTCGGGCACGCCCTTGAAACTGACGCGCTCGAACACCGGATCGAACTGCACGCAGTACTCGACCAGCAGGTGGTCGGGCTGGCCGCCCAGCGAGAACAGGCCGGAGAGGCCGTTGGAGAGGTGGTGCTCGAACTCCTCGCGCGGCATCAGCGCGCCGTTGGCGCGGCGGTACTTGTCGCCGCGGCGGCCGTGGATGACCAGGATGCCGTCGCCGCCCGAGCCGTGTGCCGGCTTCACCACGAAACTGTCGCGGTGCTTCAGCTTCTCGTGCAGCTCGGCGATCTCGTGCTCCTCGCGCACCACGGCGTAGAGCTCGGGCACCGGCAGGCCGGCGGCGATGGCGAGCTTCTTGGTGATCAGCTTGTCGTCGACCCGCGGGTAGAACTTGCGCGGGTTGTGCATCAGCACGTAGTCGGCGTTGCGCTGGCCGATGCCGATCAGGCCGATGCGCCGCAGGCGGCGGGCGATCTCGAAGGGGTTCCAGAGCGCCACGGCTCAGGCCCTGGGGACGGCATCGCTGCCCGGCGGGGTCGTCGCAGGGGCCGCCACCGGCGGCGCTGCCGGTGCCGCTGCCGGCGTGGCGGCGATCGGGTCGGCCTCGCTGGCCAGCGCGCGGAATCGCACCAGCTCGGTGAGGCGATAGCCGGAGTAGCGGCCCAGCAGCAGCGAGGCGGCGAACAGCCAGAGCAGGAATTCGGGGTAGACGTAGATCAGGTGCTCCAGCCGGTCCCAAGTCATCACCAGGTAGGCGAGCGCCGCCACCACCATGGTGCCGATGCCCTCGCGGATGGCGGCACCCCCGCCGCGCTCGTCCCAGGTGACCGACATGCGTTCGATGGTCATGGCCATGATCACCATCGGGAACAGCGCGACCGAGAGGCCGACCTCCAGGTCGAGGCGGTTGGCGACGACCGAGATCAGCGCCATCAGCAGCACCACCAGGATCAGGATGGCGGTGAGCCGGGGCACCAGCAGCAGGCGCAGGCGCTCGAGGTAGAAGCGGAACAGCAGGCCGGAGCCGACCACCAGCACGAACAGGATGATGCCAGCGACCAACGCCGTCTCCCGGAAGGCCAGCGCCACCAGCACCGGCATGAAGGTGCCGTAGGTCTTGATGCCGACGATGTTGCGCAGGATCAGCATGATGAAGGCGCCGACCGGCACCAGCAGCAGCACCTTGTAGACCTCCTGCGCCTGCAGCGGCAGCGACAGCAGCGACCACTGGAGGTAGCCGGCGTCCTGCACCTCCAGCCGGCGCTCGGCCATGGCCATGGCGTCGGCGAGGTTGAAGCTGACGGTGAACATCAGGGCCGGCCGGGTCGCGCTGTCGGTGGCCAGCAGCGGCTCGGGCGAGACGTTCCAGAGCAGCAGGTCGCGCGGCAGGCCCTCGGAGGCGTCGCGCGGATTGAGCAGGGTCCACGCCAGGCCATCGTGCACCAACAGCCAGGTCTCGATCCGCGCCGTGCCCTCGACGCCGCCCTCGGGCAGACGCAGCGCATGCACCAGCCGGGCCGGGATGTTGCGCACGGCCAGCAGGTCGACCAGCAGGCGGGTGCGCAGCTCGTCGTCGAGCCCGGCGCCCGGGCCGCTGCGGGCGTAGCGGTCGAGCAGCAGCTGTGCGCCTTCGTCGGGGCTGACGGCGACGCGCCGGATCAGTTCGCGCGCGAAGGTGACCACGCCGGCGGAGCGCTCGCGCACCTGCTCCAGCAGTTCCTGGGCGGCCGCCGCGTAGGGCTCCTCCAGGATGGGTGGCGTCGGCAGCTCGGGCGCCAGCTCGGGCAGCAGGGTGTCCTGTTCGAGCTGCGAGCGCACCAGGGTGGCGCGGTAGTAGAGGTCCTGCTCGCCGACCGCGTTGCGGGTCGCCCACTGCACCTCGCGGCCCTGCGCCTCGCGCTCGGGGATCTTGGAGTAGCCGCGGGCGACGAAGCGCTCGTCGAGCACGATCCAGCCCGGCGTCAGGAACGGCAGCTGCAGGGTCAGGGCGTTCGCCGGCCGCTGCGGCCGGTACTCGATGTGCGCCTGCACCGTCCACACCTGCACCGTCTGGTCGGGTTGCAGGGGGAACTTCAAGACCTGCCACTTGTAGACGATCGCCGCCGTCGAGACGGCGAAGATGGCGAGCGCGAGAACGTAGAGGTGGCGCTTGCTCATGCGGTTCCCGTGCTCGCGCTCAGACGTCGAGGTTGCCGACCTTCAGGGCATTGTCCTCGATGAAGGCCCGCCGCGGTTCGACCACGTCGCCCATCAGGGTGCTGAAGATCCGGTCGGCGGCGACCGCGTCCTCGATCCGCACGCGCAGCAGCCGGCGCGTTTCCGGGTTCACCGTGGTGTCCCAGAGCTGCTCGGGGTTCATCTCGCCCAGGCCCTTGAAGCGCTGGATGGTGCGGCCCTTCTTCGCTTCCTCGAGCAGCCAATGCTGCGCCGCGGTGAAATCGCGCAACGGCAGGGACTTGCCGCCGCGGCTGACGCTGGCCCCCTCTCCGAGTGCCAGTTCGGCCAGCTTCGTGGCGGTGTCGGTGAGCGCCTTCAGTTCGCCGTGCAGCAGCTGGGCGGCGGCGATGGTCTGCACGCCGGTGAGGCCGTGCTGCTGCTTCTCGACCAGGATCGCGCCGGGCACGTCGCCGTGTTCCGCCTGCGCCCTCAGCACGTAGCGCGGCTTGCCGAGGCCGGCGGCCCGCAACCTGGCGTTTTGTGCATCGCACCACGCGGCGAGTTGCGCGGCGTCGGCGAAGGTCTCGGCGGTCAGCGGCGCGGCCTGGTAGATGGCTTCCAGCACCGCGGCATCGACGCGGTGGCGGTGGCGCTCGACGGTCTCCTGGGCGTTCGCCACCGCCTGCATCAGCGCCTCCAGCGCGGCACCGCGCACCGGCGGGGCACCGGCGGCGGGGACCAGCTCGGCGTTCTCGATGGCGTTGCGGATCAGGTAGGCGTTGAGCGCGTGGTCGTCCTTGAGGTAGAGCTCGTTCTTGCCCTGCTTCACCTTGTAGAGCGGCGGCAGGCCGATGTAGATATGGCCGCGCTCGATCAGCTCCGGCATCTGCCGGTAGAAGAAGGTCAGCAGCAGGGTGCGGATGTGCGAACCGTCGACGTCAGCGTCGGTCATCAGGATGATGCGGTGGTAGCGCAGCTTGTCCGGGTTGTACTCGTCCTTGCCGATGCCGCAGCCGAGCGCGGTGATCAGGGTGCCGACCTCGGCGCTGCCCAGCATGCGGTCGAAGCGGGCGCGCTCGACGTTGAGGATCTTGCCCTTGAGCGGCAGGATCGCCTGGGTCTTGCGGTTGCGGCCCTGCTTGGCCGAGCCGCCGGCCGAGTCGCCCTCGACGATGAAGAGTTCGGACAGCGCCGGGTCCTTCTCCTGGCAGTCGGCGAGCTTGCCCGGCAGGCCGGCGATGTCGAGCGCGCCCTTGCGGCGCGTCAGTTCGCGGGCCTTGCGGGCGGCCTCGCGGGCACGGGCGGCGTCGACCACCTTCTCGGTGATGGTGCGGGCCTCCTGCGGGTGCTCCTGCAGGAACTCCTGCAGCCGGGCGCCGACGATGGCCTCGACCACCGGCTTCACGTCGGAGCTGACCAGCTTCTCCTTGGTCTGGCTGGAGAAGGAGGGGTCCGGCACCTTCACCGAGATGATCGCGATCAAGCCCTCGCGCATGTCGTCGCCGGAGAGGGCGATCTTGGCTTTCGCCGCGATTCCGCTCTGTTCGACGTAGTTCGTCAACGTTCGTGTCAGGGCGGCGCGGAAGCCGGCGAGGTGGGTGCCGCCGTCCTTCTGCGGGATGTTGTTGGTGAAGCAGTAGGTCGTTTCCTGGTAGGCGTCCGTCCACTGCATCGCGATCTCGACCACGATGCCGTTCTGCTCGCCACTCATCGAGATGACCTGCGGGTGCAGCGGCGTCTTCACCGAGGCCAGGTGCTCGACGAAGCTCCGGATGCCGCCGACGTACTCGAAGACCTCGTGGCGGCCCTCGCCACGCTCGTCGACCAGCTCGATGCACACGCCCGAGTTCAGGAAGGACAGCTCGCGCAGGCGCTTGGCCAGGATGTCGAAGTGGAACTCGACGTCGCTGAAGGTCTCCCTGGAGGGCAGGAAGCGCAGGGTGGTGCCGCGCTTCTGCGAGGCCCCGACGCTTTTCAGCGGGTAGACCGGCTCGCCGTGGGCGTATTCCTGCTGGTGGTGCTGGCCCTCGCGCCAGATGTCCAGCCAGAGCTTCTCGGACAGGGCGTTGACCACCGAGACGCCGACGCCGTGCAGGCCGCCGGAGACCTTGTAGCTGTTGTCATCGAACTTGCCGCCGGCGTGCAGCACGGTGAGGATCACCTCGGCGGCGGAGCGGCCTTCCTCCTTGTGGATGTCCACCGGGATGCCGCGGCCGTTGTCGGCCACCGAGCAGGAGCCGTCGGCGTGCAGGGTGACGAGGACGCGGTCGCAGTGGCCGGCCAGGGCCTCGTCGATGGCGTTGTCGACCACCTCGAAGACCATGTGGTGCAGGCCGGTGCCGTCGTGGACGTCGCCGATGTACATGCCCGGGCGCTTGCGCACGGCTTCGAGGCCGCGCAGCACGGTGATGCTGGAGCTGTCGTAGGCGGGGAGGGCCGGGGTGCTGCTGCTGGGTTCCGTCATGCCTGGGCACTGGTTTCGGGCCGGCGCAGGGGCGCGGTCCGGGTGGGGCGGTCCCCCGGCCGGCGACCGGGCCGCCACGATCGGGGCACGGACAGGGCGGGGGTGGGAGAATGCTTGAGCTAAGCGGCAGCATCAATCGCGAAGCGATTGGGCTGTCCGCTTGAGCGAGTAGTTAGCCTTCGCTCTTGCCTTCCTTCCCCACTAGGCCGGCGACGGCGTCATGAAGCGACCTTACCGGACCGATCCTGATGTCGGGTGGAGAGAGCAGTTGAGTAAACCGATTAAGCTCCGACGCGTTTAACTTGCCTCCGCTGATATGTAAAGCGTCGGAGATAGCGACATAGTGAGATCTGAGGTGGGCATTGTACTTATAGAGCTCGATTAGGAGCTTGACGATAACCGCGAGAAAGAGCGCCGCAGCGATAAAGAGAAGGCGTTGCGAAGTGATGAAGCTCCCGACAATGCTTTCGTCTTTCGCGGCTGCAACTCTTGCCAATTCCTCAATCTTTGCCGTAAACGAGTCAATGGATCTCCTAGAGCTCTCCAGATTGGCAACGACAATCTGGTGCTTGAGGAAATCAGCGTACTCCGGCTTCTCAAGTGAAGAGCGCATATTGTTTTCGGCTGCCAAGATACCGCGCTGGGCTTCGTATGCGGCATCCCTGAGACTGTTGGTTATCGCAGGCCTCGACGAGCTCGAAAGTTCAAACAGCACCACACCAACAATGAAGCCGAAGGTCGTGATTAGGATGGTCAGCAGCAACATAAATGAAACCACCGACATCCATTTGATGCGCTTTTGCAGATGAACACCGAAACTCTCTGGAACTTGCGACATGCGCGGAACTCCCTGGCGAAGACTAACGCCGCGTTACGCGGCCGCGGGCCTGGATGGCATCAGGAGACACGATCGCCTCCCGCTGCGGCCCGTTTGAATGCGTCGTTAGAATCACTCCGGCTCGGCGACCCCGAGATCCCTACAGATCTTGCGTGCGAGATGATTGTTGATCTCGGTGTGGCGCGGAACGGCGCTGCGGCGATTCTGGTGCGGGTTGTGCCACCACGAGTGGCGACTGCCTTCACGTAGCAACACACAGCCGAGCGCTGCGAGATGCGCCAAGAGATCCCGGCGCTTCATACCGCGATGGAGAGTTCTTCGTACTCGTTTCCGGCGGCACCCAGTGCCTCCTGGCGATTGAACTCCAATGCTTCCGCGAGTGTGATCCGAAGGGATTCGATGAGCTCCTCACGGGTAGCCTCTTGGCAGTTGACGCCAGGCACCTCTTCGATCCACCCGATCCAGCCATCGGGCTCGCGCTTCACGACGGCGGTGAATGTCTGCTTCATCGCTTGTGCTCCTCTCCAGCGGCCCAAGCATACCGCAAAGGCGGGTCGCGGTTCTGGCCGCGATTATAGGGTCTGGGACGGGTCTCCGACCGTCCCGGCGTCCCGGATCCTGCCGTGTTCCACGTGGAACACGGGCATCGGGGCAAGCCGTTCCAAGGCCCTCGGGTCCGGTCCGGTGCCAGTGATCCAGGCCTGGGCGCCGCAGGCCGCCACCCAGTCCAGCACGGCATCGAAGCGGGGTTCGTCCAGCTCGGCGCGGAGGTCGTCCAGCAACAGCAGGGCCAACGCGCCCTTGCGCTGGCGCAAGGCTTCGGCCTGGGCGAGGCTGAGGGCCAGGGCCAGCAGCTTGGCCTGGCCCCGCGACCACTGCCCGGCGTTGCCCCCGTAGGGCCGGCCCAGCAGCAGGTCGGCGCGGTGCGGGCCCAGCGTCGTGTAGCCCAACTCGCGGTCACGGCCGCGGTGCAGGTACAACAGATCCCGGAGCGCAGCATCCTCCTCGCGCCAGCCGGCGCGCCAGTGCAGCACGGGCGGGGCGGCCGACGTCGCGGCCAGCCGGGTCCAGAGTGGGGCCAGCGCCTCCGCGAGACCTTCCACGGCGGTGCGCCGGGCGAGGGTCATGGCGGTGCCGGCACGGGCCAGCTCCTCCTCCCAGAACTCGAACTCGGCATCGCCGGCCTGCGCACGCAGCAAGCTGTTGCGCTGGCGGAGGGCGCGGGTGGCGCGGCGGCTGTGGTCGAGGAAATCCGGTTCCACGTGGAACGCCAGCCAGTCCACGACGCGCCGGCGCTCCTCGGCGGGGCCGGTGACCAGCGCGACCGACTCGGGGTGGTAGGCCAGCACCGGGAAGGAGGCGGCGAGATCGCTGAGGCGCTCCACCGGCACGCCGTCCAGCCGGGCCTCCCAGCGATCGCCCGCATGGCGCAGGCCCGAGACCCGCTCGCGGCCGTGGTCGTCGGTCCAATGCACCACCACCTGCAGGCTTTCGCGGCCTTCGGCCAGCAGCCCCTCGGCGACGCGGCCCCGGAAGCTGCGTCCGAAGCCCAGCAGGGCGATCGCCTCCAGCACGCTGGTCTTGCCGGCGCCATTGGGCCCGGCCAACCAGACCGCGCGGCCCGGAACGGCCAGATCGATGCCGCGCAGGCAGCGCAGGCCCTCGACCTGCAGACGGTTCACCCGCATCCGGGCGGGCCCGGAAAGCAGGACGCCCGGCCGAACCGGGCGTCCTGCGGGGGTGGGGGCGATGATCGCGGGGTCACAGGCGCAGCGGCATCACCACGTGGCGGCTGCGGTCGCTGTCCTTCTCGCGGATCAGCACCGAGGAGTTGGCGTCGCGCAGGTTGAGCACCACCGTCTCGCTCTTGAGCGCGGCGAGGGCGTCCAGCAGGTAGGTGACGTTGAAGCCGATCGCGAGGTTCTCGATGTGGGTCTCGGCCTCCAGTTCCTCCTGCGCCTCCTCCTGCTCCGGGTTGTGGGCGACGATCCGCAGCTGCCCGGGCGAGGCTTCCAGCTTGACCCCGCGGAACTTCTCGTTGGAGAGGATAGCGGCGCGCTGCAGGGCCGAACGCAAGGTCTCGCGGTCGATCACCACGGTCTTGTCGGCGCCGATCGGGATCACCGCCTCGTAGTCCGGGAAGCGGCCATCGATCAGCTTGGAGGTGAAGCTCACGTCCTGCCGGCGCATCCTGAGGTGGTTGCGGGCCAGTTCCAGTTCGACCAGGCCGTCACCGGCTTCGAGCAGGCGTTGGAGTTCGAGCACGCCCTTGCGCGGCAGGATCAGCTGCCGTTGCGTGCCGCTGCCCCCCGGCAGCACGGCCTCGCAGAGCGCCAGCCGGTGGCCGTCGGTGGCGACACAGCGCAGGCGCTCGCTGCCGAGGTCGAACAGCAGGCCGTTCAGGTAGTAGCGCACGTCCTGCTGGGCCATGGCGAAGGCGCTGCGCTCGATCAGGTCCTTGAGCAGGGCCTCGGACAGCGAGACCTGCTCCACCCCCTGCAGGTGGTCGACCAGCGGGAAGTCCGCGGCCGGCAGGGTGGCCAGGGTGAAGCGGCTGCGCCCGGTGGAGACGGTGGCCTTGTCGGCGGCGACCGAGACGGTGACGCGGCTTCCGTCGGGCAGGGCGCGGACGATCTCGAAGAACTTGCGCGCCGGGATCGTGGTCTCGCCTTCCTGCCCGTCCTCGACGCTGCAGCGGGCGAGCATCTCGACCTCGAGGTCGGTGCCGGTGAGGGCGAGCTCGGTGCCGCGTACCTGGACCAGCAGGTTCGACAGCACAGGCAGCGTCTGCCGGCGTTCGACGACGCCGATGACTTGCTGGAGGGGCTTCAGGAGGGCTTCGCGGGAGAGGGAGAAGCGCATGCGTCGGGGCCTGGTTCCATCGTTGGATAACTTGATCCGGGGCGGTGGTGGAGTGCCTGCCCGGACCGGGAAAACCTCGCAACCACCTGTTTTTGTTCGGCTTTTCAGCGTTTCCGCAGTGGGCAGGGGCGGGAACAAACCTGTGGACAAGGGTGGATCGTCCAGCGTCGCCGCGGATTCTCCCGCGTTGTCCACAGGCTGTGCACGCCTTGCCGGCGCCACGCTCACTCGGTCAGCTTCCGCACCAGCTTGTCCCAATCTTCGCGCAGCTTGCCGTCGACCTGCAGCAGCTCGCGAATGACGCGGCAGCCGTGCAGCACCGTGGTGTGGTCGCGACCCCCGAAGGCGTCGCCGATCTCCGGCAGGCTGTGCTCGGTGAGCTCCTTGGCCAGGGCCATCCCCATCTGCCGCGGGCGTGCCAGCGAACGGGTCCGGCGCTTGGACAGGAGGTCGGCCATGCGCAGCTGGTAGTAGTCTGCCACGGCCTTCTGGATGTTCGGGATCGAGATCGCCTGCTGCTGCGCGCGCAGCAGGTCGCGCAGCGTCTCCTGGGCGAAGTCGGCGGTGATCGGGCGGCCGAGGAAGTTGGCCCGCGCCGCGAGCGTGTTGAGCGCGCCCTCGAGGTCGCGCACGTTCGAACGCATCCGCTTGGCGATCAGCAGCGCCACCTCGTCGGGCAGGGCGATCTGGCGGGCCTGCGCCTTGGCGGTGAGGATGGCCGCGCGGGTCTCGAAGTCCGGCGGCTCGATCGCCACCGAGAGGCCCCAGCCGAGGCGCGACTTCAGCCGCGGCTCCAGATTCTCGACCTCGCGCGGGTAGCGGTCGCAGGTCAGGATGATCTGCTGGTTGCCGTCGAACAACGCGTTGAAGGTGTGGAAGAACTCCTCCTGCGTGGTGGTCTTGCCGGCGAAGAACTGGATGTCGTCGATCAGCAGCGCGTCCACGGTCTGGAACTGGCGCTTGAACTGGTCCATCGATTTCTCCTGCAACGCCTTCATCATCGCCGAGAAGAACTGCTCGGAGCGCAGGTAGAGCACGCGCATGCCCGGGCTGTGCTGGCGCATCAGGTTCCCGGCGGCGTGCATCAGGTGGGTCTTGCCGAGGCCCGTGCCGCCGTAGAGCAGGAGCGGGTTGTAGTCGCGGCGGCCGGGGTTCTGCGCCACCTGCATCGCCGCCGACTTGCCGAGCTGGTTGCTGCGGCCCTCGACGAAGTTGTCGAAGGTGTAGGCCGGGTCGACGTGGCCCTGGTAGTCCGTGGCCTCGGCCCGCGCCGCCGGCGCCGGCAGCGGCGGCGCGCTGCCCGGCTCGCGGCCGGCACCGGCCGCCCGCGGCGCGCTGCCGACCAGCAGCTGCACCACCAGCGCCGTCCCGCCGTAGTGCAGCAGCAGCTCGCGGATGCGCACCAGGTAGCGCTCGCGCACGGTGTCGACCACGAAGGCGTTCGGCGCGTACAGGGTCAGGTTGTCGCCGCGCAGGTCGGCGTGCAGGGGCTTGAGCCAGGTCTGCACCTCGTCGGCCGGGTATTCGGCTTCGAGGCGCTCCAGGCAACGGGGCCAGGCGGAGTCCATGGGGGGGTTGCGCTCCTTGGGGTGACGCCCCCACCGCCCCGGCCTTGCCGGGGTTGTGGATAAGTGGGGATGGGGCGGCAGCATACCGCCCGTCCCGGGGGCCGCCAAGCGGCGCGCGACTTGACGGTCCGGCGGGGGTTGCGTAGAGTCCCGCCTCTTTTCCCCTGCCCGACCGGGTGACCCATGGCCACCAAGCGCACCTACCAGCCCAGCAACCTCAAGCGCGCCCGCGACCACGGTTTCCGTGCCCGCATGGCCACCGCCGAGGGCCGCAAGATCCTGGCCCGCCGTCGCGCCAAGGGCCGCAAGCGCCTCTCCGCCTGATCCGGCCCGGCGCCGGTCCGCGGGGCGTGGAATGAACGCCCGCTTCCCGGCCTCGGCCCGCGTCCGCAAGGGGCGCGAGTACCGTCAGACCTTCGCCGAAGGCCAGCGGGTCGCCACCCGCTGCTTCAGCCTCCATCTGCGCCCGCGCGATGGGGGCTTTTGTCGTCTGGGCATGGCGGTCAGCCGCAAGGTCAGCCCGGACGCGGTGGTCCGCAACCGCATCAAGCGGCAGATCCGCGAGAGCTTCCGCCAGCGCCGCGCCAGCCTCCCGGCTGCCGATTTCGTGGTGGTGGCCCGCGCCGCCGCGGCCGGCCTCGACGCCGCCGGCCTGCGCGCCGAACTCGAACGGCTCTGGGCCCGCGCCGCCGCGTTGCCGCCGGCGGCCCCGGTCGGCACAATCGCGGCGGCTGCCGGCGACCCGGCCTCTCCTTCCCCGACTCCGAACCCCACGCCTCCCGGCGCATCGCGCGCCGAGGGGCCGAGCCCTGCATGAACCAGAACCGCGCCCTGCTCCTGTTCGCCTGGGTGGCCGTCGCCATCCTG
>JAGXSL010000077.1 GCA_018333835.1 Lysobacteraceae bacterium
CCGGCCGCCTGTGGGACATCGTCGACCGCCACGGCGTCACCATCCTCTACACCGCGCCCACCGCCATCCGCGCCCTGATGCGCGACGGCGACGCCCCGGTGAAGGCGCGCAGCCGCAAGAGCCTGCGCCTGCTCGGCAGCGTCGGTGAGCCGATCAACCCCGAGGCCTGGCGCTGGTACCACCGCGTGGTCGGCGACGAACGCTGCCCGGTGGTGGACACCTGGTGGCAGACCGAGACCGGCGGCATCTTGATCGCGCCCCTGCCCGGCGCGACGCCCATGAAGCCCGGCTCCGCCACCCTGCCCCTGCCCGGCATCCGCCCCGCCCTGGTCGACGCCGAAGGCCGGATGCTGGAGGGCGCCACCAGCGGCAACCTCGTGCTGCTGGGCTCGTGGCCGGGGCAGATGCGCACCGTGTTCGGCGACCACCGCCGCTTCATCGAGACCTACTTCAGCACCTACCCCGGCCTGTACTTCACCGGCGACGGCTGCCGCCGCGACGAGGACGGCGACTACTGGATCACCGGCCGCGTCGACGACGTCATCAACGTCTCCGGCCACCGCATCGGCACCGCCGAGGTGGAGAGCGCGCTGGTGGCGCACCCCGCGGTGGCGGAGGCGGCCGTCGTCGGCTTCCCGCACGAGCTGAAGGGCCAGGGCATCTACGCCTACGTGACCCTGAAGGCCGGCCTCGAGGCCGGCGAGGCCCTGCTCGCCGAGCTGAAGCAGCAGGTGCGCCGCGAGATCGGCGCCATCGCCCAGCCCGACCACGTGCAGTTCGCCCCCGGCCTGCCGAAGACCCGCAGCGGCAAGATCATGCGCCGCATCCTGCGCAAGATCGCCGAGGCCGGCGACGTGGCACCCGCGCCGGAAGCCCTGGGCGACACCAGCACGCTGGCCGACCCGGCGGTGGTGCAGCAGCTCGTCGAGGGGCGGCGGCGCTGAGGCACTGGGCAGGCCGCCCATACACAAGGCTGCCTTGCGTACGGTCCGGGCTTGCCGGACATATGCTCGCCAGCCTTGAGTATGGCGAGAACGGCAGCAGAGCCGGTCCCTTCCGGCTTGCGAAGCCGTCAAAAAGGGCTTGACGCAGGAGGTGTCGGTCGCTAACGTTCGCGGCAACACACCCGCCACACGTCTTGGTTTCGACCAAGGTTCTGCGCAAGCAGACGTGCAAAAGGCGGGTTTTTTACGTCTGGAGTTTTTGATGAGCAAGGTTGCTTTCACAAAAGTGGCGTCCACGCCGGCCCAACTCCTGCAGAAATGGGTGTCGAGGGGGCTCGTGGTGGCACCCGGCACCGAGCAGAACGCGCTGAACTATCTGACGTATGTAGGCGCCTACCGGCTCAAA
This sequence comes from Lysobacteraceae bacterium, assembly GCA_018333835.1. Lineage (GTDB taxonomy): Bacteria > Pseudomonadota > Gammaproteobacteria > Xanthomonadales > Xanthomonadaceae > Silanimonas. The sequence continues at coordinate 1,351 of JAGXSL010000077.1, forward strand.
GGCTATTGGCACCATGAGGTGCACACCTCAACGAAACACTTTCCTCCGGGCCGAAGCTTCGAAGACATCGTGCATCGGTATGAGATGGATCGCGAGCTGCGCGCACTGACCGCCGCGGCTGTCGAGAGGCTTGAGGTGGCCGTGAGGGCCGTCATGGCCAACTATCTGAGCGTCAGGCATGGACCGCACTGGTTCTTGCAGCAAAGCATCTTCAAGCCGAATCGGGAATGGGGCATGGGCCACCTCATCCGGAAGATTGAAGACGAGGTCCACCGGTCGAAGGGCAGGCGCTTCGTCGAGCACTACTTCAAGAACCACGACGATCCTTACCTGCCGCCCAGCTGGTCGGTGAGTGAATGCGTCACGTTCGGTCTGTGGTCGAGAACGTTCGCCATTCTCCGCGATCCGAATGACCGGAAGGCGATCTCGAAGCGATTCAACGTGGACACCACCGAAGTCTTCGAATCGTGGCTGCACACGCTGACGGTGATGCGAAACATCGTTGCCCACAACGGCCAGATCTACCGCACGAAGATCCATGTGTCGCCATCGAACTACAAAGCGAAACAGCTGACGTTCGCGGACAGGCAATCGTTTTATGCGACGGCCACGGTGATCCACTACATGCTCCACCATGCGGGTCTACCCAACACTTGGAAAGCGGACATCGCCGCTCTCTTCTCGAAGCACCAAGCGTCGGTGAAGCTTCAGGATTTCGGGTTCCGGCCAGGCTGGTCTTCCGCGGCCGGATGGTAGGAACGAAGCGGGCAGGCGAGGCCTCGATGACGAGCCCACCATCAATGCATGAATCGCCAGCCAGCATCGGCAGAGCGCTCGACCCGCCCCACCGCCACCAGCATCGCCAGTAGCGCCGGCAGGCGCTTCTTCCACGGCCCGCGGGCGGTAAAGCGCGCGGCGATCTCGTCCATCGTCATCGGCGCGCGGTGCGCGGCCAGCAGCTCGGCCACCGCGCGCACCTGCGCCACCGGCTCCTTCGGCCAGGGCGTGGGCTTGAGGGCGGGCACGGCCGGGGTGCCGGGCTCGTCACCGTCGGTGGCGTCCTCGTCGCGGCCGGTGTCGATCTCGGCCTGCGCCGGTGCCGGCTGCGCCGCCGGGTTCTGGAACTCGGGCCGCAGCCAGCGCACCAGCCCGCGGGCCTCCTCCGCCGCGCGCTCGGCGTTCAGCGCCACCAGCCGCTCCAGCACGGCTTCCTCGAAGGCGCGCCTGGCGTCCTCGTGGCTCTGGCCCTCGGCCGGGGCCTCGTTGCCGTGCGCCACGCGAAGCCAAGGCAGCAGGTCGGCCCAGCCGTAGGCGGCGAGCACCGCGGCATCGATCTCGTCATGGATCTGCCGCAGCACCGACACCAGGCCCTGCTCGTGGATGACGCGCTCCTTGGGCGACAGCGGCTCGCCGCTGCGGAGTTTTTCCAGCACGTTGTACATGCCGGTGAGCGTCAGGCCCGGATGCGCGGCCTGCTGCCGCTTGCGGTGGGCATCGAGCTGTTCGCCGAGGCGGCGCACGCGGTCGGAGGGGTACTCGGCGCCGGCGCTGACGATGTCGCTGCCGAACTTGTCGACGGCGTGCCAGTCGGGGAAGGGGAAAGGGTCGAAGCAAAGCGATTTGTTGTAACGCGGTCGATCCTCGAGGGTTCCTCCGGCTCTCAGGGCCCAAGTCTCATGCACGGCGCTGGACAGCACACCGATCGCTGCGGCGTCCGCCAGGGCGATGCAGACGATCCCGTGATCGCAAAGCACGTCGCCGTCCACGAACTGGAAGACCCGGTGCTTCGCCGTTTCGGTGGTCGCGATGTAGCGTGCCAGCCCGGCCAAGGCTCGACGCAACACCGGGCGCTCCCAACCGAACCGCCACCACAGCTTGGCCAATGCCTTGCGATTGTTGTGGTCGCGCTCCGGCTTCACGAAATCAACGACGTGCTGGAACGCTGCCGCGTTGGCCGCAAGCGCGTCACCCTGTGAAAGCCCGGAAAAATCGATCAGGTAGCGCTCGCGAGGCGCATGGACAAGGTCACGACCTGCGAGATAGGGGCGAATGACTTTCTCACCGTAGCGGCGCAATCGGACCGCAGCGTCCGGTTCGAGGATGAACCCGGAGCCGTGCAAGGCCACTCCCATCCCCGCGATACGCTCACCGGCCCGAAGCGGCCTCGTCGCGGCGACATTCGCGCCGATCCGCAAGTCTGGATGGATGGTGCCTCTGCGCTCGGCGAAGGCCAAGCCGACCTCGCCACTCTCCGACGGTGTTTCCGAAACGACTTCGAGATATCGACCTGCTTCAACGCTCGAGTCCGCTACCGTCATGGCGATACGTACGGCTGCACCGTCGGCACTGTCGACCCACGGGTGGTCTGGCACGGCGTACGCCAAGCTGGCAGGGCGAGGAGGTGCCATGGCGGCGCTCAGCACTTCACGATTGAAAGTCTGGCGCAGGCTGTTGGTGGTGATGAATCCGAAGCGTCGCAGCTTGCCTTGCTTCAACTGCTGCGCTGCGTGGTGCCACCAGTACATCACCAGATCAGCCGACTCGGGAACGTCCGCCCATGTCGTTCGCAATGCTTCCACATAGCCATCGCCGAGGGCGCTTTTCATGCGCTTGGTGCCGATGAACGGCGGGTTCCCCACCACGAAATCCGCCGCCGGCCACTCGGCCTTGTGCGGGTTGACGTAGCGCTCCACCGGCAGGCGGGCGCTGTCGTCGGGGATGGGTTCGCCGGTCACCGGCGAGGGCTTCATGGTCTTGCCGTCCCAGCGCGTCAGCGGGCGGCCGGCCTCGTCGGTGACGAACTCCACGCGGTCGTAGGCCAGCACCGCGTCGCGATTCTCGATGTTGCGGAAGTCGCGGATCACCGGCGTCGGCGGGCTCACGTCGCCGCGGGTGCGGAAGTGCCATTGCAGAAATCCGATCCACAGCACCACCTCGGCGATGGCGGCGGCGCGCGGGTTGATCTCGATGCCGAGCAGGTTGTGCGGGTCGACGGTCTCGCCGGCACTCGCGTCGGCGCGTTCGCCGGCCAGCGCCAGACCGGTCTGGCGGTGGCCGAGTTCATCCAGCGCGTTCAGCACCTCGCCTTCGAGGCGCTTCAGGTGCTCCAGCGTGACGTAGAGGAAATTGCCGCTGCCGCAGGCCGGGTCGAGCACGCGCACGGCGCACAGGCGGCGGTGGAAGCGCAGCAGTTCGGCGATGGCGGCCTTGCCGTCGCCCTCCGAGGCGAGGGTGAGGGCCGCGGCCTGGGCGTCGCGCCATTCCTCGCGCAGCGGCTCGATGACGGTGGGCAGCACCAGCCGCTCGACGTAGGCGCGCGGCGTGTAGTGCGCGCCCAGCTTGTGGCGCTCGCCGGGGTTGAGCGCGCGTTCCAGCAGGGTGCCGAAGATCGCCGGCTCCACGTGCTTCCAGTCGGCCTTGGCGGCATCGAGCAGCAGGGCGATCTGCGCAGCATCCAGCGGCAGGGTGTCGGGCTGCTTGAACAGCTTGCCGTTGAAGCGCAGCACCTCGCCCGCCAGCACGGCGGAAAAGCCGCCGGCATCCATGTCGCGCCAGAGCTGGGCGAGCATGCGCATGGCCACCTCGGGCTGCGCGGCGTGGCGGGCCAGCAGCTCGCGGAAGCTGTCGGCCGGCAGCAGGCGCACGTCCTCGGCGAACATGGTGAACAGGCAGCGCATCAGGAACTGCGCCACCGGCTCCGGCGCGTGGCCGGCGCGTTCGAGGCTTTTGGCCAGCTCGGCCAGACGCGCCGCGATCTCGCGGGTGACGCGCGCCGACTCGCGGCTGGGGTCGAGCGAGAGCGGGTCGGTCCACAGCCGGGTCAGCCGGTCGAGGATCTCGGGGCGGCGCAGGTCGTCGAGCGCGATGCGGTGGCTGCGCGGGTCGGGGAAGGGCGTGTAGGTGCCGCCCGAGCGCGAGAACTCGGCGTACAGCTCGATGCGCTGGCCCACATCCACGACCACGAGGAAGGGCGGGCGGCCTTCGCTGGCCGGCAGCGCACGGGCATAGCCCTCGGCCTGGCTGCGGGCGCGCAGCATGGCTTCGTCGAAGGCCTTGCTCTGCGCGCCGCTCTTGAGCTTCTTCGATTCGAGCACGAAGTGCCCGCGGCGGTAGAGGTCGATGCGGCCAGCGCTCGTGCTGCCGTCGCCGTGCGCGAAGCTGACGGGCCGCTCGAACAGGTAGTCCTGCTCGGGCGTGGGGTGCGGCTTGTCGACGCCCAGCAGCTCGCAGAGTTCGAGCAGGAAGCTCTGCGAGGTGGAGAGCTCGGAGGCGGTGACGCCCCGCCACTTGCGGATGAAGGTCTCGGCGTCCATGCGGGGCGACAGGCGCAGGCGGCTCGGCGGTGGGGGCGGGCCCACAGGGTAGCGCCCCCGGCCGCGGCCGCGGCACCGCCCCTCCGGGGACTGGTCGGCGGCCGCGAAGCGCGGCAGTCTCCTACCATCGCGCACCGCGCCCACCCGAAGGACCGCCGCCATGCCCCGCCACGTCCCGCCGCCCGGCGCCCCCTGCTGGTTCGAGCTCGCCAGCAGCGACCCGCCGCGTTCACTGGCCTTCCTGCAGGCGGTGTTCGGCTGGCAGGCCGAGGCGGTCGGCGGCGGCTACCACTTCCTGCGCCACGGCGAGGGCCTGGTCGGTGGCCTGGGCGGCCTGCCGCCGGGAGCCGAGGGCGTCGGCTCGTACTGGGGCGTGTACTTCGCCACCCGCGACCTCGACGCCAGCCTGGCCCGCGCCTTCCTGATCGGCGGCCGGATGCTGGCCGATCCCTTCGAGGTGCCGGGCCACGGCCGCGGCGCGCTGCTCGCCGACCCGGCCGGCGCGCTGTTCAGCCTGTGGCAGCCGGCCGTGGCCGACGACGGCGAGCTGCGGCTGTTCGAGGACGACTGCTTCGGCTGGGTCGAGCTCGCGACCCCCGACGTGGCCGCCGCACAGGGCTTCTACGGCGAGCTGTTCGGCTGGCGCTTCAGCGATTCGACGCACGCCCCGCCCGGCAGCCGCTACAGCGAGTACGCGCTCGGCGACACCCACTACGGCGGCTTCCTGCAGATGGACGCGAGCTGGGGCGACACGCCGGCGCACTGGTCGCTGTACGTGGTGGTACCCGATCTCGACACGCGGCTGGCATCGGCCGCCGCGGCCGGCGGCAGCGTCGTCGTGCCCGCCTTCGACGCCCCGGGCGTCGGCCGCATCGCCCGCATCGAGGACCCGACCGGGGCCGGGCTCTACCTCGTCCAGCTCGCCGCCGCCTGAAACCCCATCGCGATGGCCGCCCCGACCCTGCTCGTCGCCGACGACCACCCGCTGTTCCGCGATGCGCTGAAGCGACTGGTGGCCGGGTTCTGGCCCGGCGCCCGGGTGCTGGAGGCCGCCGACGCCGAGGGCGTGCTGGCGCTGGCCGAGGCGCAGCCGCAGGCCGACCTGCTGCTGCTCGACCTGACCATGCCCGGGGCGCGCGGCTTCGGCGTGCTGGTGCACCTGCGCGCCCAGCATCCGGCCCTGCCGGTGGTGATGGTGAGCGCCCGCGACGACGCCGACACCCGCCGTCGCGCGCTCGAACACGGTGCCGTGGGCTTTCTGTCGAAATCCGCATCACCGGCCGAGATGCAGCGCACGCTCGACGCCGTGCTGGCCGGCGAGGCGCCGGAACCGCCGCCGGCGGCACGCCCGGTCGATGCCGACGAACGCGCCATCGCCGCCCGCGTGGCCAGCCTGACGCCGGCGCAGTTCCGCGTGCTGAGCCGGGTCGCGGCCGGCCTGCTCAACAAGCAGATCGCCTGGGAACTCGGCATCGGCGAGGCCACCGTCAAGGCGCACATGGGCGCGGTGCTGGACAAGCTCGGCGCCAGCAACCGCACCCAGGCCGTGCTGATGCTCGGCCGGCTCGGGCTGGAGCCGGCGGCGCCGATCCCCGACGAAGCTTGAGTCCGGCCGCTCAGCGCCGCTCGATCGCCTGCGGTGCGGTCGGCGAGGCCGCCGGCGTCGCCGGCACGAAGCGCATCAGCCGGCCGGCGCGCTCGTCGGTCAGCACGTAGAGGAAGCCGTCCGGGCCGACCTCGACCTCGCGCACGCGCTGGCCGACCCGCAGCGCGGTCTCGCCGGCCACCCGCCCCTCGGCGTCGAGGTCGATGCGGCGCACGTCGAGGCCGACCAGCGAACCCGAGAACAGGTCGCCCTGCCAGTGCGGGAAGGCGCTGCCGGCATAGACCGCGAGGCCGGAGGGCGCCACCGCGGTGTCCCAGAGCAGCACCGGATCGAGCATGCCCTCGCGCCGGGTGGCCTCGCCGATCGGCGTGCCACCGACGTATTCGCGGGTCAGGCTGACCACCGGCCAGCCGTAGTTGGCGCCGGCCTGCAGGCGGTTGAGCTCGTCGCCGCCGAGCGAGCCGTGCTCGGTGGCCCAGATCGTGCCGTCGGCGGCGATGGCGAGGCCCTGGATGTTGCGGTGGCCGATCGACCACACGCCACGGGCGGCGGCGCGGCCGGCGAAGGGGTTGTCGGCCGGCGGGCGGCCGTCGTCGTGGAGGCGCACCACCTTGCCCCAGTGGCTGGCCGGGTCCTGCGCCTTCTCGCGGATCAGCACGCCGTCCAGCCGGGTGGGCGGGTTGCCGCCGTCGCCGATGGCGACGAGCAGGGTGCCGTCGGGCTTCCACGCCAGCCGGGTGCCGAAATGCCCTCCGGCCGGCTTGGGCTGGTTCGTCTCGAAGATCACCTCGAGCCCGTGCAGCGCGTGGTCCTCGAAGCGGGCGCGGGCGACCCGGGTGGTGTTGGCCTCCGGCGTGCCGTGGGCGTAGGCCAGGTAGATCCAGCCGTTCTCGGCGAAGCGCGGATGGACCACGACATCGAGCAGGCCGCCCTGGTTCAAGGCCAGCACCGGCGGCAGGCCGGCCACCGGCTCCGGCAGCAGCGCGCCGTCGCGGAACACCCGCAGGCGGCCGGGGCGCTCGGTGATCAGCGCGCTGCCGTCGGGCAGGAAGGCGAGGCCCCAAGGATGCTCCAGGCCTTCGGCGAGGATCTCGCGGCGGGCACCGGGCTCGATCGGCACGTTGCGGGCGGACAGCACGGTGCCCGGGGGCAGGGGCGGGATCGGCGCGCTGGTCGCGGCGAGGGTGGCGGCGAGCAGGGTCGAGGTCAGGGCCATGGCGGCATCTTCGGTGAAGGGAGCGTCATCCCAACGCAGGCCGCGTCAGCGTGGCGTCGTCGCCGAGCGGCCGGGCCGCCGCCAGCCAGGCCCGCAGCACCGCCGGGCGGAGTGGCTTGTGCGCCAGCGTGAAGCCGGCCTCGCGCGCCGCGCCGCGCAGGGCCGTCCCGCCCTCGGCGGTCAGCAGCAGGGTCGGCACCGGGCCCCAGCCCTCCTGCAGGCGCCGGGCGAGGGCGAGGCCGTCGAGCGCGTCGTGCAGGTGGAAATCGACCACCAGCCGGTCCGGCGGCGGCCCGTCGGCCAGGGCCAGCGCCTCGGCGACCGTGCCCACGCACTGCACCCGCACGCCCCAGCGCGTGAACAGGGCCTGCAGGGCATCGCGGATGTCGGCGTCGTCGTCGATGCACAGCACGCGCAGGCCGGCGAGCGCATCGCCGCCCGCCGGGGCCGGTGCGGCGGCGGGTGGCAGTGGCGCGGCGCGCGGCAGCAGGATGCCGAACACGCTGCCACGGCCGAGCCGCGAGCGCAGGGTGAGGGCGTGGCCGAGGCTGTGGGCGATGCGCTGGCAGATCGAAAGCCCGAGGCCGAGGCCGCGCTCGCCGGCCACCGCGCTCTCGCCGATGCGGCGGAACTCCTCGAAGATCAGCTCGCGGTGGGCCTCGGCGATGCCGGGGCCGGTGTCCCAGACCTCGACCGCCCAGCCCCCCGGCCGCCAGCGCACGCCGATGCGCACGCCGCCCGCCACCGTGTAGCGCAGGGCGTTGGCAATGAAGTTCTGCAGCACCCGGCGCAGCAGGGCGGGGTCGGTATGGACCCAGGCGCGGCTCGGCACGGCGCGCAGCGAAAGCCCACGCGCGCGCGCCAGCGGTTCGTACTGGTCGACGAGGCCGCGCAGCAGCGGCCCGAGCGCCACCGGCAGCGGTCGCGCCTGCCACTGCCCGGACTCGATGCGCGAGAGATCGAGCAGGCCGTCCAGCAGTTCCTCGGCGGCGCGCAGCGAAGCATCGATGCGGCCGCTGATGCGGCGCTGCTCGTCGCGCCCCTCGGACTCGTGCAGGGCCGCCGAGAACAGGCGTGCGGCGTGCAGCGGTTGCAGCAGGTCGTGGCTCAGGGCGGTCATGAAGCGGGTGGTGGCCTGTCGGGCCTGTTCGGCATGGCCCTTGGCGAGCGCGGTCTCGGCGAGCGCGGCCGAAAGCGCGCGGGTGCGGTCCTCGACCCGGCGTTCGAGCTGCGAGGCGGCGTCGCGCAGTTCCAGTTCGACGCGCTTGTAGTCGCTGACGTCGGTGTAGGTGGTGACGTAGCCGCCGCCGGGCAGGGGCTGGCCGCGCATCTCGACCACCTGCCCGCTCGGGCGGATGCGCTCGAACACGTGCGCCGTGCCGCGCCGCAGGTGCTCCAGCCGGCGGTGCACGTGCGCCTCGACGTCGCCCGGCCCGCACTCGCCGCGCAGGGCGTTCCAGCGGATCAGCTCGGCCACCGGCTTGCCGACGTGGAGCAGGCCGTCGGGGTAGTCGAAGAGCCGCTGGTAGGCCTGGTTCCAGGCGATCAGCCTGAGCTCGGCGTCGACCACGCTGACGCCGTGGCTGACGTGTTCCAGCGTGGTGTTGAGCAGCTCGCGGTTGAAACGGCGCTGCTGGCCGGCGTCGTCGAGCAGGGCCACCACCTCGCCGAAGGCCATGCCGCTGCCGCGCAGCGCGGCGGTGAGCAGGGCGCGGGCCGAGGCAGCACCCACCGCCGAGGCCAGCAG
>JAGXSL010000078.1 GCA_018333835.1 Lysobacteraceae bacterium
CCCTGCGGCAGGCCCCGACCCGGACCCGCGACGGCACCACGATCGGCCTGCAGGCCAACGGCGAGGGCCGCGAGGCGATCGCCCTGGCGCTGTCCAACGGCGCCGACGGCATCGGCCTGTTCCGCAGCGAGTTCCTGTTCATGGGCCGCAGCGGCCTGCCCGACGAGGAGGAGCAGTTCCTCGCCTACCGCGATGCCGTGCTCGGCATGGCCGGGCGGCCGGTGACGCTGCGCACCCTCGACCTCGGTGCCGACAAGACCGACGACAGCGGGCTCGCCCTGCGCGGCGAACCGAACCCGGCGCTCGGCCTGCGCGGCGTGCGGCTCTCGCTGGCGCGGCCGGGCCTGCTCGACGTGCAGCTGCGGGCCATGCTGCGGGCCTCGGCCTTCGGGCCGGTGCGGGTGCTGGTGCCGATGGTCAGTGCCCGCGAGGAGACCGACGCCCTGAGGAGCCGCCTGCAGCGGCTCGCCGGGCAGCTGCGCGAGGCCGGGGTGGCGGTCGGCGAACGGGTCGCCTTCGGCATCATGCTGGAGGTGCCGGCCGCCGCGCTCACGCTCGGCGACCACCGCGACCTGGTCGACTTCGTCGCCGTCGGCACCAACGACCTGGTGCAGTACCTGCTGGCCGCCGACCGCACCCACGAGGCGCTCGGCGGGCTCTACTCCGAACGCCACCCGGCGGTGCTGCGCCTGCTGCACCGGCTGTTCGCCGAGGCGCGCGCCATGCAGCTGCCGCTGCACCTGTGCGGCGAGCTGGCGAGCCGCCCGGAGGACGTGCCGCTGCTGCTGGCGCTCGGCCTGTGCGACTTCAGCGTGCCGCCGGGCGCGGTGCTGGAGGTGCGCGAGGCGATCCGCGCCTGCGACTTGGGCCGCCTGCGTCGGCGCGCCCCGGCCCTGCTGCGCTGCCGCGAACGCGCCGAGGTCGAGGCCTGGCTCGCGCGCGCGCAGCCGGCCTGAGCCGCGGCACTCAGGCCGGCGGGCAGGCCAGCGCCGGTGCCGGCGTGGCGGCGACCACCCGCCGCGTCTCGCGGTCGACCATCACGAAGAACAGCCCCGGCCTCGCCCAAGGGCCGCTGTCCTGCTCGCCGCTGGCGCTGTTGTGGCGTGCCCAGAGCGGGCCGTTGCTGCGTTCGATGTGGAAATCGAAGCGCGGGTCGGGCCAGTCCACGGCTTCCCAGCGCACCCGCACCACGTAGGGCTGGGCCGGATCGCAGAGCGGTGACTGCGGCAGGGCTTCGAGGCTCAGGCGGACCCCCTCCACCGCCATCGGTGCGGTCGGCACCACCGGCTCGGGCGCGCAGCCGGCGAGCAGCAGGGCGAGGGCGGGCAAGGCGATGCGGCGCGGCATGGCGGGCGTTCCGATGGGCGTGACCGCCAAGCGTGCCGCCCGGCCACACCGGCCGCAAGCGCGACTGGGCGCGGGGCGGTGCAGCGGCCATAATGCGCGCGCCTTGCACGCCGGGAGCTTCCCTTGGCCGACGCCGCCCGCCACGAACGCACCGCCCACCAGCTGCGCATGCTGTCGGAATCGCTGGACAGCGGGCGGCTCGGGCCGGTGCGCCGGCTGGTCAACACGCTCTCGGCGGCGGAGATCGGCAACCTGCTGGAATCGCTGCCACCGGCCAAGCGCGAGGTGGTCTGGGGCCTCGTCGACCCCGAGGACGACGGCGAGGTGCTGCTGCATGTCGACGACGAGGTGCGCGAGAGCCTGATCGCGGCGATGGATCCCGACGAGCTGGTCGCCGCGGTCGAGGATCTCGACATCGACGACCTCGCCGAGCTGATGGAGGACCTGCCGGACACGGTCATCGACGAGGTGCTGAAGTCGATGGACCGCGAGAACCGCGAGCGGCTGGAGCAGGTGCTCTCCTACCCCGAGGACAGCGCCGGCCGGTTGATGAACCCCGACGTGGTGACGGTGCGCGCCGACGTCAGCGTCGACGTGGTGCTGCGCTTCCTGCGCTTGCGCGGCGAGTTGCCCGAGCACACCGACCACCTCTACGTGGTCAACCGCCGCCATCAGTACCTCGGCCGCATCGCCCTGGCCCAACTGCTCACGCAGGACCCGGCCACGCCGGTCAACCGTCTGATGGACGGCGAGCAGCCGGCCATCCCGGTGGACACGCTCTCCGGCGAGGTGGCGCGGCAGTTCTCCGACCACGACTGGATCTCGGCGCCGGTGGTCGACGAGAACAACGTGCTGCTCGGCCGCATCACCATCGACGACGTGGTCGACATCATCCGCGAACAGGCCGACCACCAGGTGCTCTCGGCCGCCGGCGTGAGCGAGGACGAGAGCCTGTTCAGCCCGGTGCTGCGCGCCTTCAAGGGCCGCTTCACCTGGCTCAGCATCAACCTCTGCACCGCCTTCCTCGCCGCCAGCGTGGTCGGCCGCTTCGAGGCCACGCTGGCCGAGATCGTGGCGCTCGCCGTGCTGATGCCGATCGTGGCCGGCATGGGCGGCAACGCCGGCACCCAGGTGCTGGCGCTGATGGTGCGCGGCATCGCGCTCGGCCAGGTCTCCGGCACCAACCTGCCGACGCTGGTCTGGAAGGAGCTGCGCATCGCGCTGATGAACGGCGTGCTGCTCGGGGCCGTGGTCGGCGTGGTGACGCTGGTGTGGTTCGACAGCACCGGCATCGCCCTGGTGATCTTCGCGGCCATGGTGATCAACCTGAGCTGCGCCGCGCTCGCCGGCGTGCTGGTGCCGATGCTGCTGCGCCGCTTCAACGTCGACCCGGCGGTCGGCGGCGCGGTCATCCTCACCACCGTCACCGACGTGATGGGTTTCCTCGCCTTCCTCGGCCTCGCCACCCTGTTCCTGCTGCACTGAAGGCCGGCGCCGGCGGTGGGCTGCACGCCGACCGCCGCGCTCAGCTCCCGAGCAGGTGGGCGAGCACCGCCATCCGCACCGCCACGCCGTTGGCGACCTGGTCGAGGACCACCGATTGCGGGCCGTCGGCCACCGCGTCGGCGATCTCGACGCCGCGGTTCATCGGCCCTGGATGCATGACGATGGCATCGGGTTTCGCCCGGGCGAGGCGGCGGGCGTCGAGGCCGTACTCGGCGAAGTAGGCCGCCGGCGAGGGCACACTCCCCTCCACCATGCGCTCGCGCTGCAGGCGCAGCGCCATCACCACGTCCACGCCGTCCAGCATGGCGTCGAGGTCGTGGCCGGCGCGGCAGGTGCCGAGCGTGCCGGGCTCGGGCAGCAGGCCGGGCGGCGCGCAAAGGCGCAGGTCGGTGCAGCCGAGCTGGCGCAGGCCGTGCAGGGCCGAACGCGCCACCCGCGAATGCCGCAGGTCGCCGACGATCAGCACCGCGAGCCGGCCGAAATCCGCGCCCTTGCGCTGGCGGATGGTGAGCAGGTCGAGCAGGCCCTGGGTCGGGTGGTCGCTGCGGCCATCGCCGGCGTTCACCAGCACCGTGCGCGGCCGCGCCGCGGCGGCGAGCGCGGCCACCGCGCCGTCCTCGCCGTGGCGGACCACGAAGGCCGCGATCCCCATCGCCTCCAGCGTGCGCAGGGTGTCCTGCGCGCTCTCGCCCTTGCTCACCGAGGATGCCGACACGTCGAAGTTGAGCACGTCGGCGCCGAGCCGCTGGGCGGCGAGCTGGAAGCTGCTGCGGGTGCGGGTGGAGTTCTCGAAGAACAGGTTGCAGACCGTGCGCCCGGCCAGCACCCCGCGCAGCCTCTGGCCGCCCAGGGCGGCGCCACGCAGGGCCTCGGCGGCGTCGAGCAGGGCGTGGATGCGGTCCGCGCCGAGTCCGTCTAGGGTGAGGAGGTGGCGCAGGCGGTCGCTGGGCATGGCGGGGAGATGGCGGGGAGATGGAGGGGAAGAGGAAAGAGTGGAGAGGAAAGAGTGGAGAGGAGAGAGGAAAGAGTGGAGAGGAAAGAGTGGTGGGATGGGCTCAGGAAGAATCGGCCTCGCCGGCCAGCCAGCGCTCCACGATCACCACCGCGGCCAGGGCATCGAGCGTCGCGGCGTCGCGGCGGCGGCGCAGGCCGGCGCGGCGCTGCCCGGCGAAGCGGGCCGCCGCCTCGACCGAGCTGCGGCGCTCGTCCACCATCGCCACCGGCAGGCCGCTGCGCCGGGCGGCGGCACGGGCGAAGCCGCGGGCGCGCTGGCGCACCGGCGGGTCGGGGTCGTGGCCGTCGAAGCCGAGCGGATCGCCCACCACCAGCTGCGTCGGTGCCCATTCCTTCAGCAGGCGTTCGAACTGCGCCCAGTCGGGCACGCCGTCGTGCACCTCGATCAGGCCGACCTCGCTGGCGGTGCCGGTGATGGCGTTGCCGACGGCGACGCCGATGCGCCGGCTGCCCACGTCGAAGCCGAGCACGCCACCGGCGCCCATGCTCAGGCCCGGCCGCTGTAGTCGGCCATGCGCGCCATGTCGACGCCGATGCGGCCGGCGGCGGATTGCCAGAGCAGTTCGGGGTCGGTCTCGAACACGAAACCCTCGGTGGCCGGCACGGTCAGCCAGGCGTTGTGCGCGAGCTCGGCTTCGAGTTGCTCGCCGCCCCAGCCGGAATGGCCGATCACCACCCGGAAGCGCGCCGGGCCCTCGTTGCGGGCCAGGGCCAGCAGGATCTCGCGCGAACTGGTGAGGCCGAAGCCACCGAAGCGCAGGGTCGAGGGCCAGGGTCGCGGGTCGTCGTGCAGGACGAAGCCGCGGTCGGGATGCACCGGCCCGCCCCAGAGCACCGGCCGCCCCTTGAGTTCGCGCGATTCGGGTTCGATGCCGAGTTGGTCGAACAGTTCGCCGAGCAGGATGTCGGTGCGCCGGCTCAACACCACGCCGAGGGCACCGTCGCCATCGTGCTGGCAGAGCAGCACGGCGCTGCGGGCGAACACCGGGTCGTCCATGCCGGGCATGGCGAGCAGCAGGGAACCGGCGAGGGAGGCATCGAGCGGCATGCCCCCATTGTAGGCCGTGCTCCGGCCCGGCGGCGTCGCTACCCTGTGCATCCCGTCCCCGCGCCCTCGTCTCCCGTCCCAACGCTCCGCCATGCCGAATCCCGCCCGCCTGCCCACCCTCGCCCTCGCCCTCGCCCTCGCCCTCGGCGTCCTCGTGCTGGCCGCCTGCGGCCCCGTCCCGGCACCCGACGGGGCCGGCGACGACGACCGCCCGGACACCGCCGTGGCCGACCCGGCCCGGATGCCGGCCGATCCGCCGGCCGCTGCACCGGCCACGGACCCGGACGCCGGCCTGGTGGCCGCGCCCTGGGCCTACGTCGCTACCGCCATCTCCGGGGAATCCCGACCGCAGAAGGCCGCCACCCTGCGCAACCTGCGGCCCGACGCCGACGACCCCGGCAGCTTCGCCGTGGTCCCGACCGTGCAACTGGTGCTGCGCGACGACCCGCGCTGGGGCCAGAGCGTCTACCTCGTGGTCGAGGAGGGCCATTTCGACTGCGGCGAGCCCTGCGCCTTCCTGCTTCGCTTCGACGACGGCGCGGCGCGGCGCTGGGCCGGACGGACGGCCAGCACCGGCACCCGGCCGGCGTTGTTCATCGAGGACGACGCGGCCTTCGTCGCCGCGCTGCCGGGCGCCCGCCGGCTGGAGATCGCGCCGGCCGACGGCGGCACGGCCCCGATCGTGTTCGCCGTCGAGGGCTTCGCGCCGGCACGCTACGCCGCGGGCCGCTGAGCGGCCCGGCGTTCAGTCGGCCTTGGCGACCTCGACCCCGTCGAGGCCGACCGACAGCGTGTGGACATCGCCGCCCTGGGCCAGCTTGATCTTGAGCCGGACTTCGTTGGCCGAATCGGCGTGGCGCAGCGCGTCCTCGTAGGTGATTTCGCCGGCCTGGTAGAGCTCGAACAGGGCCTGGTCGAAGGTCTTCATGCCGAGCTGGGTGGACTCCTTCATCACGTCCTTCAGCTTGTGGACCTCGCCGTCGCGGATGTAGTCCTGCACCAGCGGCGTGCCGAGCAGGATCTCCATGGCGCAGCGGCGACCCTTGCCGTCCGGCGTCGGGATGAGCTGCTGGGCGATGATGCCCTTGAGGTTGAGCGAGAGGTCCATCAGCAGCTGGCTGCGGCGCTCCTCGGGGAAGAAGTTGATGATCCGGTCCATCGCCTGGTTGGCGTTGTTCGCGTGCAGCGTGCACAGGACGAGATGCCCGGTCTCGGCGAAGGCGATGGCGTGGTCCATGCCCTCGCGGGTGCGGACCTCGCCGATCATGATGACGTCGGGGGCCTGCCGCAGCGTGTTCTTCAGCGCCGCCTCCCAGGAATCGGTGTCGATGCCGACCTCGCGCTGGGTGACGATGCAGCCCTCGTGCTTGTGCACGAACTCGATCGGGTCCTCGATGGTGATGATGTGGCCCGAGGAATTGATGTTGCGGTAGCCGACCATCGCCGCCAGCGAGGTCGACTTGCCGGTGCCGGTGGCGCCGACCACGAAGATGATCCCGCGCTTGGTCATCGCCAGGTTCTTGAGGATCGGCGGCAGGTTCAGCTCGTCGAGCGTGGGGATCCGGGTCTCGATCCGCCGCAGCACCATGCCGACCTGGTTGCGCTGGTAGAAGCAGGAGACGCGGAAGCGCCCGACCCCGGCCAGACCGATCGCGAAGTTGCACTCGTGCGTCTTCTCGAACTCCTCGCGCTGGGTCGGGTTCATCACGTTGAGCACGAGGTCGCGGCTCTGCGTCGAGGTCAGCGGCTCCTGGGTGATGGGCACGAGCTTGCCGTGCAGCTTCATCGAGGGCGGCACGCCGGCCGTGATGAAGAGATCGGACGCCTTCTTGTGCGCCATCAGCTTGAGGAACGAGGTGAAGTCGATGCTGCTCATGGGGGTTCCTTACTCGAACAGGCGCTTGTCCTTGGCATAGGTCGAGGCCTGGGCGCGGGTGACGACGCCGCGCTTGAGCAGGTCCTGCAGGCACTGGTCGAGCGTCTGCATGCCGTACTGCTGGCCGGTCTGGATCGAGCTGTACATCTGCGCGACCTTGTCCTCGCGGATCAGGTTCCGGATGGCCGGGATGCCGACCATGATCTCGTGCGCCGCGATGCGGCCGCCGCCCACCTTCTTCAGCAGCGACTGGCTGATCACCGCGCGCAGCGATTCGGAGAGCATCGAGCGCACCATCGGCTTCTCGCCGGCGGGGAACACGTCGATGATGCGGTCGATGGTCTTGGCCGCCGAACTGGTGTGCAGGGTGGCGAACACGAGGTGCCCGGTCTCGGCGGCGGTCAGCGCGAGGCGGATGGTCTCGATGTCGCGCATCTCGCCGACCAGGATGTAGTCCGGGTCCTCGCGCAGCGCCGAGCGCAGCGCCTCGTTGAAGCCGTGGGTGTCGCGGTGCACCTCGCGCTGGTTGACCAGGCACTTCTGCGAGGTGTGCACGAACTCGATCGGGTCCTCGATGGTGAGGATGTGCGAGTACTCGTTCTTGTTGATGTGGTCGATCATCGCGGCGAGCGTGGTCGACTTGCCGGAACCGGTCGGGCCGGTGACGAGGATCAAGCCTTGCGGCTGGTCGATCAGCTCGCGGAACACGCGCGGGCAGTTCAGGTCCTCGAGGCTCAGGATCTCGGACGGGATGGTGCGGAACACCGCGCCGGCGCCGCGGTTCTGGTTGAAGGCGTTGACGCGGAAGCGGGCGAGGCCGGGGATCTCGAAACTGAAGTCGGTCTCGAGGAATTCCTCGTAGTCGCGGCGCTGCTTGTCCGACATGATGTCGTAGATCAGCGCGTGCACGGTCTTGTGGTCGAGCGCCGGGATGTTGATGCGGCG
>JAGXSL010000079.1 GCA_018333835.1 Lysobacteraceae bacterium
GCCGTGCGCGAGCAGATGCAGCTCTACATCCAGGCCGCCAGGCAGCGCGGCGAGGCGCTCGACCACGTGCTGATCTTCGGGCCGCCGGGCTTGGGCAAGACCACGCTCTCGCACGTCATCGCCAACGAGCTCGGCGTCAACCTGCGCCAGACCTCGGGCCCGGTGATCGAGAAGGCCGGCGACCTCGCCGCCCTGCTCACCAACCTGCAGCCCAACGACGTGCTGTTCGTCGACGAGATCCACCGCCTCTCGCCGATGGTCGAGGAGGTGCTGTACCCGGCGATGGAGGACTACCAGATCGACATCATGATCGGCGAGGGCCCCGCGGCCCGCTCGATCAAGCTCGACCTGCCGCCCTTCACCCTGATCGGCGCCACCACCCGCGCCGGCCTGCTCACCGCACCGCTGCGCGACCGCTTCGGCATCGTCCAGCGCCTCGAGTTCTACACCGCCGAGGAGCTCACCCGCATCGTGCGGCGCTCGGCGCAGATCCTCGGGATCGCCTGCGATGCCGACGGGGCCGGCGAGATCGCCCGCCGCTCGCGCGGCACGCCGCGCATCGCCAACCGCCTGTTGCGCCGCGTCCGCGACTATGCGCAGGTGAAGGGCGATGGCGTCATCACCAAGACCATTGCCGACGCGGCGATGCGGATGCTCAAGGTCGATCCCGAGGGCTTCGACGAACTCGACCGCCGCCTGCTCGCCACCATCGCCGAGAGCTTCGCCGGCGGCCCGGTGGGCGTCGAATCGCTCGCGGCAGCCCTGTCGGAGGAGCGCGGCACGCTGGAGGACGTGGTCGAGCCCTACCTGATCCAGCAGGGCTACCTGCTGCGTACTGCCCGCGGCCGCATGCTGGCCCCGAAGGCCTGGACCTGGCTCGGCCTGAAGCCGCCACGCGGCGCCATCGCCGCCGACCTGTTCGACCCGGGCGCGACGCCATGAGTGCGGCGTCGCCATCGGGTTCGCCGACGTTCGGGCAGGGCTCGCCGACGTTCAGCCTGACCTTAAGGGTCTATTGGGAAGATACCGACGCCGGCGGGGTCGTCTACCACGCCAGCTACGTCCGGTTCCTCGAGCGCGCGCGCACCGAATGGCTGCGCGCCGCCGGCCATGACCAGACGCGGCTGCGCGCGGAAGGCGGGCTGCTGCTGGTGGTGCGCGCGATGCGGCTCGAGTTCCTGGCCCCGGCGCGGCTCGACGACCTGCTCGCCGTCACCGTGACCCCGGTGGACGCGAAGGGTGCCGGCCTGCGCTGCGTCCAATCCGTCCTGCATGGCGAACGCCTGCTGCTGGCCGCCGAGGTCGAGGTCGCCTGCCTGCGCGCCGCCGATTTCCGACCCACACGAATTCCCGCCGGCCTGCTGGCCGACCTGATGCCCAACGCTGGTGCCCCATGCTGACGACCGCCTTCCTCGCCGCCGCCGCCGCCGCCGTGCCACTCGCCCCGGAAGCCGCCGCGGCGGCCTCCCAGATCGCCGTCGAGACCGCCGCCAAGGGCGGGGTCGATTACGTCGAACTGGTGCTCAAGGCCAGCGTACCGGTGCAGATCGTGCTGCTGCTGCTGCTGTTCGGCTCGATCTATTCCTGGATCATCATCTTCCGGAAGACCCGGGTCTACCAGCGCGCCGACAACGAAACCGACGAGTTCGAGGGCCGCTTCTGGTCCGGTGCCGACCTGAATCAGCTCTACCGCGCCGCCACCGACCGCAACCGCTCGGTCGAGGGGCTGGAGGCGATCTTCGAGGCCGGCTTCCGCGAATACACCCGCTTGCGCCAGAAGAAGGGCATGGACGCCCGCGCCCAGCTCGAGGGCGCGCAGCGCGCCATGCGCGCCACCTTCTCCCGCGAGGCGGGCGGGCTGGAGCGCAACCTGGAGATGCTGGCCAACATCGGATCGACGGCACCCTACGTCGGCCTGGTCGGCACCGTCTGGGGCATCATGATCGCCTTCCACGAACTCGGGAACGTCGAGCAGGCGACCATGGCCCAGGTCGCGCCGCACATCTCCGAGGCGCTGATCGCCACCGCCATGGGTCTGTTCGCCGCCATCCCCGCGGTCTGGGCCTACAACCGCTTCTCCTCGCGGGTGGAGCGCCTGCTCACCCGCTACGAGGCCTTCGCCGAGGACTTCAGCTCGATCCTCGCCCGCCAGGGCGCCAGCGACGAGCATTGAGTCCGCGCGCCCACCGCCCGCCCCGGAGCCGCCATGGCCGTCTTCAGCCACCGCCGCAAGAAGCGCAAGCTCGCCGCCGAGATCAACGTCGTGCCCTACATCGACGTGAAGCTCGTGTTGCTGGTGATCTTCATGATCACTTCCGCGGTCATGAACTTGGGCGTCGACGTCAACCTGCCGCAGGGCAATGCCCGCCCGGTGCAACAGGCGGAGGATCCCGTGGTGGTGTCGATCGACGATGCCGGGCGCTATTCCCTGCGCCTTGGAGACGGGCCCGACACCCCGGTCAGCGCCGAGGAACTGGCCACCCGCCTGCGCGCCTTCGTCACCCAGAACCCGCGCCTGCCGGTGTTCGTCGCCGCCGACAAGGACCTCCGCTACCAGGAGGTGATGACGGCGATGGAACTGCTGCAGGGGGCCGGGGTCAGCCGCGCCTCGCTGATGAGCGTGCCGAGGGCGCAGGAGCGCTGATGCGCGAGCGCCCCGAAGACACCGGCATCGCCGTCGGCCTGTCGGTCGGCGTGCATCTCGCGGTGTTCCTGTTGCTCTACCTCGGCTGGCGCTTCGCCCCGGTGGCCACGCCCATGTCGGTGGCCGGGCCGCCGATCGAGGTCGAGTTCGGCGTCCCGCCCCCCGCCGCCACGCCACCGCGCCCGGCACCACCGCGTCCGGTCGAGCCCGAGCCGGCGGCCCCGCCGCCGCAACCACTCCCCGAGCCACGGCCGCAGGACGCCGTGGTCGAACGCCAACCGGCCCCGCAGACCCCGCAGGCGGTGCCCGATGTGCGCGACCAGGAGCGTGCCGCCCGCGATGCCGTCTCGCCCGAGCCGCCGGCCCCGCGCGAGCAGGAGGAACGTCGCCGGCAACAGCAGGTCGACCTCACCGAGCGCCCGCCGCAGGACCGCACCGAGGAGCAACAGCGGCTTTCCGCGCAGCAGATGGAGCGCCTGCGCCGGCTGGCCGAACTGCGCGAGCAGCGCGAGCAGGCCGACCGCCAGGCCCGCGCCGACGAGCAGCGCCTCGAACAACTGCGCGACCTCGCCCCGCGTCCGCCGGTGCCGGCGGCCCCTCCAGCCCCAGCGGCGACGACCGGCCCGGTCGGGGCCATCGCCGGCAACTTCGGGACCGATACCGGACTGGAAGCGGCCTATCGGCTGGCGATCCAGAACGCGGTGGAGCGCCACTGGATCCGCCCCGAGACCATCCCGCCCGGCACCCCCTGCCGCCTGCGGGTGATCCAGATCCCGGGCGGCGACGTGATCAGCGCCGAGGTGGTGCAACCCTGCGCCTTCGACGCCATCGGCCAGCGCTCGCTGGAGGCCGCCGTGCTGCGCGCCGAGCCCTTGCCCTTCGCCGGCTTTGAATCGGTGTTCAGGCGCGAACTGCTATTCAACTTCAGGGCGCCGGACTGAATGCCGCGCCATCTTCGCGTCCCCCCGCTAGACTCCTCCCCCCTCGACGCTCCGGCACCGGAACCGACCATGCTGCGACTGCTTGCCACCTCCGCCCTGCTGGCCCTCGCCCTGCTGCTGCCCCCGCAAGCCCGGACACAGGCGCTGGAGATCGACATCGTGGGCGGCAACGCCGCCGCCCTGCCGATCACCGTGGTGCCGATGCCCTACCTCGGCACGCAGGCCGCCCCGGACACCGACATCGCGGCGGTGATCGCCGCCAACCTCAACCGTTCCGGGCAGTTCCGCACCCTGCCGTCGGCCAACCTGGTCGAGAAACCGATCCGCGGCAGCGAGATCCAATTCCCGACCTGGCGTGTGCTGAAGCAGGATTTCATCGTCGTCGGCCGCGTGCTGGACGCCCCCGACGGCGGCTTCCGGGTCGAGTACGAGCTGTTCGACGTGGCCAAGCAGGAGCGCCTGCTCGGCCTCGCCATGACCGGCCGCGCCCGCGGCCTGCGCGACATCGCGCACCAGATCTCCGACCAGATCTACGAGCGCATCCTCGGGGTCCGCGGGGCCTTCTGGACCCGCATCGCCTACGTCACCGCCACCGGCCGCGGCGACACCCTGCAGTACGCGTTGATGGTCGCCGACGCCGACGGCCACAACCCGCAGACCGTGGTCCGCTCGCGCGAGCCGCTGATGTCGCCGGCCTGGTCGCCGGATGGCCGGCGGCTCGCCTACGTCAGCTTCGAGCGCGGCAACTCGACCATCTACATCCAGGAACTGGCGACCGGCGCGCGTGAACTGGTGGCGAGCTTCCGCGGCATCAACGGCGCGCCGAGCTTCAGCCCGGACGGCACCCGGCTGGCCATGACCCTGTCGCGCTCCGGCAACCCGGAGATCTACGTCATGGACCTGGCGACGCGGGCCCTGACCCCGGTCACCCGGCACTTCGCGATCGACACCGAGGCGGTCTGGATGCCGGACGGCCAAAGCCTCGTCTTCACCTCCGACCGCGCCGGCCGGCCGCAGCTCTATCAGGTACCGGTGGCCGGTGGCGAGGCGACTCGTCTCACGTTCGAAGGAGACTACAACGCCAAGGCCTCGGTCTCCTTCGATGGTAAAAAAATCGCTATGGCGCAGGGCAACCGGAACGTTTATCGTATCGCGGTGCTGGACCGATCGCGGGCCACGCCCGTCTGGCAGACCCTGTCGCCGGGCAATCTCGACGAGTCGCCCAGCTTCGCACCCAATGCCAGCATGCTGCTGTACGCCACGAAGGAGGGCGGGCGCGGCGTGCTGTACGCGGTTTCGGCCGATGCCCGGGTGCGGCAACGCTTGGTTTTGACCGACGGTGATGTCCGGGAGCCCGCCTGGTCGCCGTTCCGGCAACGATAATCAGGACGGGCCCGCCACATCGTCCCATCCGTTTGCTGCTTTCCGATTCCACCACCACGAGGTCTTGAACCATGAACAACATCACCCGCCTTGCGCTGGTCGCCGCTTGCGCCCTTGTCCTGTCCGCCTGCGCGAGGCAGGTCCGTGAAGAGCCGCCGGCGCCGGTCGCCCAGGCCCCCGCCCCGGCCGCGCCGGTGGTCGCCGACGATGGCCGCTTCGGCCCCGAGGACCTGGACACCAACGCCTGCCTGATGCAGCGCACGGTGCTGTTCGACTTCGACCAGGCCATGATCCGTCCGGAGTTCCAGGCCATCATGGCCTGCCACGCCAAGTACCTGCGCGACCGCCCGGAAGCCCGCGTCACGCTGGAAGGCAATGCCGACGAGCGCGGCAGCCGCGAGTACAACCTGGCCCTCGGCGAGCGTCGTGGCAATGCTGTCTCGGCCGCCCTGCAGGCCGCCGGTGGTTCGGCCGGCCAGCTCACCGTCGTCTCCTACGGCGAAGAGCGTCCGGTCTGCACCGAGGCCACCGAGGCCTGCTGGCAGCAGAACCGCCGCGTCGAGATCGTCTACACCGCGCGTTAAGCGATGACGGTCCTGCGCAGCGCACAGCTCGCGATCGCAGCGGCGGCCCTCGTGGCCGCCGCTTGCGCTTCGGCGCAGCGGGCCAGCCTCGCCGAGCGCGTCGAGCGCCTGGAGGCGCAGGCGGCGGCACAGGACAACGCCCAGGCCAACATCGAACTGCTGAACCGCCTCAACGCCCTGCAGCAGGAAACCGCTTCGCTGCGCGGGCTGGTCGAGCAACTGCAGCACGACAACGCCCGGCTCCGCCAGGCGCTGCGCGAGCAGTACCTCGACACCGATTCCCGGCTGGCCCGCCTCGAGGGCGCGGCCATCGCCCCTCCGCCGCCCGCTGCGGAGGGCGCGGTCACCGCGGCCGATCCGGCCGGCGCCGGGGCTGCCGTCCCCACCGCCGGAACGCCCGCCACTCCCGTCGCCGCCGGCACTGCCGCCGCCGCCCCGACCGGCGTGGTCGCCGGTGTTGCCCATGCGCCCCTTCCGGGCCCCCCCGCCGCGCCGATGACCGAGCGGGAGCTCTACGACAGCGCCTTCCAGGCCCTGCGTGAGGGCGAGTACGCCGAGGCCTCGCGGCGCTTCCAGGCCTACCTGGAGGCCTTCCCCAACGGCCAGCTGGCGCCCAACGCCTGGTATTGGCTGGGCGAGAGCTACTACGTCACCCAGAACTACGCCGTCGCCCTGCAGGCCTTCCAGAGCCTGCTGCAGGCCTTCCCGGATTCCAACAAGGCCGCCGATGCCCTGCTCAAGGCCGGCTACTCGCAGTTCGAACTGGGCCGCAGCGCCGAGGGCGAGTCCACCCTGCGCGAGGTGATCGCGCGCTTCCCCGGCAGCGACGCCGCACGCCTCGCCCAGAGCCGCCTGCGCACGCTGGCGCTCGACCTGCCCTGAAGGCCATGGACCCGCTGCCGCGCCTGCGCGAGCGGCCCGGCGACCGCGAACGGGCCTCCGAGATCGTCCAGGCCGAGCGCCTCAAGGTCACCGAGGTCTTCCTCTCCCTGCAGGGCGAATCGCGCTCGGTCGGCTGGCCGACCGTGTTCATCCGCCTGACCGGCTGCCCGCTGCGCTGCACCTACTGCGACACCGCCTACGCCTTCCATGGCGGCGAGTGGCGTTCGCTGCCCGAGCTGGTCGAGCAGGCCCGCGCCTTCGGCGTCCGCCATGTCTGCGTGACCGGCGGCGAACCGCTGGCGCAGCGGCGCTGCCTGGCCTTGCTGACGGCCCTGCGCGACGCCGGCTTCGAAGTCTCGCTGGAGACCTCGGGCGCGCTCGACGTGGCCGCGGTCGATCCCCGCGTCTCGATCGTGCTGGACCTGAAGGCACCGGGTTCCGGCGAGGCGCGGCGCAACCGGATCGAGAACATCGACCTGCTGCGGCCCAAGGACCAGGTGAAGTTCGTGCTCTGCGACCGTGCCGACTACGACTGGGCGAAGGCGATGCTGGCCGAGCACGCGCTGACCTCGCGTTGCGAGGTGCTGTTCTCGCCGGCCTTCGGGGTGCTCGCCCCGCGCGAGCTGGCCGACTGGATCGTCGCCGACCGCCTGCCGGTGCGCTTCCAGGTGCAGCTGCACAAGCTGCTCTGGGGCGACGAGCCGGGGCGCTGACCCCGCGGCAATGACGAAGTACCCATGACGACGAACGACATGATGGCAGGCGGGTCCGGGCAGGACGGCCACGGCAAGCGCGCGGTGGTGCTGCTTTCGGGCGGCATGGATTCCGCCGTCGTGCTGGCCATCGCCCGCGCCCGCGGCTTCGAGGCGCATGCGCTCTCGGTGCGCTACGGCCAGCGCCATTCCGCCGAACTGCAGGCGGCGGCGCGCAATGCCGCGAGCCTCGGCGCGGCGGCACACAAGATCGTCGAGGTCGACCTGCGCGCCATCGGCGGCTCGGCGCTCACCGCCGACATCGCCGTGCCGGAGGCGCCGACAACCGGCATCCCGGTGACCTACGTGCCGGCGCGCAACACCCTCCTGCTCTCGATCGCGCTGGGCTGGGCCGAGGTGCTCGGTGCCCGTGACCTGTTCTGCGGCGTCAACGCGGTCGATTATTCGGGCTATCCGGATTGCCGGCCCGAGTTCATCGCCGCCTTCGAGCGGCTCGCCAACCTCGCCACCCGGGCCGGCGTCGAGGCGGGCGGCCTCCGCGTGCATGCGCCGCTGATCGCCCTGTCGAAGGCGGACATCGTCCTCGCGGGCCTACGCCTCGGCGTCGATTTCGCCGAGACCGTGAGCTGCTACCAGGCCGATGCCGAAGGCCGCGCCTGCGGTCGCTGCGACGCCTGCCGGCTGCGCGCCGAGGGCTTCGCGAAAGCCGGCGTGGCCGACGCCACGCGCTACGCGCCGCGCTGAACGCCATGCCGCCGGGCGGCTGCCGCAACCACCTGCTTGCGCTACACTTCGCGCCCCGCCGCGACGGCGGGGCTTCGCGTTCCGCGGGCCGTTAGCTCAGTCGGTAGAGCAGCTGGCTTTTAACCAGTTGGTCGATGGTTCGAATCCATCACGGCCCA
>JAGXSL010000080.1 GCA_018333835.1 Lysobacteraceae bacterium
CGCGGTTCTCCTTCTCGAGCTGCTTCAGCCGCGCCTTGTCATCGGTCGTCGGGCCCGGCCGCAAGCCTTGGTTGCGCTCGGCCTGCCGCACCCAGATCCGCAGCGTCTCCGGCTGGCAGCCGATCTTCGCCGCCACCGCGCCGATCGCCGCCCACTGCGACGAATACTCGGACTGGTGCTCCAGCACCATCCGAACCGCTCGCTCACGCACCTCGGGTGCGTACCTCGGCAACTTGTTCATGCTCCAATCCTCTCAAGGTTCGGAGCCTCCGAGAAAGCCGGGGCGGTTCAGATTGATCCGCCGACAGGCTCGCCAGCCAGAACCTGAGCCGATCCCCCGACAGGCCCGCCTTGCAAAGCGCGCCGCTTGGAGTTCGCGAGGCCCGGAAACGCAACACCCCCGACCGGGCGCCCGGCCGGGGGTGTGCCGGTCCCGATCTCAGAAGCGGGTGCCGACCATCACGCTGAACACCAGCGGGTCGACGTCGACCGTGCCGATGTCGGCGCCGTTGAGCTGGGCGTCGAGCCCGATGTCGATCCAGCGCAGGTCGGCGACCACGTCCCAGTCCCCGGTCTTGAACAGCAGGCCGGCCTGCGCGGCGAGGCCCCAGCTGTTGTCGAGGTCGATGCGGGCACCGGCGACCGGACCGCGCTCATCAATGTCGAAGGCGATGGTGTGGTTGAGGCCGGCGCCGACGAAGGGGCGGAAGGCGGCATCGGCCGCGCCGAAGTAGTACTGCAAGCTGACGGTCGGGGGCAGGTGCTTGAGGTCGACCGCCTCGGCACCGTTGAGGCTGGCGGTGTGGCGGAAGGGCGTGGCGGCCAGCACCTCGATCGCCCAGTGGTCGTCGAGGTAGCGGCCGATGGTCAGGCCGATCTGGGTGTTGCTGTCGACCGTGGTGCGCAGCGTGCCGGCCAGCGTACCGTTGTCGGAATCCGGGTTGACGTGGGTGGCGCCGACGCGGAAGAACCAGTCGTCGGAGGCCTGGACCGAGGTCGCGGCGAGGGCGAGGGCGGTGGCGAGGGCGGTGCGGGACAGCAGGGACATGGGGTTCTCCTTGATGGTGCGGAGCCTGTCGCCCCGCGTCCCGGCCAGTGTCCGACCGGTCGCGGGAATGGCCGTTGACGCCGGTCAAGCGCTGATTTGACGACGGTCAAAGCCCCTGATGGCACGCCGGCCGCCCTGCCGCGCGCGCTAAACTGGGGGCTTTCTCCCACCACGCCCACAGGAGCCCCCATGGCCATCAAGGTCGGCATCAACGGCTACGGCCGCATCGGTCGCAACGTCCTCCGCGCGCTGTACGAGTCGCAGCGGAACGGCGAGATCCGGATCGTCGCCATCAACGACCTCGGCGACGCCGAGACCAACGCCCACCTGACCCAGTACGACACTGCCCACGGCCGCTTCCCGGGCACGGTGGCGGTGGACGGCGGCGATCTCGTGATCAACGGCGACCGCATCAAGGTGTTCGCCGAGCGCGACCCGGCCAAGCTGCCCTGGGGTGCCCACGGCGTCGACGTGGTGCTGGAGTGCACCGGCATCTTCACCTCGAAGGTCAAGGCCGGCGCGCACCTCGCCGGCGGTGCCAAGAAGGTGATCATCTCGGCGCCGGGCGGCAGCGACGTCGATGCGACCATCGTCTACGGCGTCAACCACGGCGTGCTCAAAGGCTCCGACACGGTCATCTCGAACGCCAGCTGCACCACCAACTGCCTGGCGCCACTCGCCAAGGTGCTGCACGACAAGGTGGGCATCGTCCATGGCCTGATGACGACCATCCACGCCTACACCAACGACCAGGTGCTGACCGACGTCTACCACTCCGACCTGCGTCGCGCCCGCTCGGCGACGATGAGCCAGATCCCGACCAAGACCGGTGCGGCCGCGGCGGTGGGCCTGGTGCTGCCGGAGCTCAACGGTCGGCTCGATGGCTTCGCCATGCGCGTGCCGACGATCAACGTCTCGGTGGTCGATCTTTCCTTCGTCGCCGCCCGCGCCACCACCAAGGCCGAGATCGATGCCGCCATGCTGGAGGCCTCGAACGGCGCGCTCAAGGACATCCTCGGCGTCAACACCAAGCCGCTGGTGTCGGTGGACTTCAACCACGACCCGCGCAGCTCGATCTACGACAGCACGCAGACCCGCGTCATGGGCGGCACGCTGGTGAAGGTGCTGGCCTGGTACGACAACGAGTGGGGCTTCAGCAACCGCATGCTCGACACCACGCTGGCGCTGATGGCGGCGAAGTAGGCCGAAGCGGCCTCAGCCGCGCAGCCAGGCATCGCAGAGCGCGTCGCAGATCGCCCGGCCGTCGGTCGTGGCGCGCACCTGCCATTGCTCGCGGCCGTATTGCCAAGCCTTGCGCAGCAGGCGCCGGTAGGGCGTGGCCCCGAGGTAGTGGCGCGCCACGGTGTGGCGGCGCAGCAGGGCGGCGACCCGCGCGGCATTGCCGGCAAGCCCCGCCATGGTCGCCGCCGGATCCGCCGCGGCCTCGCTGCGGCGTAATTCCACGGCGATGTGCGCGGTGCGCGGCACCAAGCGCAGCGATTCGACCTCGAAACCGCATTGCCGAGCCAGCGCGGCCAGGGTGGCGGGGTTGAACCAGTGCAGGTGGCCGACGTGGAAGACGCGGTTCGGGGCGTGGTAGGTCGCCTCGATGTTCGGCACTTCCATCAGCACCCGGCCGTCCGCGGCCAGCAGCGCGCGCAGTTGCGCCATCGCCGCGCGCGGGTCGGGCAGGTGCTCGAACACGTGGTGGATGGTGATGAGGTCGTAGGGCTCGGTCGGGCGCAGTTCGTGCAGGAAGCCGACCTGCACCCGGTCCAGCCCCAGCACCTCGCGGGCGAAGCCGGCGTAGCCGCGGTTCGGCTCGATGCCGTCGATGGCGATGCCGCGGCGCTTGAGCACGTAGGGGAAGAAGCCGGCGCCGGCGCCCACGTCCAGCACCCGCAGGCCCGGCCGCCAGCGCGGCAGCAGGGCCTCGGCGCGCTCGATGGCGCCGAGGGTCTGGCGGTGGCAGTGCTTGGGCTTGGGCCGGTGCTCGCCCTTGTATTCGCGCCGGTAGTCCTCGGCGTAGAAACGACCGAGCTCGGCATCGGCAGGCCGCGGATCGACCCGGACCAGGCCGCAGCCGGTGCAGAGCAGGCTGCGCAGGGGCCGGCCATGGCGGTCGGTATCGGCGACCACCTCGGCCTCGCGCCCGCCACAGACGGCGCAGGGGATCGTGGCTTCGACCCGCTCCCGGACGGCGCAGGGGGGGGTGGCTTCGGTCGGTTCCCGGGCGGGATTCATGGCACCAGCACCGCGCGCAGCGCCGCTTCGTCGATGCCGGTGGCGACGAAGGCGCGGCCGATCCCGTGCCAGAGCACGAGCCGGAACCGCCCCGAGGCGTTCTTCTTGTCGAGCCGCATGCGGGCGAGCAGGGCATCGGCCTCCAGCCCGGCGGGGAGCGCGGTCGGCAGTCCGAGGGTCTGCAGCACGGCGGCCAGCCGTTCGCCATCGCTGGCCGGGGCGAGGCCGAGCCGGCTGCTCAGCCTGGCGGCCAGCACCATGCCCACCGCCACCGCCTCGCCGTGCACCAGCCCGCCGAAGCCCTGTTCGGCCTCGATGGCGTGGCCGAAGGTATGGCCGAGGTTGAGCAGCATGCGCTCGCCGCTCTCGGTTTCGTCGCGGGCGACGATGCCGGCCTTCATCGTGCAGCAGCGGGCGATGGCATGGACCAGTGCGCCCGCATCGCGTGCCCGCAGTGCTGCCGCGTTCGCCTCCACCCAGTCGAAGAAGGCGGCATCGCCGAGCGCGCCGTACTTCAGCACCTCGGCGAGGCCGGCGCGCAGTTCGCGGTCGGGCAGGGTGGCCAGCGTGGCGGTGTCGGCGACCACCGCCGCGGGCTGGTGGAAGGCCCCCACCAGGTTCTTGCCCTCGGGCAGGTCGACGGCGGTCTTGCCGCCCACCGAGGAATCGACCATCGCCAGCAGGGTGGTCGGCAGTTGCACGAAACGCACGCCGCGCATCCAGCAGGCCGCCGCGAAGCCGGTGAGGTCGCCGACCACGCCGCCGCCGAGGGCGACGAGCGTGGCATCGCGGTGGGCGCCGAGCCGGGCCAGCACCGACATCAGCTCGCCGAAGCGCGCCAGCGTTTTTTCCTGCTCGCCCGGTGGCAGCACGTGGGCGGCCACCCGTTTGCCGGTTTCCGCAGCGGCGAAGGCCGCCTCGACGCGGGCGAGGTAGTGCGGCGCGACGTTGGTGTCGCTGACGATCAGCACGTGGCGGCCCGGGGCCAGCGCGGCCAGCCGCGGGCCGTCGTCGAGCAAGCCGGGGCCGATGTGGATCGGGTAGCGGCGGGCGCCGAGTTCGACCTCGACGGTGTGCACGGCGGTGGTGCCCGCAAGGGCCGCGGTGGCCGTCGTCACGCCGCCCTCGTCCGCAACCAGCGGTCGCGCAATGGCGGCACCAGCCGCAGGCAGGCCTGGGCCGGCGTCAGGCCGCTGGTGTCGAAGTGCAGGTCGGCGACCGCCTCGTAGAGCGGCGTCCGTGCAGTGGCCATCGCCCGCAGCACCTCCTCGCGGTCGGGGCGTTGCAGCAACGGGCGGGTGCGGTCCCGGGTTAGGCGTTTCAACTGTTCCTCGACCGACACCGCGAGGTGCAGCACGCAGCCGCGCTGGCGCATCCGCTCGCGGTTCTCCTCGCGCAGCACCGCGCCGCCGCCGGTGGCGAGGAGGCGGTCCTCGCCGGCCAGTTCGAGCGCCAGCTGGCGGGACTCGCGCTCGCGGAAGCCGGCCTCGCCCTCGCGCTCGAAGATCGTCGCCACCGGCACGCCGGCGGCGGCCTCGACGGCGTGGTCGAGATCGACGAAGGTGAGGCCGAAACGCTCGGCGAGGCGCCGGCCGATGGAGGTCTTGCCGGCGCCCGTCGGGCCGACCAAGACGAGGTTGGGCGCACGGAGCATGCCGCGAAAGGTAGCATCGCCGCATGATCCGACGAAGCCACGCCACCCCGCCGGCGGTCCTGCCGTGAATTCCCGCCTGCTGCTGATCGCCGGTGCCGGCGACACCGGCCTGCGCCTCGCCGCCGGGGCGGCGGCGGCCGGCTGGGACGTGCTGGCCCTGCGCCGCCGCGAACGAGCGACCGGGCCGGGCATCCGCGCGCTGCGCGCCGACCTCGGCAGCGGCGCGGGCTTCGATGCGATCCCGAAGCGGCTGGACGCGCTGGTGTTCTGCGCCGCACCCGACGAACGCAGCGAGGCCGCCTACCGCGCCCTCTACCGCGACGGCCTGCGCCGCCTGCTCGACCACGCCGCCATCGGCCGGCTGCTGTTCGTCTCCAGCACCGCCGTCTACGCCGAGGACGGCGGTGGCTGGGTCGACGAGGCCACGCCCGCCGATGCTTCCGCGTTCAACGGTCGCGTGCTGCTCGAAGCCGAGGCCGAACTCGCCCCCCACCCCGGGGCCTGCGCCTTCCGCGCCTCCGGCATCTACGGCCCCGGCCGCGCGCGGATGTGGCAGCGCGCCCGCCGCGACGAGCCCGGTGCGGCGCATTGGACCAACCGCATCCACGTCGAGGACGTGGCCGCTGCCCTGCTGCACCTGCTCGATGCGCCCGCCATCGCCCGCGTCTACTGCGCCAGCGACGATGCCCCGACCTTGGAGCACGAGCTCATCGACGGCCTGCGCGAACGGCTCGGCCTGCCGGCCCTGGGCGCGGCCGGCGGGCCGGTCGGCGGCAAGCGCGTCG
>JAGXSL010000081.1 GCA_018333835.1 Lysobacteraceae bacterium
GCGAACAAGCGTCATGTGGGAAGGTTCGAACAGGCCGACGGCGGCACGCTGTTCCTCGACGAGATCGGCGACATGCCGGCCGGCTTGCAGACGCGGCTGCTGCGCGTGCTGGCCGAGGGCGAGTTCTTCCGCGTCGGCGGCCGCGAGCTGATCCGCGTCGATGTGCGGGTCATCGCCGCCACCCACCAGGACCTCGCCGCCCGGGTGCGCGAGGGCCGTTTCCGCGAGGACCTGCTGCACCGCCTCGACGTGCTGCGCGTGAGCCTGCCGCCGCTGCGCGAGCGCCGCGAGGACATCCCGCGGCTCGCCGCGCGCTTCGTCGATGAGGCCGCGCAGGCCATGGGCCTCGGTCCTCGGCGGCTGGCCAGCGCGGCCGTCGAGCGGCTGCAGCGGCATCCGTTTCCCGGCAACGTGCGCGAACTGCGCAACCTCTGCTTCCGCCTGGTCGCGCTGGCGGCCGGCGAGCGCATCCCCGCGGCGGCGGTGGATGCCGCGCTGCGCGAGCCGGGGGCGCGGGACGAGGGCAGCGACGCCGACTGGCGCCGGGCGCTCGAAGCCGCCGTGCAGGCGCGGCTCGCCGCCGGCGAGCAGGGCTTCGCCGAAGCGCTGCGCGAGGCCTTCGAGGAGACCCTGCTGGCCGTCGCACTCGCCCACCACCACGGCCACCGCCAGCGTGCCGCCCGGCAGCTCGGCGTCGGCCGCAACGCGGTGGCGCGCAAACTCGGCCCGGGCCGGCGCGGCCGCAAGCCGGCCGGCTAGTCGGCGCGCAGGATCGCCCGCGGGTCCTTGCCGAACGGGCAGTGGTCGAAGGTGACTTCGATGCCGTGGCTGCCGAGCACCGCGGCGAACTGCCGTTGCCGGGCCTCGAAGCGGCCGAACAGGCGCTCCAGCTTCTCGGCATTCGCGCTTCCACCGGCCGGGACGAAACCGCCCTGCAGCCAGGCTTCGGCGTCGAGCAGGGCGATCCGCACCCGGCCTTCGCTGTAGCGCAGCAGCGGTTCCGGCGGGGCGTCCAGCAGGATCTCGCCGGCATCGCCGAACAGCGCCGCCTCGATCACCGGCCAGAGCGCGCCGACGCCGGCGTGCTCGTACTGCATCGCCATCATCGCCATCAAATCGTGCAGGCTGAGGTAGCGCATATGCTCGATGCGCAGGCCGAAGGCCGACTGCGTGGCCAGCGCGGTGGCGGCACCGGCCATGCCGGTGTCGAGCAGGCGCGATTCCATCTCCGCCCCCACCGCCTGCACGGTGGCGGGTTCGCCCCGCAGCAGGAACGGCAGCACCCGCAGCGGGCCGGCCGCCAAGGCGGGATCGGGCGCCAGCCGCGGCGGCAATCCGTCGGCGGCGGCACCGAAGGCGAGCACCCGCCCGCCGCTGCGGCCGGGCGCGCGCGCCGCCAGCTGTTCGAGCTCGGCATGCAGCGGGGAGCGTGGGCGCAGCAGTTCCGCCGGGTCGTAGAGGGCGGCGGCCAGCACCAGGTCGAGGTCGGCGGCCGCCGGCAGCAGCCGGGCGAGGTCGGCGGCCAGCAGGGCGGCCCAGTCGCCGGCTTCGGCCTGGGGCAGGGCGTCGCGGCCGGGCGGGGCCGTGCCGAGTTCGATGGCGATGGCGCCGAGGGCGGCGATCGCCTCGGCGGGCGACGGATCGGGCATGGCTTGGGGCGGGGGCGTGGGAGGTCTATCCTAGCCTGCCTCCCCCGCGCCCCGGCCCATGACGCCCCGCGACGACAACTACAAGGCGACTTGGAACGCCCGCTCGACCAACCTGCTGGACGGCATGCTGGCGGTGGACGGCAGCGCCGACGAGGCGGTGCTCGCCCGCACCGGTGCCTACACTGCCGCGCAGCTGCGGGCGGCGCTGGCACCGGGCCGCGACGAGCACCTGTTCGAGATCGGTTGCGGGGTCGGCCGTCTCGGGGCCCAACTCGCCCCGGAGGCGGCCTCCTGGACCGGCCTCGACATCGCCGACAACATGGCCGCGCTGGCCCGCCAGCGGCTGGCCGGGGTGCCGGGCGCCACCGCGCTGGCCCTCGACGGCCCCCGCCTCGCGCCGCTGGCCGACGCCACGATGGACAAGGGCTGGTGCGTCGCCGTGTTCATCCACATGGACAAGGAGGACATGGTGCTCTACCTGCGCGAGGTGGCGCGGGTGCTGCGCCCCGGCGGGCTGTTCTACTTCGACCACTGGAACCTCGCCCATCCGGTGGGCTGGCGGCGCTTCGCCTACGAGGTCGACGAGGTCGGGCGCAGCGACCCCGCGCAACGCAAGGACGTGGCCCGCAACCAGTTCTGCACGCCCGAGGAGCTGCGGCTGTACGTCCGCCACGCCGGGCTGGAGCTGGTGTTCGAGCACAGCGACTCGCCCTGGGTGCAGATGGTGGTGCGCCGGCCCGACGGCGATGCCACCCGCCGGGACGCCGAGCGCGCCCGGCTCGAGGCGGCCCGCCCGGCCATCGCCTGCACGCCCTTGTGGACGCGGCTGTTCGCCGAGGCCTGCGAGGTGCTGATCGAAGGCGTGCACCCGGCCACCATGCTGGCGCGCTGGCGCGCGCTCGGCGATGCCGGCCCGGAAGTGCCGCTGTTCATCGCTTGGCTGGAAGCCGCCTGGCGGCGCCAGCCGCAATCCTGGCCGCCGCAGGCGGCCTGACCGCGATCCTGCCACCGATCCCCGCCAACCGATCCCTGGAGCCCGTGCCGATGAATTCCCGCCCCACCCGCCGCGTCGCCATCCTCGGCGGCCAACGCGTCCCGTTCTGCCGCAACAACACCGCCTACCACGACGTCGGCAACCTCGGCCTGTCGATCAAGGCGGTCGGCGCCGTGGTCGAGCGGTTTGGCCTGCACGGCCTGACGCTGGGCGAAGTGGCGATGGGCGCGGTGCTCAAGCACAGCAGCGACTGGAACCTCGGCCGCGAGGTCGCACTCAGTTCCGGCCTCTCGCCCTACACGCCGGGCATCACCATGCAGCGCGCCTGCGGCACTTCGCTCGACACCGTCATCGCGGTGGCGAACAAGATCGCGCTGGGACAGATCGAGGCCGGCATCGGCGGCGGCTCCGACACCACCTCCGACGTGCCGATCGTGCACAGCCGCGCCTTCCGCCGCCGCCTGCTCGATGTGAACATGGCCAAGGCGCCGGCGGACCGCGCCAAGGCGCTGCTCAAGGGCTTCTCGTTCCGCGAACTCGCTCCCGAGTTCCCCGGCGTCGCCGAGCCGCGCACCGGCAAGAGCATGGGCGAGAGCTGCGAGATCATGGCCAAGGAGTGGGGTATCGCCCGCGCCGAGCAGGACCAGCTCGCCTACGAATCCCACGCCAAGGCCGCCAAGGCCTACGCCGAGGGCTTCTACGCCGACCTCGTGGTGCCCTTCCGCGGCGTCGAGCGCGACAACATCCTCCGCCCCGAGACCACGGTCGAGAAGCTCGCCACCTTGAAGCCGGCCTTCGACAAGAGCTCGGGCCAGGGCACGCTGACCGCCGGCAACTCGACGCCGCTCACCGACGGCGCCTCGGCCTGCCTGCTGGCCTCGGAGGAATGGGCCGCCGAGCGCGGCCTCGAGGTGCAGGCCTACCTGCGCGATGCGCAGGTGGCCGCGGTCGATTTCGTGCACGGCGACGGCCTGCTGATGGCCCCGGCCTGGGCGGTGGCCCAGCTCCTCACGCGCAACGGGCTCACGCTGCAGGACTTCGACTTCTACGAGATCCACGAGGCCTTCGCCGCGCAGGTGCTGTGCACGCTGAAGGCCTGGGAATCGGCCGAGTTCTGCAGGCAGAAGCTCGGCCTCGACGCGCCGCTCGGCAGCATCGACCGGGCCAAGCTCAACGTGGTCGGCAGCTCGCTGGCGCTGGGCCATCCCTTTGCCGCCACTGGCGCGCGGATTGTTGCGACGGCAGCGAAACTGCTGAGGCAGAAGGGCTCGGGCCGCGCGCTGATCTCGATCTGCACGGCGGGCGGCATGGGCGTGGCCGCCATCGTCGAGCGCTGAAGCCCTCCCCGGCCGTTGCCGTCGCCCTTCAGCGCGGCGGCGGTGTCGGAGCCGGCGGTGCCGGTGCCAGCAAGCGGAACACCCCGACCGAGCGCACCAGGCCCAGCACGTCGAACTCCTCCAGCGGAGTGCCGGCCGGCACCGGGTAGTCGCTGAGGTGCAGGATGCTGCGTGATTCCAGTTCCGCCTCGCGCATCGCCGCACCGAAATGGCGCTGGAACAGAGCCGCATAGCTGCCGTCCTCCAGCGCCCGCTGGAAGCCACGGTCGATGGCCCGGGCCAGGTCGGGCCGCCCCGGCGTGACGAAGAAATAGTCGTCGAGCGGGTAGTGCAGCGCGATCCCCGGCACCACCACCAGGCCGCGGCCGGCCAGCCGCGGATCGGCGAGTTCCGCCCGCAGCTCGTTGACGCCGCGGTGCAGGTAGTCGAAGCGGCGGGCGCGCAGCATGTCGAACAGGCCGGCGTAGCTGGTGCCCAGTTCCATGCGGAAACCCATCGCCGCCATCGCCGGCCGGTCCAGCCACGCATGGCCGTAGCCCTTGACGAAGCGGCTCTTGAGTTCCGCGGCGTCGGCGACGTGCATCAGGTCGGCGGCGCGCTCCGGCCGGGTCAGCAGCAGGCGCACCCCGAGCAGGCCGCGGCGCAGCGGCCGCACGACCGGCAGCAGGCCGGAATCGCCCTTGGCCACGTGCGGCAGCATCACCACATCGACGTGGCCCTCGCGGGCGGACTGGGCGGCGCGTGGCTGGTTCATCGCTCCGACGACCTGCACCCGCCAGCCGCCACCGTCGCGCTCCAGCACCAGGGCCAGCAGTTCGGTGGCGAAATCGAAGCGGCGGTCGCCGGCTTCGCCGCGCGCGGGGAAGCGCACCGTCCGGTCCTCGGCGGCCGGGCGCGGCGTGGTCGCCTCGACCGCCGTCAGCGCGGGATTTCCCGCCAGGGCCGGGAGGGCCAGCAACACCGCGAGGGCGGAAGCGAGGCGCATGCCGCCATGCTGGACCGCCCTCGATGACGGTTCAAGCCTCAGTGCCGGGCCACCGCCAGCCGAAGGCCGCCAGCACCCGCCGGAACTCGGCGTCCGCCGGCGCCTCGACGTTGACCAGGCTGCCGTCGGCCGGGTGCGTGAAGACGAGCCGCCAGGCGTGCAGCAGCATCCGGTGCACGCCGAGGTGCTGGCGGAACATGCGGTTGCGCGCGCCGTCGCCGTGGCTGGTGTCGCCGATCAGGTGATGGTGGAGGTGCTTCAGGTGTCGGCGGATCTGCCGGAAGCGACCCGTGTGCGGCCTGCACTCGACGAGGGCGAAGCGCGACTCGGCGTGCCCGCCGTAGGGCCAGGGCATCGCGCCGGTGGCGAGCACCCGGTAGGCCGTCTGCGCCGGCTTCTTCTCCGGCTTGCCGGGGCCGCCGTCGAGTGGGTGGTCGATCAGGCCTTCGGCCGGTTCCGGCCAGCCGCGGCAGACGGCGAGGTAGGTCTTCTCGACGGCGCGGGTCATGAACTGCTCGCTCAAAAGCCGCGCCGTGTCGCGGTCGAAGGCCACGAGCAGGCAGCCCGAGGTGGCGCGGTCGAGCCGGTGGACGAGGTGCAGCGGACGGCCGAACTGCGCGCGCAGGCGGTCGGCGAGGAAGTCGTGCTCGCCGCGCGCGAGCGCGCTGTCGTGGGCCATCAGGCGCGCCGGCTTGGCGACCACGGCGAGCTGCGCGTCGGCGTGCAGCACCGGGATCGCGAGATCACTCACTTCCGCCGCGGCCAGGCCGCGACGAAGCAGGCCAGCGCGCCGGCGCCGGCGATCCAGGTCGCGGTGCCGATGCCGAACCAGTGCGGGCCGCCGGCGTCCAGCCCGGCCAGCACGGCGGCGCTGACCATCAGCCCGGCCCCGAGGATGGCGTACACCGCCGCCCGCTGGTTCACCGCCGAGATCCGCGCCAGCTCGGCGAGGTCGCGCGAGTCGATGTGGATGCGCTGCCGCCCCTCCACTTGTTGGGCGAGGAAGCCGTGGACCAGCCGCGGCACGTCCGGGGCGCGGGTGATGATCTCGGGCAGGCGCTTCCTGAACGCCTCGGCCAGGCGTTGCGGGCTGTAGCGTTCGCGCAGGATGCCCTCCAGCACCGGCTGGGCCACGGCCCAGATGTCGAGCCGGGCGTCGAGGTGGCGCGCCACGCCCTCGATGTTGAGCAGGGTCTTCTGCAGCAGGATGAGCTGCGGTTGCAGGGTGAGCTGGTACTGCTGCGCGGTGCGGAACAGCTTGACCAGTACCTCGCCCAGCGAGATCTCGGCCAGCGGCCGCGTGAAGTAGGGCTCGCAGACCGCGCGGGTGGCGGCCTCCAGCTCGTCGAGGCGCAGGTGGGCGGGCATCCAGCCGGCCTCGATGTGCAGCTCGGCGATGCGCCGGTAGTCGCGGCGGAAGATCGCCATGAAGTTCTCGGCGAGGTAGTACTGGTCGGCGTCCGAGAGCTGGCCCATGATGCCGAAGTCGAGCGCGATGAAGCGCGGGTTGTCGCGCCGCGCCGGGTCGGGATCGACCCAGATGTTGCCGGCGTGGGCGTCGGCGTGGAAGAAGTTGTCGCGGAACACCTGCTGGTAGAACACCCGCACGCCCTTGGCGGCGAGCCGGCTGCGCGAGATGCCGGCGGCCTCCAGCGCGGCGATGTCGTCGGAGGGGATGCCGCTCACCCGTTCCAGCGTCAGCACGCGCTCGTGGCTGTGGCTCCAGAACACCTCGGGCACGTAGAGGTCGTCGCTGTCTTGCCAGTAGCGCCGCAGCAGCGAGGCGTTGGCGCCCTCGCGCTGCAGGTCGAGCTCGCCGCGCAGGGTGGCCTCGATCTCCGC
Source organism: Lysobacteraceae bacterium (assembly GCA_018333835.1). GTDB lineage: Bacteria > Pseudomonadota > Gammaproteobacteria > Xanthomonadales > Xanthomonadaceae > Silanimonas. The sequence goes on from JAGXSL010000081.1 coordinate 6,808, forward strand.
CACCACCTCGTGCGGGCGGATCTTGTCGGCGCGCGGGTGGGTACGGGCCGCGACCTCGGCCAGCGCCTTGAGAAGCCGCAGGTCGGCGTCGATCTGCTGCTCGATGCCAGGCCGGACGACCTTGACCACCACCGCCCGGCCGGGCGAGCCGTCGGGTCGGCGCAGGCGCGCGGCGTGGACCTGCGCGATCGAGGCCGAGGCCAGCGGGGTCTCGTCGAACTCGGTGTAGAGCGTCTCGATCGGACGGCCGAGCTGCGCCTCGATGATGCGCCGGGCTTCCGCGCCCGGGAACGGCGCCACCCGGTCGCGCAGCAGGGCCAGGGCATCGGCCACGTCGGGCGGCAGGAGATCGCGGCGGGTCGAGAGGATCTGCCCGAACTTGACGAAGATCGGCCCCAGTTCCTCCAGCGCCGCGCGCAGCCGCTCGCCGCGCGGGGTGTCGGAGGTGCCGCGGCCGAGCGGGCGCAGCAGCCAGCGCAGCTTCGCGAAGGGCGTGCCGGCGAGCAGGGCGTCGAGCCGGTGCTTGAACAGCACCCGCACGATGCGCAGGGCGCGAAGCGAGGCGGCGATCATGCCCCGACCCCGCCGCCGCGCCGGGCGTCGAGGCGCTCGATCCGCGCCGCCAGCCGCTCGACCGCGTCGCGCAGGGCGTCCACGTCCTCGGCGAAGGCCTGCTGCTCGGCGGTGG
>JAGXSL010000082.1 GCA_018333835.1 Lysobacteraceae bacterium
GAGCCGCGGCGGTGAGGGCCGTCCTGCGGCAGCGAGGCAGGAGCCGAGCGCCGCGCGTGAGCCCATGGATGGGCGATCGCGCGGAAAGCAGGTGGCCCGATCCGCCGACAGGCTCGCCCTCCCGAGGCCAAACGCTCTGATCCGCCGACAGGCTCGCCACCCCGGGGCCAAACGCTCTGATCCACCGACAGGCTCGCCATCCCGAGACCAAGCCCGAGCGCGGCGCTCAGGCCGCCGGCGTGCGGCCGGGCGCGAAGCAGGCGGCGATGTCGACGAAACCGCGCAGCAGGGCGAGGTCCGCCGGGGTGCGGCCGTAACGGTCGCGGAGGGCGGGATTGGCGCCCTCGCGCAGCAGCCGATCGACTACCCGCCCCATGCCGTGCAGGGCGGCGAGGTGCAGGGCGGTCAGGCCGCGCTGCTCGGCGCGGTCCAGCGCCACCCCCTCGGCCAGCAGGCGATCGACGGCGGCCAGCAGCACGTCCTCGTCGTGGCTGGCCCCGGCTTCGGCGCGGGCGCCGAGCAGCAGCAGCAGCGGCGTCGGTGCCGGCGGCGGCGGGTCCCCGTCGGGCACGGCCTCGGCCAGCAGCAGGGTGTCGAACAGGGCCAGCACGCGGGCGCGCTCGCGGGCCCCGAAGGCGAACAGCGCCGCGCAATGCAAGGCGCCGAGTCCCTGGTCGTCGCGGTGGGCGGGGTCGGCCCCGGCCCGCAGCAGGCGGGCCGCCAGTTCGGGCAGGCCCAGCGCGGCCGCCAGCATGAGCGGCCGCACCCCGCCGGGCATCGGCTGGTCGGGGTCGGCGCCGGCGGCCAGCAGGCGATCCACCACCGCCGCGTGGCGCATGCTGATCGCCGCCGACAGCGGCGTGGCCCCGGTGCGGGCGGCCAGGGCCGGGTCGGCACGGTGGCCGAGCAGGTGTTCGACCAAGGCAAGATGGCCGCCGCCGCTGGCGCGCAGCAGGGCGGTGCAGCCCTGGGCATCGACGGCATCGACCGGCAGGCCGAGCGCCAGCAGCCGCTCCACCGCGGCGAGGTCGCCGGCCACCGCGGCCGCTGGCAGGTCGGCGTCCCGCAGGGCCCGGCCGGGCAGGCGCCAGGGCCGCCAGTCCAGCCACTCGGCGAGATCGTGGCGGCCACGCGCCACGGCGAGGCCGTGCGGGGTCTGGCCGTCGGCGGCGCGCGCCTCGGCCGGCGCGCCGTGGCGGACCAGTTGGCGGACCATCGCCGCATCGCCGCGCGCCACCGCCCGGTGCAGCGCGGTGTTGCCGCGCGGGTCGCGCGCCCCGGGGTCGAGGCCGCGGGCCAGCAGGGCCGCGAGCAGGCGCTGCTGGCCGCCGGCGGCGGCCAGCAGCAGCGCCGGTTCGCCCCCGGGTGCGGGCGCGAAGGGATCGACCCCACGCTCCAGCAGGCCCAGGGCCAGCGGCTCGGCCCGCGCCGGGTCGGCGGCGCTGGCGGCCAGCCAGCGCGCCAGTGCGCCGGCGCCCTGCGGGACCTGCCCGGCCTGCAGGGCCCGTTCGAGCAGAGCCGCGCCAGCGAGGCCGCGGTCGAGCAGGAGCAGGCCGACGCTGTCCATGCCGGCGATGCGATCGTCGAGGCGGGCACCACGGTGCAGCAGCCAGGTCGCCGCGGCCAGACCGTCGGCTTCGGCGAATTCCAGCAGCAGCATCGAGCAGGCGGCGCGGGAGGGCGGGTCGGCCCCCTCGAGCAGGGCGGCGGCCGTGGCGAAATCGCCTTCGGCCAGGGCCTGCCGCAGGCGCTCCCGGGACGATGGCGGCCCGGCGGCCTCGAGGCTGCCCTCGGGCAGGGCGGCATCGGGATCGAGCACCGCCACCAGCGGCCAGCGACCGGCGCCGATGGCGTGGTCGACCGGCCGCCGGCCGGCGGCATCGCGTTGCTGCGGATCGACCCCGAGGTCGATCAGGGCGCGCAGCCTCGCCGGTTCCACTCCGGCCAGGCAGGCCAGGGCCAGGGCGTTGCGCCCGCCGTGGTCGGTGGCGGCCGGATCCGGCCGCCGCGCCGCCACCAGCGGCAGCAGGGCCGGGTTGGGCGAGGCGGCGGCTTCCAGCAGGGCGTTGCGCCCTTCCGCGTCGGCGAGGCCGACCGCCGCCCCGGCCTCGAGCAGGGCGCGGGTGATCGCCTCGTGGCCGAGGGCGATGGCCTCCAGCAGGGCACTGCGGCCGCGGCCGTCGCGGGCATCGACCCGGGCCTTGTGGCGCAGCAGCAGCAGCACCCCGGCCGGATCGTCGTCCTCGCCGGCGGCGGCGGCGAGCAGGGCCGGCACCGCGCCGGGCAGTTCCGGGCGGGCACCGCGCTCGAGCAGGAAACGCGCCATCCGCGCATTGCCCGAGGCGAGGGCCGCGGCCAGCGGCGACTGGCCCTCGGCATTCAGCGCGGCAAGATCGGCGCCGGCGTCCAGCAGCTGCGCGGCCACCGCCGGGTCGGTGCTGCGGGCGGCGTGGTGCAAGGGGGTGTTGCCCTCGCGGTCGGGGTGGCGCGGGTCGGCGCCGTTGGCCAGCAGCATGCTGACGGCATCGATGCGGCCGTGCCAGGAATCGCGGGTGGCGGCCAGCAGCGGGGTCAGGCCGGCATGCTCCTGGTTCAAGTCGACGCCGGCGGCGATCAGCGCCCGCAGCAGCCGCAGGTCGGGCAGCAGGGCGGCCAGCATGGCCAGGGTGCGCTGGTCGGGGGCGTCCGGCCCGGGGCAGGCATCGGGGTCGGCACCGGCCTCCAGCGCCTCCAGCACGAAGTCGATGCGGCCGGCGCGGGCGGCGGCGAAGAGGTCCGTGGATTCCCCGGCGGCGAGGTCGCCGGAGGCGGTTCCGGCCTCGCCCGCACCGGAGTCGTCGTCATCCTCCGGCGGTGCCCACGCCGGCAGGCGCGGCGGCTCGCCGTGGCGTTGCAGGGCGGCATGCACCAGCAGCAGGCCGAGGGCGTAGGGCAGGGCCAGTGCCCAGGGCGTGGCGAGACCCGGCGGTGGCAGGACCAGCACCCAGCCGGTCGCCAGCACCGCCAGCACCGCCGCCCCGAGGGCCAAGCCGCGACCCAGCGAGGCGGTGCCGGGCAGGGCCGCCGCCAGGGCGGCCAGACCGCCCCCCTGGCGAGCGGCGAGGGCGAACCGGGTCCAGTGCCGCCAGGCCATGGTCCAGGCGAAGCCCGCCACCGCCCCGAGGCCCAGCGCCGCCTGCAGGCTGCCGGTCTGGAGCAGGCTGCTGTAGGGCCAGACGAGCGCCAGCCCGAACAGGGCGAAGGCAAGGCCCCAGAGCAGGGCGAGGGCGAGGCCGTCGCGCCACCAGAGCCGCCGCGGCGGGGCCTCGGCGGCCGGCCACAGGCGGGCGCAACCGAGGGCCAGCAGGGGCTGGGCCAGCCACGGGCCAAGGATCGCCGGCACGCCCGCCGGCCAAGCCGCCGGCAGCAAGGCCAGCGCAAGGCCCGAGGCCAGCAGGGGCAGGGCCAGCAGGCGTTCCATCGCCGGGCGGGTCTCAGCCATCCGCGTGCGACGGCAGGAAGCTGCGGGAGGGGTGGACAGGAGCCGGCATGTCGGTCGCGTGCAGGGATTCGCCGGATTGTGGCGGCTGCGGCACGCCGGCGGAAGCGTCGCGCCGGCGGGCGATGCCTGCGGGCGCCTGCTAGGCTTCGCGCGCTTTGTCCAACACGATGTCCTGAATGCGCACCGTCTTCCGCCCCGCCCTGCTCGTCGCCGCGCTCGCCAGCGCCACCACCACCCTCGCCAAACCCTCCGCCGTCCACGGCAACGGCCGTACCGAGACGATCAGCCTCGCCCAAGCCATGGACCATCCGGATTGGATCGGCCCGCCGGTGGAGCAGCTCTGGTGGAGCGCCGATTCGACGCACGTGGCCTACACCAAGAAGCGCGCCGGCTCGCCGGTGCGCGACGTGTTCCGGCAGCCCGCCGCCGGCGGTGCGGCGGTGCGGCTCGAAGGCGCTTCGCTGGCCGAGGCCGACGCCCCGCAGCCGCTGTTCGACGCCGCGCGCACGCGCATGGCCTACCTGCGCCACGGCGACGTGTTCGTGGTGACGCTGGCCGACGGCCGGCGCCAGCAGCTGACCCAGGGCCCGGAGGAGGAGACCGACCTGCGCTTCGCCGCCGACGGCGGAGGCCTGCTCTGGCGGGTCGGGCCGGAATGGCGCGGCTGGCGCTTCGCCGAGGGCCGCGAGCGCACGCTGGCCTTGCTCAAGGCCGAGCGCGACCCGCAGGCCCCGCCGCCGCCCGACGCCCTGCGCGAGGTCGAACTGCGCCTGATCACCACCCTCGCCCGCCAGCGCGAGGAGCGCGCGGCGCTGGCCGCCGAGGCCGCCGCCCAGCGCGATGCCGACCCGACCCGCAGCATCGCCCCGACCTACCTCGGCGACGACGTGGTGTTGGCCGCCAGCCACCTCTCGACCGACGGCCGCCACGTGCTGGTGGCGCTGGAGCCGAAGGGCGCCGACCCCGGCCGGCGCGGCCAGATGCCGGTGTTCATCACCGAGTCCGGCTACGAGGAGAGCGAGCCGGTGCGCACCCGGGTCGGCCGCAACCCGCCGGTGGGCCAGAGCTTCCGGCTGGTCGATCTCGCCGACGGCCGGGTGGCGACGATCGACCTCGCCACCCTGCCCGGCATCGACGTCGACCCGCTCGCCGAACTGCGCCGCCGGCACCAGCAACCGCCGCTTTCCGGCCTGCGCCCGGTGCGGCTGATGGACCTGCGCTTCGGCCCCGACGGCAGCCCGCTCGCCATGCTACGCAGCGTCGACAACAAGGACCGCTGGATCGTCCGCATCGACCGCGCCGATGCCTCGATCGCGACCGTGCACCGCCTCACCGACCCGGCCTGGATCAACTGGAACTTCAACGACTTCGGCGTGCTGCCCGACGGCCGGGCGTGGTGGCTTTCGGAGCAGTCCGGCTTCTCGCACCTCTACGTCGAGGACGGCCGCCGCGCCCGCGCCCTGACCTCGGGCCGCTGGGAGGCCTCGCTGCCGGTGCTGGATGCCGAGGCCCGGCACTTCCTGTTCCTCTGCAACCGCGCTTGGCCGGGCGACTACGAGATCTGCCGGGTGCCGGTGGCCGGCGGCGAGGTGCGCGAGCTGACCGCCATCGACGCCGTCGAGGACTTCAGCCTTTCGCCCGACGGTCGCCAGATCGCCCTGCGCTGGTCGCGCCGCTTCACCCCGCCGCAGGCCGGGGTGGTCGGCGTCGAGGGCGGCGAGGTGCGCCGGCTCACCGACACCCGCAGCGCCGCCTTCCGCGCCATCCCCTGGCGCGATCCCGAGCTCGTGCAGGTGCCCTCGCGGCATGGTGCCGGTACCATCTGGGGCAAGCTGCACGCGCCACCCGTGATGCAGCCCGGCCGGCGCTACCCGGTGGTGATGTTCGTGCACGGCGCCGGCTACCTGCAGAACGTCCACCAGCGCTGGCCGCAGTACTTCCGCGAGCAGATGTTCCACCAGCTGCTGGCCGACCGCGGCTACCTGGTGCTCGACCTCGACTTCCGCGCCTCGGAGGGCTACGGCCGTGACTGGCGCACGGCCATCTACCGGCAGATGGGCCGCCCCGAGCTGGAGGACTACCAGGACGGCATCGAGTACCTGGTCGCCCACCACCAGGCCGACCGCGACCGCATCGGCATCTACGGCGGCAGCTACGGCGGCTTCATCGCGCTGATGGCGATGTTCAAGCAGCCGGGCGTCTACCGGGCCGGCGCGGCGCTGCGCCCGGTCACCGACTGGCGGCACTATCAGCACCCCTACACCAGCAACATCCTCGACACCCCGGAGCTCGGCCCCGAGGTCTACATCGCCAGCTCGCCGATCGAGCACGCGGAAGGCCTGCAGGGGCGGTTGCTGATCGCGCACGGCATGATGGACGACAATGTGCTCTACCAGGACGCGGTGCGGCTGGCGCAGCGCCTGATCGAACTGCGCAAGCACGGCTGGGAACTGGCGAGCTACCCGCTCGAACGCCACGGCTACGTGCAGCCGGAGGCCTGGTACGACCAGTACCGGCGCATCCTTGAACTGATGGACGAAACCCTGAAGCCATGATCACCGCACTCACCCTCGTCGCCGGACTTGCCCTGCTGATCTGGGGCGCGGACTTCCTCGTCAAGGGCGCCTCCCGCATCGCCGTCGGCTTCGGCATCACCCCGCTGGTGGTCGGCCTCACCGTGGTCGCCTTCGGCACCAGCTCGCCGGAGATGGCGATCTCGGTCTCCTCGGCATGGAAAGACGAGGCCGACATCGCCGTCGGCAACGTCATCGGCAGCAACATCTTCAACGTGCTGTTCATCCTCGGCCTGTCGGCGCTGATCACTCCGCTGCTGGTCAGCAAACAGCTGGTCAAGCTCGACGTGCCGATCATGATCGGCGTCTCGGTGCTGGCCTTCGTGCTGTCGATGGACGGCCGCATCGCCTTCTGGGAGGGCGCGATCCTGTTCGCCGGCGTGATCGGCTACTGCATCCTCGCCATCCGCGTCGGCAAGACCAGCGGCGAGACCGGCGAGGCCATCGAGGGTGCCCAGCACTGGTCGGTCAACGTCGCGCTGATCATCATCGGACTGGTGCTGCTGGTGGTCGGTTCGCAATGGCTGGTCGAGTCCGCGGTGACGATCGCCACCGCGATGGGCGTCACCGAGCTCGTCATCGGCCTGACCATCGTCGCCGCCGGCACCTCGCTGCCCGAGGTCGCGACGTCGATCACCGCGGCGATCCGCGGCGAGCGCGACATCGCCGTCGGCAACGTGGTCGGCAGCAACATCTTCAACATCCTCGCCGTGCTCGGCCTGACCGCCCTGGTGGCGCCGGGCGGCCTGCCGGTGTCGGAGGCGGCGATCCGCTTCGACTATCCGGTGATGATGGCGGTGGCGATCGCCTGCCTGCCGATCTTCTTCGTCGGCTACACCATCCAGCGCTGGGAGGGCGCGCTGTTCTTCGGCTACTACGTGGCCTACACCGCCTTCCTCATCCTCGACGCCACCCAGCACGCCGCCCTGCCGGTGTTCAGCCAGGCCATGATGTGGTTCGTGGTGCCGCTGACGGTGATCACCCTGTGCGTGGTGCTGACCCGCGAGATCCGCCGACGGCGCGGCCTTTCGCCGGTGAAATGATCGAGGGCCGGGCGGCCGCGAGGCCGCCCTGTTCCGACTCAGACCGCCCCGAACACGCCCTCCAGCTCGACGTCGAGCTCGCGCCGGCAGACCTCGCCGTGCAGGAAGGCGATGCGGTCGGTGGGCCAGCCCTCCACCTCCAGCCGCGCCTGCACCGCGGCGAGCGCGGCCGGGTCGCGCAGGTAGACGCGCAGCGCCTGCACGCCACCGGGCTGGAAGCGGCCGAGGCCGTGGCGCGAGCCCTCCTCCAGCAGCACCCGCAGGTTGTCGAGGCTCTCGTCGAGTTGGGCGCCCACGTCGCCCACGTGCCGCGAGGCATGGCCGACGATGCTCGCCGTGCCCGAGGCGAGCAGCAGGGTGCCTTCCTCGTCGCGCAGCAGCGCGCCGCGGCTGAAGCCCGGCGGCACCGGGCCGTAGTCGCGCGGGTAGCGCCAAGCCGGCGTCTGCCGCGGGTTCTCCAGCGCGATGGCCGGTGCGGCGCTGCACAGGGCGACCACGCTGAGCGGCGCCATGGCCTCCGGCGCGCCGATGGCGGTGGCAGCCGGCGGCGGATCGCGGAAACAGGCGTCGGCGGCGGCATCGCGGCCGACGCAGAAGCGGCGGTAGCGTTCGGCGTCGCCGTCGCCGGCGTTGATCGCACCGAGGAAGTTCCAGAGTCGGATCAGGAAGGGCTGGGCGCTCGGCCGCACGGCGGCGAACAGTTCGCGGTAGAGGGCCTCGGTGGCGGCGGCGACGTCGGCCTCCGCACCGAGCGGCCGGGTGATGCCGAGCACCGCCAACCCGCCGGCCTCGCGGCGCGTCCCCGCGGCATCCGGCCGCTCCCGCACCAGCTCCACCGGCAGCCAGGCCTCGCGCCGGGCACCGGCCAGCCAGCGGCAGCCGCTGCGCCAGGGCGGCGCGGCGTCGAGGAAGTCGAAGTCCAGCAGGGCGGGGCGGTCGGGCGAAGCGGTGACGCGCAAGCGGGCGGGCCGGTGTCCAGAGGCGGCAAAGTATAGCGGCGGCGGCCGGGTAGACTTTCGGCCGCATCCCGCAACGCCCCGGCAACGCCCGATCACGATGACCGACCCCAACCTCAACTTCACCGCGGTGCGCGAATACCTGACGGGCCTGCAGGACCGCATCTGCGCCGCCCTCGAGGCCGAGGACGGCGCGGGCCGCTTCGCCGAGGACGCCTGGAGCCGCGCGGAAGGCGGCGGCGGGCGCTCGCGGGTGATGAAGGAGGGCGCGGTGTTCGAGCAGGCCGGCGTCGGCTTCTCCGACGTCAGCGGCAGCACCCTGCCCGCCTCCGCTACCGCCCATCGCCCGGAGCTCTCCGGCGCGCCGTGGCGGGCGGTGGGCGTCTCGCTGGTGATCCATCCGCGCAATCCCTTTGTCCCCACCTCGCACGCCAACGTGCGCTATTTCGAGGCGCGCCCCGAAGGCCGCGAGCCGATCTGGTGGTTCGGCGGCGGCTTCGACCTGACGCCCTTCTACCCCTTCGACGAGGACGTGCGGCACTGGCATCGCGTCGCCCGCGAACTCTGCGCGCCCTTCGGCGCGAGCCGCTACACCGAGCACAAGGCCTGGTGCGACCGCTACTTCTTCCTCAAGCACCGCGACGAGTGCCGCGGTGTGGGCGGCCTGTTCTTCGACGACCTGCACGCCGACGGCTTCGAACGCGGCTTCGACTACCTGCGCGCGGTCGGCGACGGCTACCTCGATGCCTACCGGCCCATCGTCGAGAAGCGCAAGGCCACGCCCTACGGCGAGCGCGAGCGCGAGTTCCAGCTCTACCGCCGCGGCCGCTACGTCGAGTTCAACCTGGTGTGGGACCGCGGCACCCTGTTCGGCCTGCAGTCGGGCGGCCGCACCGAGAGCATCCTGATGAGCCTGCCGCCGCGCGTGCGCTTCGAGTACGGGTACGTGCCGGAACCCGGCAGCGCCGAGGCGCGGCTGGCGGAGTACCTGGTGCCGCGGGAGTGGTTGGCGGAAGGCTGATCGCTCCGCCTTCGTCGCCCTCTCCCCGCTTCCCGCTCGCAGCGCTCGCCTCGATCAGGCCCCCGCGCCGCCCTGCCAGTCCCGCAGGACGTCGACGGCCTGCTGCCGCAGTTCGGGGATGGCGAGGGTTTCGAAGGCCTCGCCGAAGCGGGCCGCGCCGAGCACGGCGAGGCTCGCGTCGGCCGGTCGCCGGACGCCGGTGCCGAGGGGATGGGCATCGAGCACGCCCTCGCGCACCAGCCGTGCCAGCAGGCCGTCGCCGGAGAGCGCGGCACGGAAGGCCGGACCTCGGCAGTCGAGCACCAGTGTCGCTTCGACCGGCAGCGTGGCGTCGCCGCGGCGGCAGTGGATCCGGCCGTCGGCATCGACGAGGATCCGGCCACGCTCCAGCCGCAGACCGGCATCGGCCTCGAGCGCGGCCAGCACGTCAGGGGCCATCCGGTGGCGGTGGCGGTTCCATGCGCCGAAGGCATGGCGCAGCAGCCGCGCCTGCTCGGCGAGCGGCAGGGCCGCCCAATAACGGCAGGTGCCGGCGCGCAGCGCGTCCACCACCGCCCGCCACGGATGGCGGCGGGCATGGGCGCGCAGCAGGCGCAGCAGGCCGCGGGCGCTGCCGGCGGCCTCCGCGGCGGCATCGAGGGCGGCGGCTTCGGCGGCGGGCAGGGGCGGGGTCGGTGCGTGCGCCGTCGACCAGCGGCCGCTGGTCGACACCACGCGGATCGTGCCGGCAAAGCCGCGGGCACGCAGGCCGAGCGCCAGGTCGACGGCGGTCAGGCCGCTGCCGACCAGCAGCACCGTGGCATCGGCCGCGAGCGGCAAGCGGCCCTGCGGCAGGGCCCGCCACCAGGCCCAGGGGTCGGCGATCCAGTGCGCCGGCGCATGGGGCGGCGCCTGCCCGCCCGGCAGGCCGAGGCAGAGCGCCACGCGCCGTGCATGGGCCTCGCCGCCCCGCGCGTCGATCAAGCGCCAGCCGGCGGCATCGCGGACGAGGTGTTGCACGTCGAACTCGCGGGTTTCCAGCCCGGGCGGTGCCGGCAGGCTGGCCATGCGGGCTTCGAGGTAATCGCCGAACCAGTTCCTCGGCACGAAATCGCCGGGCTGCGCGCCGCGTTCCGGGTGCCGGGCCCGCAACCAGGCAAGGAAGTCGTGGGGCCGCTCGGCATCGAGGCCCATGCGCTCGACCGGCACGTTGAGGCGATGCACCGGATCGAGGCCGGCGTAGGCCGGGAGGAAGCCGGCGCGCGTCCCGCGGTACCAGCACACCCGCCAATGCGGTGCCCGGGCCTGCGCCGCCAGCACGGTGGCAAGGCCGGCGGGGCCACCGCCGACGACGGCCAGATCGAAGGAATCCATGCGGCCTTAGGCCGCCCGACCGATGGTGAAATCCACGTGGACCGCGTCGTAGGGGAATTCGACCTTGCCGTCTTCGGTGCGGTCGATCACGCCCTCACGAAGCAGGATCTGGATGTCGGCATGCACGGCGCGGACATCGCGCCCGACCCGGCGCGCCGCCTCGCGGATGCCAAGGGCACCGGCACCACTCATGGCCTGCAACAGCTCCCAGCGCCGCCCCCCCAGCACCTTGAACAGCAATTCAGGGCTCGCAAAACTGATCCTCGGAACCTGCACGGCGTCGGCGCGGAAAGCCTGGCCGACGTCCCGGCGAAGCATGCCGGGTTCGAGGACGTCAAAAATGACCGTGTTCATCGTTCCACCTCCCGATCGCGTCGAGGAAATCTTCGACCAGCTGCTCCGGCGTCGTGAACACGTAAGGGGATTCAAGCGCCCCGAGGTGGCGATGGTCGCCCTTGCCCGCCTCGTTGTCGTAGCGCAGGACGCACACACCCTCGACCACGTAGGCGAAACGATACTTGTAGACATGCCGGCTGCCGGGGACCGGTCGCGGAACCCGCCAGACCAGCAGATCGGCGTAGCGACCGGCACCGAACACGATGCGCCTCCTGAGCAGCAGGTCGGCTTTCATGATGGCGAGTCTGGGATACGCCCATGGCGTTGTCAACGCAGACAACAGCATCCGCGGGAGGCGCATCCGAGAAAAGAAAAACCCCGCGAGCCAGGGGAAGCTCGCGGGGCGGGGTGGAGCGGCCGGAAGGGGAGGTCCGCCGCTCCGTGTGGGTCGACCAGGGGAGGGATCGAGTCCACGGCAACGGACGTTGCATCCGTTGCGTGACATCTGACCACCCGGCCGCTGAGAAGTTCGTGAACCCCGCCGCCTTCCGCGGCCGGGGTTCAGGGCCGATTCACCGCCCGGTTGCAGAAACGTGACGCCCCGCTCAATGCGCCTCGTCCCAGCTGGCGCCCACGCCGGCCTCGACCCGCAACGGCACGTGCAAGGTGGCGGCGGCTTCCATGCGCGCGAGGATCGCGGCCTTCGCCTCATCGACGAAATCCGCGTCCACTTCGAACACCAGTTCGTCGTGCACCTGCATCAGCATGGCGATGCGGTCGGCCTGCGCCGCCGCCCATGCATCCACCGCGACCATCGCGCGCTTGATGATGTCGGCGGCGCTGCCCTGCATCGGCGCGTTGATGGCGGCGCGCTCGGCCCCGGCGCGCTGCGCCGGGTTGCGCGAGCGGATCTCGGCGAGATGCAGGCGGCGGCCGAACACGGTCTCGACATAGCCCTTCTCGCGGGCCTGTTCGCGAGTGCGCTCCATGTAGGCGCGCACGCCGGGGTAGCGCGCGAAGTAGACGCCGATGTAGTCCTGCGCCTGGCCGCGCTCGATGCCGAGCTGCCGCGCGAGGCCGAAGGCGCTCATGCCGTAGATCAGGCCGAAGTTGATGGCCTTGGCGGCGCGGCGCTGGTCCGCATCGACCTCGTCGAGCGGCACGCCGAACACCTCGGCCGCGGTGGCACGATGCACGTCGAGGCCATCGGCGAAGGCGCGCAGCAGGCCCGCGTCTTCGGAGAGGTGGGCCATGATGCGCAGCTCGATCTGCGAGTAATCGCAGGCGAGGATCATCCGCCCTGCCGGCGCCACGAAGGCGCGGCGGATCTGCCGGCCCTCCGGCGTGCGGATCGGGATGTTCTGCAGGTTCGGATCGCTGGACGAGAGCCTCCCGGTGGCCGCACCGGCCTGGTGGTAGCGCGTGTGCACGCGGCCGGTGCGCGGGTTCACCGATTCCGGCAGCTTGTCGGTGTAGGTGCTCTTGAGCTTGGCCAAGCTGCGGTGTTCGAGGATCAGCCGCGGCAGCGCATGCTGGTCGGCGATGGCTTCGAGCGCCTCCTCGTTGGTGCTCGGCTGGCCGGTGGGCGTCTTCACCAGCGCCGGCAGCTTGAGCTCGTCGAACAGCAGGGCCTGCAGCTGCTTGGGCGAATCGAGGTTGAAGGCGCGGCCGGCGATGCCGTGCGCCTCCTGCTCGATGGCGTGCAGGCGCTTCGCATGCTCGGCGCTCTGGCGCTTGAGTTCGGCGACATCGATACGCACGCCGGTGGTTTCCATTCGTGCCAGCACCGGCACCAGCGGCATCTCGATGTCGCGGTAGACCGATTCGAGCGAGGGTTCGGCGGCGAGGCGCGGGCGCATCGCGGCGTGCAGGCGCAGGGTGACGTCGGCGTCCTCGGCGGCGTAGGCCGTGGCGCGCTCCAGATCCACCTGGTCGAAGGGGATCTGCTTGGCGCCCTTGCCGCAGACCTCCTCGTACTTGATCGTCGTGTAGCCCAAGTGGCGCTCGGCGAGCGCGTCGAGGTCGTGGCGGTGGAGGCCGGCATCGAGCACGAAGCTCATCAGCAGCGTGTCCTCGGCGTAGCCCTGCACCTCGATGCCGTGGCGGGCCAGCACCTCGAGGTCGAACTTGCCGTGCTGGCCGAGCTTCGGCTTCGCAGGGTCTTCGAGCAGGGGTTTCAGCGCCTCGCGCACGCTGGCCCAGGGAAGCTGCGCCGGGGCACCGGCGTAGGCGTGCGCGACCGGGATGTAGCAGGCCCGGCCGATTGCGCCGCACAGGCTCACGCCGACCAGCCTGCACTGCTGCGGATCGAGGCCGTCGGTCTCGGTGTCGAAGGCGATCAGCGGCGCGGTGCGCAGGGCCTCGACCCAGCGCGCGAGCTGCGCCTCGTCCAGCACGCACTCGACTTCGCCCTGGGCCGAGAGCGCCGGGTCGAGCGGCGCGGCGGCTGCCGATACCGCTGCGCCCTCGCCATCCTCCAACTCGCGCGCGGCGGCGTTGAAGCCGTAGCGGCGGTAGAGCCCGCGCAGGGCCTCGACATCGCGCTCGCGCAGACGCAGTTCGGCCGGGCCGTGGTCCAGCGCCACATCGGTCTTGATCGTGAGCAGTTGGCGGTTCAGCGGCAGGCGCGGCAGGGCGGCGCGCAGGTGCTCGCCGACCTTGCCGCCGATCTTCTCCGCATTGGCGATGACCGCGTCGAGGGTGCCGTACTCGGCCAACCACTTGGCCGCGGTCTTCGGCCCGCACTTCTCGACGCCGGGCACGTTGTCCACGCTGTCGCCCATCAGCGCGAGGTAGTCGACGATCTGCTCGGGGCGCACGCCGAACTTCGCCACCACATCGGCATCGCTGGCCAGCGTCGAGCCGCTCATGGTGTTGGTCAGGGTGATGCCGGGGCGGACGAGCTGGGCGAAATCCTTGTCCGAGGTCGAGACGGTGACCTCCATGCCCTGCGCGGCGCCCTGCACCGCCAGCGTGCCGATCACGTCGTCGGCCTCGACGCCCGGCACGCGCAGGATCGGGAAGCCGAGCGCCTCGACGATGGCGATCATCGGCTCGATCTGCGCGCGCAGGTCCTCGGGCATCGGCGGACGGTTCGCCTTGTACTGCGGGTCGAGGTCCTCGCGGAAGGTCGGGCCGGGGGCGTCGAGCACGAAGGCGGCGTGCCCGGGCGATTCCTTGAGCGTGGCGCGCAGCATGTTCAGCACGCCGAACAGCGCGCCGGTCGGCGTGCCGTCGGGGCCGCTGAGCGGCGGCAGGGCGTGGAAGGCGCGGTACAGGTAGGAGGAGCCGTCGATCAGGACGAGGCGCGGCATGGACGGGATCCGGTCGGCGAGGCCGCGATTGTATCGGGGGGCTGCCGCGGCGACCCGCCGGCCGGCGCCGCCGCTTGAGGCCCGCGCCCGCGCCGATGCATCCTCGGCCGACCCTCGCGCAGGAGACCGATGGATGACCGACGCCGTAAGCCCCGATGGACCTGCCGCCGGCCTGCGCCGCGCCATCGACGCCCTCTCCGGGCTGCTCGGCGCTGTCGCCGCGCTCGCCGCCGGTCTCGTGGTCGCGCTCTCGGCCGGGCTGGTGCTGGCCCACGCGCTGTTCGGGCTGGGCTCGGTGCAGGTGCAGGACCTGGTGCTCTGGCTCAACGCCGCGATGGTGATGCTCGGACTCGGCTGGACGCTGCGCGAACGCGGCCACGTGCGGATCGATGTGCTGGCATCGCGCTGGAGCGCACGCCGCCGCGCCCGCGTCGAACTGTTCGGCATCGCCGTGCTGTTGCTGCCCTTCTGCGCCGCCATCGTGGTGCTGAGCTGGGACTACGTGGCCCTGAGCTGGGCCCTCCGCGAACGTTCGGGCGGCACCGGCGGGCTGCCGGGCCTGTTCCTCGCCAAGAGCCTGCTGCCGCTCGGGGCCGTGGCGCTGGCCCTGCAGGGCGTGGCCGAGGCCCTGCGCGCCTGGCCGCTGGCCTGGGGCCGCGACGGGGCGACGGGGAAGCGCGCATGAGTGCGGCGGAACCGCAACTCGACCTGCTGCTCCTGCTGCTGCTCGGCCTCGCCCTCGGGCTGCTCGGCGGCCTGCCGGTGGCCTTCGTGCTGGGCGGCGTGGCCCTGCTCGCCGCCGGGCTCGGCCTGCTGCTCGGCGGCTTCGACGCGGCCTTCCTCGGCGCGCTGCCGAACCGCCTGTTCGACACCCTGGTCAACCCCACCCTGCTCGCCATCCCGCTGTTCGTGTTCATGGGCGTGGTGCTGGAACGCAGCACGCTGGCCGAGAGCCTGTTGACGCGGATGGCCGGCCTGTTCGGCCACCGCCGCGGCGGGTTGGCGGTGGCGGTGGTGGTGGTCGGCGCCCTGCTCGCAGCCAGCACCGGCATCGTCGGCGCCACCGTGGTCACCATGGGCCTGATCGCGCTGCCGGCGATGCTGCGTGCCGGCTACGACCCGAAGCTCGCCACCGGGGCCATCGCCGCCTCGGGCACGCTGGGACAGATCATCCCGCCCTCGATCGTGCTGGTACTGCTCGGCGACCAGCTCGGCAACGCCTACCAGCAGGCGCAACTGGCGCAGGGCAACTTCGCGCCCGGCACGCTCTCGGTCGGCGACCTGTTCGCCGGTGCGCTGCTGCCGGGGCTCGGGCTGGTGCTGCTGTACCTCGCCTACGTGCTGTGGGTGGCCTGGCGGCAGCCGGCGCGTGCGCCCGCGCTGCCACCGGCGGAACGGCCGCGCACCGCCACCGTGCTGGCCGACCTGCTGCCGGCGCTGGGCCTCGTGGTGCTGGTCCTGGGCTCGATCCTCGCCGGCATCGCCACGCCGACCGAGGCTGCCGCGGTCGGTGCGCTCGGTGCCACCGTGTTCGCCGCCCTGCGCGGCCAGCTCGATCTCGCCCGGCTCGTCGCCGTGGCCCGCGACACCACCCGCATCAGCGCGATGGTGTTCGCCATCCTGTTCGGCGCCACGCTGTTCGCCCTGGTGTTCCGCGGCTTCGGCGGCGACCTCCTGGTCCACGACCTGCTCGCCGGCCTGCCCGGCGGCACCACCAGCGCCCTGCTGGCGGTGATGCTGCTGATGTTCCTGCTCGGCTTCGTGCTCGACTTCATCGAGATCACCGTCATCGTCGTGCCGATCGTCGCCCCGGTGCTGTTCCTGCTCGGCGTCGACCCGGTCTGGCTCGGGGTGATGATGGCGATCAACCTGCAGACCAGCTTCCTCACCCCGCCCTTCGGCTTCGCCCTGTTCTACCTGCGCGGGGTGGCGCCGCCGGCGATCCCGACCACCGCGATCTACCGCGGCGTGCTGCCCTTCATCGGCCTGCAGCTGCTGATGCTGGCGATCCTGTGGTTCGTGCCGGGACTGGCGACCTGGCTGCCGGGGCTGCTCTACGGCTGAGCGGGCCGGCGCCCGCGAGGCCCGCGGATCAGCCGCGTTGCGCCCGGATCATCGCCAGCACCTCGTCGAAGGGCGCTGGGCGACCGAACAGGTAGCCCTGCAGTTCGCCGCAGCCGTGCTCGGCCAGCCAGTCGCGCTGGGTGTCGGTCTCGACGCCCTCGGCCACGGTGTCGAGGCCGAGGCTGGAGGCCAGCAGGATGACCGAGGCGCAGATCGCCTCGTCGTCCGGGTCGGTGCCGAGGCCGCTGACGAAGCTGCGGTCGATCTTGAGGCGCTGGATCGGCAGCCGCTTCAGGTAGGACAGCGAGGAATAGCCGGTGCCGAAGTCGTCCACCGCGAAGCCGACGCCGAGCCGCGCGACCCGCCGCATCTGCTCGATGGTGGATTCGACGTTGACCATCAGCACGCTCTCGGTCAACTCGATCTCGAGCGCGCTGTGCGGCAGGTCGAAGTCCCTGACCACCGACTCGATGTCGGTGAGCAGGTCGTGGTGCAGCTGGGTGGCCGAGACATTGACGGTGATCCGCACATCGTCGAAGCCGGCGGCGCGCAGGTCGGCCGGGCGGCGGGCGGCGTCGCGCAGCACCCAGCGCCCGGCCTCGGTCATCAGGCCGCTTTCCTCCAGCGCCTCGATGAAGTGGCCGGGCGCCAGCAGGCCGCGCTGCGGATGGTTCCAGCGCAACAGGGCCTCGATGCCCTGCACGCGGCCGTCCCAGCGGTAGAGC
>JAGXSL010000083.1 GCA_018333835.1 Lysobacteraceae bacterium
TCTTACTTGATGATCTTGGCCACCACACCGGCGCCGACCGTGCGGCCGCCCTCGCGGATCGCGAAGCGCAGGCCCTCGTCCATGGCGACCGGCGCAATCAACGTCACCACCATCTTGATGTTGTCGCCCGGCATCACCATCTCCACGCCCTCCGGCAGCTCGATCGAGCCGGTCACGTCGGTCGTCCGGAAATAGAACTGCGGACGGTAGCCCTTGAAGAACGGCGTGTGCCGGCCGCCCTCCTCCTTCGACAGCACGTACACCTCCGCCTCGAAGGTCGTGTGCGGCTTGATCGAACCCGGCTTCGCCAGCACCTGGCCACGCTCCACGTCGTCGCGCTTGGTGCCGCGCAGCAACAGGCCCGCGTTGTCGCCCGCCTGGCCCTGGTCCAGCAGCTTGCGGAACATCTCCACACCCGTCACCGTCGTCTTCTGCGTGTCGCGGATGCCGACGATCTCGATCTCCTCGCCGACCTTGATCACGCCGCGCTCGATGCGGCCCGTCACCACCGTGCCGCGGCCCGAGATCGAGAACACGTCCTCGACCGGCATCAGGAACGGACGGTCGACGTCGCGCTGCGGCTCCGGGATGAAGCTGTCCAGCGCCTCCACCAGCTTCAGGATCGCCGGGACGCCGATCTCGCTCTGGTCGCCCTCCAGCGCCAGCCGCGCCGAACCCTTGATGATCGGCGTGTCGTCGCCCGGGAAGTCGTACTTGCTCAGCAGCTCGCGGACCTCCATCTCCACCAGGTCCAGCAACTCGGCGTCGTCCACCATGTCCGCCTTGTTCATGAACACCACGATGTACGGCACGCCCACCTGCCGCGACAGCAGGATGTGCTCCCGCGTCTGCGGCATCGGGCCGTCCGCCGCCGACACCACCAGGATCGCGCCGTCCATCTGCGCCGCACCGGTGATCATGTTCTTCACGTAGTCGGCGTGGCCCGGGCAGTCCACGTGCGCGTAGTGCCGGTTCACCGACTCGTACTCCACGTGCGCCGTCGAGATCGTGATCCCGCGCGCCTTCTCCTCCGGCGCCGCGTCGATCTGGTCGTACGCCTTGAACTCGCCACCGAAACGCTCCGCGCCGATCTTCGTCAGCGCCGCCGTCAGCGTCGTCTTGCCGTGATCGACGTGACCGATCGTGCCCACGTTCACGTGCGGCTTGGTGCGCTCGAACTTGCCCTTTGCCATTGCCGTCTACCCGGTGATGAAGGATGGAGGTTTTCGAAAAGTGGTGCTCACAACTGGAATCGAACCAGCGACCTCTTCCTTACCAAGGAAGTGCTCTACCGACTGAGCTATGTGAGCAGGTTTTGGGTGCCGCGGTGGAACCGTGGAGCGGGAGACGGGAATCGAACCCGCACCATCAGCTTGGAAGGCTGAGGTTCTACCATTGAACTACTCCCGCCCGGGGGCCGGACCGTTCTTCCCACTCCTGGCGCCGGCGGGCGCCGGGAGTGGTGGAGGAAGGTGGATTCGAACCACCGAAGGCGTGAGCCAGCAGATTTACAGTCTGCCCCCGTTGGCCGCTTGGGTATTCCTCCGACCGAGCCGCGCATTCTGGCGACGCGTCGCCGGCTTGTCAACGCAAGGCGGCCTTCCCGGACCGGACCCGGCCGGGGGCGGAGGCCCGGCCGGAGCGGCTTTCAGACGTTGAACAGGAAGTTCAGCACGTCGCCGTCCCTGACCACGTAGTCCTTGCCTTCGGCGCGCTGCTTCCCGGCCTCCTTCGCGCCCTGCTCGCCCCGGAAGGCGATGTAGTCCTCGAAGGCGATGGTCTGGGCGCGGATGAAGCCCTTCTCGAAATCGGTGTGGATGACGCCGGCCGCCTTCGGGGCGGTGTCGCCCTTGCGGATGGTCCAGGCGCGGACCTCCTTCGGCCCGGCGGTGAAATAGGTCTGCAGGCCGAGCAGGTCGTAGCCGGCGCGGATCAGGCGGTCGAGGCCCGGCTCCTCGAGGCCGAGGTCGGCGAGGAAGGCCTGCTTGTCGGCCTCGTCGAGATCGGCGAGTTCGGCCTCGATCTTGGCGCAGACCGCCACCACCGGCGCGCCCTCGCGGGCGGCGAACTCGCACAGGCGGTCGAGGTGCGGATTGCCCTCGAAGCCGTCCTCGAGCACGTTGCCGACGTACATGGCCGGCTTGATGGTGAGCAGGCAGAGCGGCTTCAGCAACAGCTTCTCCTCATCACTGAACCCGAGCGTGCGCGCCGGGCGGCCTTCGTTCAGCACCGGCAGCAGGCGCTCCAGCAGGGTGATGAGCTTCTGCGCGTCCTTGTCGCCGGCCTTGGCGCGCTTGCCCTCGCGCTGAATGGCCTTCTCGACGGCACCCAAGTCGGCGAGCGCCAGCTCGATGACGATGGTCTCGATGTCGGCGACCGGGTCGACGCGGCCGGCGACGTGCACCACGTTCTCGTCGTCGAAGCAGCGGACGACGTTGACGATGGCGTCGGTCTCGCGGATGTTGGCGAGGAACTGGTTGCCGAGGCCTTCGCCCTTGCTGGCGCCGGCGACCAGGCCGGCGATGTCGACGAACTCGACGATGGCCGGCTGCACCTTCTGCGGGCGGACGATGTCGGCGAGCTGCTTCAGGCGCCGGTCCGGCACCTCGACGATGCCGACGTTCGGCTCGATGGTGCAGAACGGGTAGTTCTCGGCGGCGATGCCGGCCTTCGTCAGCGCGTTGAAGAGGGTGGACTTGCCGACGTTCGGCAAGCCGACGATGCCGCACTTGATGCCCATGGGGACTCCGTCAGGGTCTGGGGGTGTGGAGGCGCTTCATCGCCTCGTTGAGATCGCCGGCCAGCGCCAGTGGCAGCACGCGCAGCGCATCGTCGATGGCGGCGCGGATGGCCGCCTCGTCGTCGCGCCCGGGGCGGCCGAGCACCCAGGGCGTGACCTTGTGCTTGTCGCCGGGGTGGCCGATGCCGATCCGCAGGCGGTGGTACTGGCCGTGCCCGAGTTGGGCATGGATGTCGCGCAGGCCGTTCTGACCGCCGTGGCCACCGTCGAACTTGAGGCGCGCCGAACCCGGCGCGAGGTCGAGATCGTCGTGGGCGACGAGGCACCCGGCGGGCTCGATCTTCCAGTAACGCAGCGCCGCGGCGACCGAGCGGCCGCAGGCGTTCATGAAGGTGGCCGGCTTGAGCAGCCACAGGGCATGGCCGGCGAACTCGGCCTTCGCGGTCTCGCCGTGCAGCCTGGCATCGAGGCCCCAGCGCGCGCCGGCGGCCTCCGCCAGGGCGTCCACGAACCAGAACCCGGCGTTGTGCCGGGTCCGGTCGTAGTCGGCGCCGGGATTCCCCAGCCCGACGATGAGGCGCAGGCCCGCCATCGCCGAAGTCGTGACCGCGAACTCCGCCGTACCGCCGGCCCCGAGGGGCCGACGGCACGAACGGCGCGATTACTTCTTCTTCGCGGGCTTGGCCGGCGCGGCGGCGGCCGGTGCGGCCGCGGCCTTGGCCGACTTGGTGCTCGGCACCTCGGCGGCGGCCGGCGCGGCGACCTCCTCCTCCGCGACGCGGGCGTGCTTGGCGATCACCACGGCGTGGTCGTGCTCCTTGCCGAGCTTCAGCTCCGGGATCGAGACACCGGCCGGCAGCTTCAGCGCCGACAGGTGGACGATGTCGCCGACGCTGAGCGCCGCGAGGTCGACCTCGATGAACTCCGGCAGGTCCTTCGGCAGGGCCGAGACGGTGACGTCGTTCAACTCGTGGGTGATGACCACGCCGGCGGCCTTGCCGGCCGGGGAGGTTTCCTGGTTGACGAAGTGCAGCGGCACCTTGAAGCGGATCGGCGCGTTCTCGTCGATGCGCTGGAAGTCGACGTGCATGATGATCTGCTTGTACGGATGGCGCTGCAGGTCGCGGAGCAGGACCTTCTGCACCGTGCCGTCGACCTCGAGGCCGAGGATGGAGGCGTAGAACCACTCGTTCTGCTGGACGAGCCAGAGCTTCTCGTGGTCGAGCTGGATGGACTGCGGGGCGGTGCCCGCGCCGTAGACGATCGCCGGGACCTGGCCGGCACGACGCAGGCGGCGGCTCGCACCCTTCCCTTCGTCCTTGCGGCTGGTGGCGTTGATGGTGTGCTTCGACATGGTGGTGTTGCCTTGCTTGGGGATGGACCGCCTCGCGGCGGTTTGGGCACTGCCCCGCGACCAGGGCAGTGGTGCAGCGGCCGCGACGGGCGGGCCCGGCGCGGCGGGTACGGTCAATCGACGTACAGCTCGGAGACCGATTCGCCGAAGGCGATGCGGCGGACGGTCTCGGCGAGCAGTTCGGCGACGCTGAGCTGGCGGATCCGCGGGCACAGGCGCGCGGTCTCCGACAACGGGATGGTGTCGGTGACGACCAGCTCGTCGAGCTGGCTGTGGGTGATGTTGCCGATGGCGGCCCCGGAGAGCACCGGGTGGGTGCAGTAGGCGACCACCTTGCGCGCGCCGTTGGCCTTCAGGGCCGCCGCGGCGGCGCAGAGGGTGCCGGCGGTGTCGACGATGTCGTCGACCAGCACGCAGGTCCTGCCCTCGACGTCGCCGATGATGTTCATCACCGTCGAGACGTTGGCGCGCGGGCGGCGCTTGTCGATGATGGCGAGGTCGGCGTCGTCGAGCCGCTTGGCGATGCTGCGGGCGCGCACCACGCCGCCGACGTCCGGCGAGACGACGATCAGGTTCTCGGTGCCGTGGGTGCGCCAGATGTCGGCCAGCATCAGCGGCGAGGAGTAGACGTTGTCGACCGGGATGTCGAAGAAGCCCTGGATCTGGTCGGCGTGCAGGTCGATGGTGAGCAGGCGGTCGACGCCGACCGCGGTGAACATCTTGGCCGCGACCTTGGCGGTGATCGGTACCCGCGCCGAGCGCGGACGGCGGTCCTGGCGGGCGTAGCCGAAGTACGGCACCACGGCGGTGACGCTGGCGACCGAGGCGCGCTTGAGCGCATCCACCAGCACCAGCAGTTCCATCAGGTTCTCGGCGGTCGGCGCGCAGGTGGGCTGGAGGACGTAGACGTCCTGGGCGCGCACGGTCTCCTCGATCTCGACCTGCACCTCGCCGTCGGAGAAGCGGCCGACCAGCGCCTTGCCGAGCGGCACGCCGAGCTCGCGGCACACCGACAGCGCCAGCGGGCGGTTCGCGTTGCCGGTGAACAGCAGCAGGTTTTGCTTGCGCATCTGAAGGCTTCCGAGGACTGGCCGGAGGTGGCGGAATGGCTGGGGCGGCAGGATTCGAACCTGCGAATGCCGGAATCAAAATCCGGTGCCTTGGACCGACTTGGCGACGCCCCAGCGGATGAACGGTGCAAGCGCAGCCAGGCTGCGTTCCTCACGCGCCTTGGCGGGCGGCGGCGACCGCCGCGTGCAGCGGCGAGGCGTCGAGCCCGGTGCAGGCCCGGCAGGCCCAGCCTTCAGCCGCCAGCATGCGCTGCGCGGCCTCGGCCTCGGCCGGCGAGGGCAACTCGACGAAGCCGCCGCCCCCGCTGCCGGTGAGCCGCGCCCTGCCGAATGCCCCCAGCCGGTCCAACAGCGCCGCGACGGCCGGCGCGCGCTGGCGCAGCACCGGCTCGAAGGCATTGCCGTGGACCGTCCCGGAAAGGAAGTCGGCGATTGTAGCCGGGGCGGCATCCCGCTTCAAATCAGGCGCCTGGAAGAGTTCAGCCGTCGGCACCGACACCCCGGAATCGGCAACGAGGTAATGCCGCGGCCCGAGGGCCAGCGGCCGCAGCCGCTCGCCCACCCCCTCGGCCCAAGCCGAACGGCCGTGGACGAACACCGGCACGTCGGCGCCGAGCGCCAGGCCGATCCCGGCCAGCCGCTCGATGCCGAGCCCCAGTCCCCAGAGCGCGTCGAGCGCCACCAGCACGCTGGCGGCGTCGGAGGAGCCGCCCCCGAAGCCGCCACCGACCGGGACCCGCTTTTCGACGAAGAGGTCGACCCCGTGGCCGCCTTCCGCCACCTCCTGCAGGCGGGCGGCGGCGCGGACGACGAGGTCGCGGTCGGCTTCCGGCGCGTAGGCCGGGGCGCCGTGGCGGACGATGGCGCCGTCGCGGCGCGGCCGCAGCCAGACCGTGTCGCCCCAGTCGAGCAGCTGGAACACCGTCTGCAGGGCGTGGTAGCCGTCCGGGCGGCGGCCGGTGATGGCGAGGAACAGGTTGAGCTTGGCCGGGGAAGGGAACGGCCGCCATCCTGCCGCCAGCAGGGTTCCGGCCGAGTACGGCGGCGCTTCCGCCTTCACGGCCGGGCCTGCTCCGGCCCGAGGTTCCAGGCGCTGACGACGATGCGCACGGAAAGCGTGTCGCGGCGGGCGAAGACCCGGCGCGGCAGCGGCGGGTCGCCCGGCCACCAGTCGCGGTACTCGAGTTGCCAGCCGGCCTGCTCCCAGCCGAGCGGCCGGCCCTCGGCATCGAAGGCGAGCGCGGCCACCGGGCCGTCGCCGCGCAGGCCCCGCACCCAGGCCGGCAGTTGCGCCACCGGCAGCGCCCAACCGGTGGCCTCGCGCAGCAACTGCTCGGCGTCGGGTGCCTCGCGCGGGCCCTCCGCCAGCCCTTCCAGCCGCGCCCAGCCCGGACCGCCCTCGAGCCGCAGGCTGCGGCCGGTGACCGGGGCCACGAGGCGGATGTCGAAGGCCGCACCGCGCTGCCGCCAGTCGATCTGCACGGTGGCGGACTCGCGGCCGTCGGCGAAGGCGGCACGGCCCTGCAAGCGCCAGTCGGGCTGCCCGGCGAACCAGGCCTCGCGGGCCGCCTGGGTGGCCCAGAGCACCGGGTCCGGCCAGGCCGGGTCGAGCGCAGGCAGCGGCCGGGACGGCGGTGGGCGGGTGGCGCAGCCGGCGAGCAGGGCCGGCAGCAGGAGCAGGAGCAGGAGCGGGCGGGTCATCGGCCGTAGCGCCGCACGGTGTCGGCCAGCACCGGGTCGCCGGGATCGAGCTCTCGGCCACGCTGCCAGGCGCGCAGGGCGGCGTCGCGATCGCCGGCCAACCAGAGCGCCTCGCCCCAGATCGCCGCGGTGGGCGCACCCGGCTCCTCGATCCAGGCCCGGGCCAGCACCGCTTCGGCCTCCCGTGGCCGACGCTCGGCCAGCAGCAGGGCACCGAGGGCGCGCAGCGCCGGGGCATGGCGCGGATCGCGGGCGAGGATGTCGCGCAACTCGGCCTCGGCCTCGGCGTTGCGGCCGGCGGCCCGCGCCAGGCGGGCACGGGCGACGCGCAGGCCGGGGTCGTCCTCCAGCACGGCAAGACCGCGACCGAGAACGATGGCGGCAGCGGCGCGGTCGCCGCGGGCCTCGGCCTGGTCGGCTTCGGCGAGAAAGGCATCGCGACGCAGGGCACCGTCGGCCGCCTCGTCGGCCTGCAGGGCGCGCAGCACCGCACGCGCCTCCCCGGTCCGGCCCTGCCGGCCCAGCACGACCCCGAGCCGCAACCGGGCCTGCTGCCCGGCCTCGCCCTGCGCCACCTGCCGGTACCAGCGCTCGGCCGCCGGCCAGTCCTGCAGGCGCTCGGCGATCTCGCCGGCGAGCAGGGCGAGTGCCGGCTGCTGCGGCGTCGCCAGCGCCGCGGCCTCGACTTCCAAGGCCAATCCGCGCAGGGCGTCGAGGCGCCCGGCGCGGGTCAGCCAGTCGGCCCGCGAAGCGAGGCTCTGCACGTCCTGCGGACCATCCGCCAGCGCCCTCGCGGCGCCGACCGGATCCCCGAGCACCGCCAGCGCCTCGGCAGCGATCCGGCGCTGGCTGGCCGGGAGGCCGGGCTGGGCCAGCACGCGGCGCACCTCGGTGCGCGCGGCGTCGCGCTGGCCGATACGGCCCAGCCGCTCGGCCCGCAGCAGGCCGGATCGCGGGTCGTCGGGGAAGCGCTGCACCAAGGCATCGATCCACTGCCCGGCCAGGTGCGGATCGCCCAGGCCCTGCGCCGCGCCGGCCAGCACCAGCCAGTCCTCGATGCGCAAGGCCGGCGGCTCCGGGGCCAGCAGGGCGCGCAGGGCGGCACGGGCCATCACCCCGCGATCGGCATAGGGCCTGGACAGGGCCGAGGCGACCAGGCGCGCACCCTCCGGTCCGGCCAGCAGGCGCCGCGCGGTGGCGATGGCGGTCTCCAGCTCGCCCTGGGCCAGCTGGAAGCGCAGCGCCAGGGCGTCGCGGGTCGGGGATTCCGGCTCCAGCGCCGCCCAGAGCGCCAGCGCGGCCGCAGCCTGGTCGGCGTCGCCGGCATCGATGGCCGCCCGCAGGGCCATCGCCGCCAGTCCGCGGTCCGCCGCCGCCCGGGCCGCGGCCAACTGCCAGGCCGCCGCGGCCTCGCGGTCGCCGGTCTGGTGGGCGAATTCGGCGGCCAGCAGGGCGAGCAGCAGGTCCGGCGCCCCCGGCGCGGTAACGGGCGGCGACACGGCCGCGGCCGGCGACGCGATGGCCGGCGGCGCAGCGGACAGCGGGGCGGCAGCGAACGCGAGAAGGGGGACGGAGAGCAGCACCGCCAGGGCGGGCGGCAGGCTGCGGGGACGGCGGTTCATCGGCACTCCGGGGCGGGCCGCTAGAATAGCGTCTCGCAGCCCGCGCCAAGCCCGCCATGCCGCTGATCGTCCTCGGAGTGAACCACCAGACCGCGCCGGTCGACGTGCGCGAGCGGGTGGCCGTGGGCGAGACCCAGTTGCCCGCGGCGCTGCGCGCCCTGCTGGCGCTGCCGGGCGTGGAGGAAGCCGCCCTGCTCTCGACCTGCAACCGCACCGAGCTGTACGCCCACACCGGCGAGGGCACGGCACCCGACCTGCTGGGCTGGCTCGCGCGACAGCACGGGATCGACCGCGACGTGCTCGCCGCCTACACCTACCAGCACCACGACACCGAGGCGGCGCGCCATTTGTTCCGGGTCGCCACCGGACTCGACTCGCTGGTGCTGGGCGAGCCGCAGATCCTCGGCCAGGTCAAGGCCGCCTGGCAGCAGGCGCGCGCTGCCGGCAGCCTGCGCACGCCGCTCGACCGCCTGTTCCAGCAAGGTTTCCAGGTCGCCAAGCGGGTGCGCACCGACACCCGCATCGGCGCCCACCCGGTCTCGGTGGCCTACGCCGGCGTGCGCCTGGTGCGGCAGGTGTTCGCCGAACTGGACCGCGCCACCGTGCTACTGGTCGGCGCCGGCGACACCATCGAACTCGCCGCCCGGCATCTCGTCCATGCCGAGGCGAAGCGCCTGCTGATCGCCAACCGCACGCTGGAGCACGCCCAAGCCCTGGCCTCGCGGGTCGGCGGCTATGCCCTGCCCCTTCCCGAACTGCCGCGCCACCTGCCCGAGGCCGACGTGGTGATCTCGGCCACCGCGGCGCGCGAGCCGATCCTGCACGCAACAACCGTGCGCGAGGCCTTGCGGCTGCGTCGGCAGCGCCCGATGTTCCTGCTCGACCTCGCGGTGCCGCGCGACATCGAGGCGACGGTTGCGGCCCTGCCGAACGCCTACCTCTACACGATCGACGACCTGGAGCAGGTCATCCGCGAAAACAAGGCCTCGCGGCAGGCCGCGGCCGAGCAGGCGACGGCGATCATCGACCTCGCGGTCGAGCACTACATGGCCTGGTGGCGGGCGCAGGGTCGCCAGGACAGCCTGCGCGCGCTGCGTCGCGCCGCCGAGCATGCCAAGTCGGAGGCCCTGGCCCGCGCCCGTGAGCGCTTGGCCGGTGGCGAAGCGGCCGAGGCCGTGCTGGCCCGGCTGGCCCACCAGCTCACCAACCAGCTGCTGCACGCACCCTCGACGGCGTTGCGGCAGGCGGCGCTGGACGGCGATGCCACCACGCTGGCGGTGGCGGCGCGGCTGTTCGGCGCGGAGGCCGGGATGCCGCCGTCCGACGACCGGCCCGGGGACGGCCGCCGGAGCGGCGACGGGCCGGCATGAGCCCCGCCCTGCGTCGCAAGCTGCTGGCGCTCGCCGAGCGCCACGAGGAAGTCGGGCGGCTGCTGGCCACGCCCGACGTGGTGGCCGACCCCGCGAAGTTCCGCGCGCTCTCGCGCGAGTTCACCCAGCTCGAACCGGTGGCCGCGGCACTGGCCCGCGAAGCCGCGCTGCAGGCCGACCGGCGTGAGGCCGAGGCCATGCTCGCCGACCCGGATCTGCGCGCCATGGCCGAGGACGAGCTACCCGCCCTCCGCGAGGCGCTGGCCGCGCTCGACGATGAGCTCACCCTGCTGCTGGTACCGAAGGACCCGCGCGACGAGGGGAACCTGTTCCTCGAGATCCGCGCCGGCACCGGCGGCGACGAGGCGGCGATCTTCGCCGGCGACCTGTTCCGCATGTATGCGCGCTATGCCGAGCGCCAGGGCTGGCGCGTCGAGGTGCAGAGCGCCAACCCCGGCGAACACGGCGGCTTCAAGGAGATCGTCGCGCGCATCGAGGGCCGCGGCGCGTACTCCAAGCTCAAGTACGAATCCGGCACGCACCGCGTGCAGCGCGTGCCGGAAACGGAAGCGCAGGGTCGCATCCACACCTCGGCGGCGACGGTGGCGATCCTTCCCGAGCTCGAGGACGTGGCCGAAGTCACCATCCATCCCGCCGACCTGAAGGTCGACACCTTCCGCAGCTCGGGCGCCGGCGGACAGCACGTCAACAAAACCGAATCGGCGATCCGCATCACCCACCTGCCCAGCGGTCTCGTCGTCGAATGCCAGACCGAACGCAGCCAGCACGCCAACCGCGACAAGGCCATGCAGCGCCTGAAGTCGGCGCTGTACGAGCAGCAGGTGGCCGCACAGCAGGCCGCCACCGCCGCCTCGCGCCGGCTGCAGGTGGGCAGCGGCGACCGCAGCCAGCGCATCCGCACCTGGAACTTCCCGCAGGGCCGCGTCACCGACCACCGCGTCGAGGGCTTGACCCTGTACGCCCTGCCGCAGATCCTCGACGGAGACCTCGAGCCGCTGCTCGCGCGGCTGGCCGAGGAGGATCGCGCCGATGCGCTCCGGGCACTGTCCGACGGGGGATGAAGCGATGCCGGAGCGACTGCGCAAGAAGGACTACCTCGACCGCCTGGCGCCCCTGCAACTGGCGCTGACCGATGTCGAACGCTGGGTCGCCGCCACCGGCCAGCGCCTGCTGGTGCTGGTCGAGGGCCGCGATACCGCCGGCAAGGGCGGGGTCGTCCGTGCCATCGCCGAGACCCTGAACCCCCGCCATTGCCGGGTGGTGGCGCTCGACAAGCCCGGCGAGCGCGAACGCAGCCAGTGGTACTTCCAGCGCTACGTGGCGCACCTGCCCGCCGCCGGCGAGATCGTGCTGATGGACCGCAGCTGGTACAACCGCGCCGGCGTCGAGAAGGTGATGGGCTTCTGCAGCGAGGACGAGTACCGACGCTTCCTCGCCCAGGCCCCGGTGTTCGAGCGCCTGCTGGTCGACGACGGCATCCTGCTGTCCAAGTACTGGCTGGGCGTCGACCAGGCCCAACAGGAGGAACGCTTCGCCGAGCGCGCTGTCAATCCACTGAAGCGTTGGAAGCTCTCGCCGGTCGACCGGGTGGCACGCGAACGCTACGCCGAGTACGGCGAGGCCCGCGAGGCCATGCTGGCGGCCACCCACACCACGCACGCGCCCTGGACCGTGGTCGACTTCAACGACCAGCGCCGCGGCCGGCTCACCCTGATCCGGCACTGGCTGGAGCACCTGCCCTGCACCCCGGTGCCGGAAAAACGGCTGCGCCTGCCGCCGCTCGGCCACCGCCCGCTGCCGGAACGCTGGGGCGTGCTGGCGCCGATCGCCGACCGCTCCGAGAGCCTCGACCGGCCCGGCTTCGTCCATCCGCCAACGGCGAAACGGAACCGGTAGCCATCGCTGGCCGTGACCTCGTGGACCACGAAGGCAGGCGCGCTCATGGAGGTGGCGAGCCTGTCGGCGGATCGGGCCGCTGACCTCGTGGGGCGAGCCTGTCGGTGGATCGGAGTTCGCTCGAGCTCGCAAGGGCGAGCCTGTCGGCGGATCGGGCCACCTGCTTCCCGCGCGATCGCCCATCCATGGGCTCACGCGCGGCGCTCGGCTCCTGCCTCGCTGCCGCAGGACAGCCCTCACCGCCGCGGCTCGCCCACGACCGTCGCACGCTCGTTGTCGCGGCGGACTCGCGAGACCAACGCGCCGCAGACGATCCGCGCCGCGCCCGTGGGCCATGGCGGTCGCAGGAGGCGCACAGGGACGTGCGCCGTCCGGCGACTGCGGAGCGGGACGCGTAGCCGTCGCCGGCCGCGAC
>JAGXSL010000084.1 GCA_018333835.1 Lysobacteraceae bacterium
CTCACGCGCGGCGCTCGGCTCCTGCCTCGCTGCCGCAGGACAGCCCTCACCGCCGCGGCTCGCCCACGACCGTCGCACGCTCGTTGTCGCGGCGGACTCGCGAGACCAACGCGCCGCAGACGATCCGCGCCGCGCCCGTGGGCCATGGCGGTCGCAGGAGGCGCACAGGGACGTGCGCCGTCCGGCGACTGCGGAGCGGGACGCGTAGCCGTCGCCGGCCGCGACTCCATGGCCCACGAAGGCAGGCGCGCCCGGAACCGACGGCCCCGTGGCCCACGAAGGCAGGCGCGCCCGGAACGGCGCGCCGGATGCACGCTCAATCGCGCAGGGCGGAAGTGACCGGGATGCGAGCCGCCCGCAGGGCCGGGGCCAGGCCGCCGATGAACCCGATCAGCACGGCGAGCCCGAGCCCCAGTCCGACCAAGGCCGGGGTGACGGCGAACTCGAAGGCGATCTGGGTGAAGCCGCCGCCGAGGGTCGAGACCGCGTAGCCGTTGAAGGCGAGGTAGGCCAAGAGGGCGCCGAGCGCGCCGCCGGCGAAGCTCAGCAGCAGGGCCTCGGCCATCACCGAGGCGACCACAGGTGCTGCGCCGAAGCCGAGCGCGCGCAGCGTGCCGATTTCGCGGGTGCGCGCCGAGACCGCCGAATACATGGTGTTGAGCGCGCCGAAGGCGGCACCGAAAGCCATGATCAAGGCGACGATGCCGGCCAGTACGCCGATGGTGGCGGTGAGGTTGCCGCTCTGGCCCTGGTAGAAATCGAGCTGGGTGGCCGCCTCGACGTCGAGCTGCGGATCGGCCTTGAGACGCGCCGTCATCGTCGGCAGTTCCGCCGGCGTGCGCAGTTGCGCCAGCACCGAGGACACCGAGGGCCGCCGCCAGGCACCCTGCACGGTGCCGACGTCGCTCCACAGCTCGGAGTCATAAATGCCACCGCCGGCGAAGTGCCCGACCACGGTCCAGGTCGAGCCACGGAAGCGCAGCGTGCGGCCGACCTCCAGCCCGGCGAACTGGCGGGCCGCGCCCTCGCCGACGATCAGCTCCTGCACGCCGGGACGGAACATCCGGCCGGCGGTGACACGGAACTCCTCACGCAGCCGCAGGCCCACCGGCGGCAGGCCGCGCAGGGTAACGTTGGCGCCGGTGCGCTGCCCCGGGCGCGGCACCTCGGTGATGACGATGATCTCGCCGCTGGCGAGCGGCACCCCGTCCTCGCCGCGGGCGATGGCCGGGTCCTGCTTGACGAGGGTCATCGAGCCGATGGCGAGGAAACTCGACAGCTCGCCGTTGCTGCCGCCGCGGGTCACCACCGCTTGGTCGGTGCGGCCGCCGCTGCCGAGGGTCTGCTGCAAGCCGGCCGACATCGAGAGCAGGGCCACCAGCACGCCGACCACGCCGGCGATGCCCACCACGATGACGAGGCTGGGGCCGAGGCGCTCGGGCACCGAGCGCAGGTTCATGAGCGTGATCTCGCGGACCTGGGTCCAGGTGCTCATGGCCTTCAGGCCTCAGCGTCGCGGGGCGGCCGGCCGAGCGCCCAGCGCCAGGCGGCCAGCGGCCATTCGATGGCACGGCGGAAGGCGAGTTCCAGCGCGGAATCTCCGGCTCGGCCGGCGAGCGCATCGACGATCTTCAGCCGTTGCGCGGTGAGCGCCGGCGGCAGGCCGACCAGCAAAGTCAGCAGCAGCACGCTGGCACCCGCCACCGCCCAGACGAAGCCGTCGGCGCTGATCGGGAACTCCGGCGGCAGGCCCTGCATCACCAGGGTGGCGAGCCCCATCCCGGCAAGCGCGCCGAGCAGGCAGAGCACGAAACTCTCGGCCAGCACCAGGCCCATCACCTGCCGGTCGCGGAACCCGAGGCACTTCAGCACGGCGAGTTCCGGGATGCGCTCGCGCACCGCCTGGCTCATGGCCACGCCGGTCAGGAACAGGATCGAGAAGAACACCGCACCGGTGATCAGGTTGACGATCAGGCCGATGTCACCCAGCTGGCGCAGGAAACCGAGCTGGAACTCCTGCTCGCTCTGGGTACGGGTCTCGTCGGAGGAGTTGGCGAACTTGGCGTCGATGGCGCTGGCGATGCGTTCGCTCTCGCGCGGATTCTCCACCTGCACCACGAACACGCCGGCCAGGCCGCGCGCGATCGGCGGCCGGCCCTCGTCGAACTGGCCGAAGTGCAGGTACATCAGGCTGGTACGCTTCTGCCATTCGTCGTTGGCGCCGTCGAAGATGCCGACCAGCCGCCATTCCCAGAGCCGCGAGCCGTCGGCGCGGGTCCAGATGAAGCTGTTGAGCGGGATGATGTCGCCGACCTGCCAGCCGTTCTGCTCGGCAAGCAGGCGGCCGGCGATGGCGCCGTCGCGGGTGGAGATGAACTGCCGCCAGGCGTCCTCCGGCATCACCCATTCGGGGTAGGTCTCGCGCAGCCGCTGCGGGTTGACCGCGAACTGCGGGAAAAAGCTGCGGCCGTCGCCGTACTGGCCGCCGAAGAACTGCGAGTGCGAGACGGCGCGCACGCCGGGCACGGACTCGATCTGCGGCATCATCCGCATCGGCAGCGGCTGGGTGAAGCTGGTGCTGGCCTGGGTGATGAGCCGGTTGACGCCGAGGAAGTCGGTGGCGCCGGAGAACAGCGAGTTCACCGCCTGCAGCAGGCCGAGCAGGGTGAAGGCGGCCACCAGCGAGAGGAAGGTGAGCGTGGTGCGCAGCTTCTTGCGGGTCAGGCCCGAGAGCACGAGGCCGAGGTACTTCATCCGATCCGCCCCTTGTCGAGGTGGATGGTCCGGCGCGCGTACTCGGCGGCCTTGGGGTCGTGGGTGACCATGACGACGGTCTTGCCGAACTCGGCGTTCAGGCGTTGCAGCAGGCGCAGCACCTCGTCGGCGGTCTTGCGGTCGAGGTCGCCGGTGGGTTCGTCGCAGATCAGCAACCTGGGGTCGCTGACCAGCGCACGGGCGATGGCCACGCGCTGCTGCTGGCCGCCGGAAAGCTCGTTCGGCTTGTGGCCGGCGCGATCGCCAAGGCCCACCAGCTCCAGCGCCAACCGCGCCCGGCGGCGGCGCTCGGCGGCATCGAAGTCGGTCAGCAAGAGCGGCAGCTCGACGTTCTTCTGCGCGGAGAGCACCGGCATCAGGTTGTAGCTCTGGAAGATGAAGCCGACGGTCTGGGCACGCCAGTCGGCCAGGGCATCGGCGTCGTAGTCGTCGATCCGCTGGCCGTCGACCTTGAGCAGGCCGGAGGTCGGCGAGTCGATGCCGCCGATCAGGTTCAGCAGGGTGGTCTTGCCCGAGCCGGAAGGTCCCATCAGGGCGACGAAATCGCCCTCCGGGATGTCGAGGTCGATGCCGTGCAACACCTCGACCACCTGCTTGCCGCGCACGTAGGCCTTGGTCAGGTCGCGGATCTCGACGATGGAGGGAGCGCTCATGGCCGTGGTCCGGGCGAGCGGCGCGTCAGCGCGGGCCCGCCGCGGCCGCCGCGACGGCCACCCGCACGCCGTCGCGCAGGCCTTCGGGCGGGGCGATGACGACCTGCTCGCCGCCCGCGAGCCCCGCGGTGACGTGGCGCTCGGCACCGGCCAGTTCGCCCAGCGCCACCTCGACACGATGGGCACGGCCGTCCTCGACCACGAACACCGCCGCCGTGCCGGCCTCGCCACCCTCCCCGGCCGCGACCTGGAGGATGGCCGACTCCGGCACGAAGGCACCGCTCGGCGGCGGGGCATCGGCCGCCACCGGCTGCAGGAAGCTCACCCGCACGCCCATGTCGGGGACGATGCGCGGATCGCGGCTGTCGAGCGCGATGCGCACGCGCACGGTGGCCTTGGTGCGGTCGGCGGTCGGCACGATGGCGATCACCGAGCCGGGGATGCGCCAGTCCGGGTAGGCGTTGAGCACCGCCTGCACCGCCATGCCCGGCTGCACGCGGCCGATGAAGGCCTCGTTGACGTCGACGTTGACCTCCAGCGAGTCCATGTCGACCAGGGTGCCGATGCCGGTGCGGGTGAAACCGCCACCGGCCGACAGCGGCGAGACCATCTCGCCGGGCTGCGCCGCCTTGGCGACGATGACGCCGGGGAAGGGCGCGCGGATCTCGGTGTGCTCGAGGCCGAGTTGGGCAAGTTCGAGCTGGCGCCGCGCCACCTCCACCGCCTTGCGCAGGCTGGCCAGCCGGGCGGCGCGGGCGTCGCGGTCGGCACGGGCCTGATCGAGCGCGGCCGGCGCCGTCAGCTGCCGGGCGATCAGTTCCTGCTGGCGGGCCAGCGTGGACTCGGCGAGGGCGAGCTGGGCCTGCGCCTCGGCGAGCTGCGACTCGCTGGCGGCGAGCTGGGCGCGCGCGAGCTCGAGCTGGGCCTCGGCGTCGGCGGCGTCGAGCCGGGCCAGCACCTGGCCCTCCTCGACCCGCATGCCCTCCTCGATCAGCACCTCGGCCACCCGCCCGGTGATGCGCGAGGACACCGTGGCGATCCGCCGCGCGGTGACGAAGCCGGAGGCATCGAGCAGCACCGGCGGGCCGGCATCGGCGGCGGCGCGCGCC
>JAGXSL010000085.1 GCA_018333835.1 Lysobacteraceae bacterium
GTAGATCGGCTTGAAGCCCGCCACAAAGACCAGTTCGTCGTCTGGCGGCAGGCGCATGGTTTCGTCGGGCGTCAGCAGTGGCCGCTGGGTGACTTGCTCGCTCGAGTTCACGTTGTTGAGCAGCACGCTGAGCCGGGAGCCGCTGTAGCTGCGCTGTTCATGCACTACCGTCGACTGACCGGCCATCTTGCTCAGGATTTCGGCGGTCTCAACTTTGTTGGGGGCGTAGGCGATACGAATATGGCAGTTTGAGATGATGGATTCGTCTCGCGTGTAGGCTTTTTGCAGTTGCGACAAATCCTGCGTAATCAACAGCGCTTTGAGCCCGTAGCCCGCGATAAAGGCCAGCGCCTCTTCAAAAATATCCAACTTGCCCAGCGCCGGGAATTCGTCGATGAGCAACAGCAGCCGGTGCGCGTATTTGGTTTTCGACATGCCGGATTTCTCGAATTCCATTTGTTCGGTCAACCTGCGCACCACCTGGTTGATGACCAAACGCAGCAAAGGCTTGAGACGGTCTTTGTCGCTGGGCGGCACAACCAGATACAGAGCCGTTTTTTGCTGCATCAGTGACTCGATGGTGAAATCACTGCGCGACGTATTCGCCGCGACAATCGGATCACGGTACAGAGCCAGAAACGACAATGCAGTCGAGAGCACGCCAGAGGCTTCGTTCGGGGCTT
Source organism: Lysobacteraceae bacterium (assembly GCA_018333835.1). GTDB lineage: Bacteria > Pseudomonadota > Gammaproteobacteria > Xanthomonadales > Xanthomonadaceae > Silanimonas. The sequence continues at coordinate 684 of JAGXSL010000085.1, forward strand.
TGTTGAGATAGCTCTGCGCCGCCTGAGCCGCCGTCTGCCAGCCGGTTTCTTCGTGAGCCTTGAGGGGTGTTGGGCCGTGTTTGTTTTTGAGCATCAAAAGGCCACGTTCTTTGATGAATTCAAACACTGCCTTAACGCCAGTTGCAGCTTCGCCGTCATCCCCGGCCCTCTCTTTTGCCGTGGATTCCGCCAGATCTCGAATCACGCCGCCGTCCGACAAAATCGCCTGTACAGTCGCCAGCGATCGCTGCGAGGGCTGAATGTTTGACTCAAGCAGCACGAACAAAATGACGCCGGTGAGCAAATCGAAGCCGGTCTTGGCCCAGTGATCCGAAAGCCCCTTGCCGTCCGGATCGACGATGATGGTGGCAATGTTTTGCACGTCTTTGACGATGTTGCCATCCATCCGTATCTCGGCCAGCGGGTTGAAGGACACGCTGCCGGGTTCGGACGGCGAGAACCTCAAGCAGCGCTGGCCCAGCACTTTTTGCCGGTAGCCACTGGTCAAAGCCCAGTTCTCGCCTTTGATGTCATGCACTAGGACGGATTCGTCCCACGAAAGCAGTGTCGGCACGACGATACCCACACCCTTGCCCGAGCGGGTGGGTGCAAAAACAAGGATGTGCTCTGGCCCTTTGTGCCGCAAGTAGACCGTCTGTTTGCGAGTCCGCTTCAACCAACTCAGCCCGCGAACGCTCGGGAAAATCGGGGCTTTGTAAGGCTCCTCCACCGCCCCCAGCATCACGCCGCCACGATTTTTGTCGTTGGGCAGCAGGCCAGTAGCGGCAATATCAACAGACGTTGCCCAGCCGGCAGAGCCGTGCAGGTGGTTTTCCTGACCCTTAACCCTGCGCGACCGGTGCAGAATGAACGCCAGCGCGGCCAGCAGCCCGGCAGCGCCGCCGAAGGTCATGATCATGATTGCGTTCGAGATCACGTCCCGAACACCGGCTGCGACATCGGGACGGAAGAAGCGAAAAATCCAGGCGAACAAATCGGTGGGGGCATACAACCCGCCGGGCCTGCCATCGTGCGCCCACAGCGGCTGGCCAAGCACCGGGCTGTAGCCCAGCTTTGAAGCCGTGTACTGGGTGGCCACGATCAGCGCGATCAGCGCGATCGAAAACCAGATGAAAAAAGCGATCCAGTACACGCGGGCCAGATCGGTTTTTTGGCCCGGGATGGTGTAGATGCTGGGCGTGTTGTTGGTCATGTTGGCAACTCCTTTCCTTAAGAGCGCGAGGGTTGCCAACATCGGCTTCATCGTTCGACTTCAGCCTCGGCTGTTTTTTGCTTGCGCTCTTTGTCCAGCGGCTGCTCTACCGCCCTCTCAACCGAGCGCGATGCATCGAGCATGTAGTCTGTCGCCTTGTCAGCCTCCCTGGCGGCCTCATAGAGCACGTGCTTGCCGCCGTCCTTGGCCTTGATCGCTTCGATCCAGTGCCCGATGTACGACGCATGGTTGTCATCGACGCGATCGATGCCAGTTTCGGCCGCCATGAACGCCGAAGTCATCTCTGCCACGAGCTCCTCGCGCGCGTATTTCGGCCCGCCAAAACCGTCCCCGGCTACGATGCCGTCGCGGGCGAGCCGTGAGGCATGGCCGGTGGCATGGCCCATCTCATGCAGCAACGTAGAGCGGAACTCGCGCACGTCATCAAACTGCTGGGGAACCGGCATCATGATCATGTCAGCGCTGGGCCGGTAGAAGGCGCGGTTTTGCTCCTCGAACCGCACCTGCAGGCCCGTGGCTTGCATGCCCTTGACGATGCCATCCATCGATGCGTCCAGTTGCACCTCGGTGCGCTTCGGTAGCTCAAATGGCCGCGCCTCCAGGTATTTCTCGATACCCTGGCACTGGGCAAGGTTGAAGACGGTCGAATGTTTGGCATAGAGCACATCCAGCTCACGCTCTGCCCGCGCCCAGCGCATCACGCGCCCATCAGGTGCGCGCACATCCAAATGATTCGCGGGCGCCTCGCGCCGCTCCGCGCCGATGACTGCAACCGGTGCCATGCCGTCAGATCGAACGTCAAGAACCTGCACACGCGAGCCGTTGAGCGACACTTCAACATCGCGGCGCTTCCAGAACGGCATCTTCTCCCAGTATTCCACCGGGTAGCCACGGCTGCCTTTTTGTGGGCCTGCTTCCCAAGCGCGAAGCTGGTTGAAAGTCATGAAGCGCGGGTCATCGTACCCTTGGCTTTGTATGACGGCCATCAGGTGCAGTCGGTTGCCGCCCCTGTACGCTTTGCCCGATTCGCCGTTTTGCGGCAGCATCAGCGGCTTGGGTTCGCCATCTGTCCAGCCCTTGCGCCATGGCATGACACCCTGCTCCAGCCTGGACAAAATGCTGTCCGTGACCTCTTGGCGCACATCGCGCCGCTCGACTTCTTTTTTGGGTGACTTGTCAGACATGCTCGTCCTCCAACCAAACATCGATCGCCGACTCTGGCGACTTGTCACCCATGGCGTCGGCATCGTCCAGCCCGTACTTTGCCGCTTCTTGAAGCGTCACCGCCTCGATCAAGTCGCCGTCCGTCGTTTCCAGTACCATCGTTTCCATCAGGCTCCCCTTAAAGACCAAAATCCACATCTTGCTCACGCGAGCGGGTGCGCTTGCGCAGTTTCTGCACCGCCTCCGGCTCACGCTCAGTCTCACGCTTGTCGTCGCGCTGCTGTTCAGACTCACGCTCTTGAGTGCGCTCTTTGACCTGCGCAAACTCCTTGGCTTTCTCCGTCTGCTCTTGGCCCGTTGCATGCGTCTGGCCGGCTGCCAAATCCCCTTGTGCCTGCCGGACGAACTCATGCGACGTTTTGATTTCCGCCCCCGGCGCGAACACCTGCTTGAGTTCGGGCTGCTGGCGCGAGCGCAGCACGTGATCGTCACGCACCAGAATGACATCCATGCCCGCCGGCGTGATGCTCCCGTCTTCCTTGATCATCTGACGCTCAACCAGCACCCGACGATCTTTGTCCTCCAGGTTTAGGCCGCCGTCAGGCTTGCTCAGATCGGCGCGCGCAAAGGCTTGCATGGTTTCGTGCGGCAGGCCGCGCCAGGCTGCCAGGGCCTCTTCAGTCCGATCGCCGGGCAGCTTGATGTGAATCTGGTTGCCGACGCCCGCCACAAACTCCGCTCCGCTGGCCTCAATTTGATTGCCCCATGCCTTTGCTGCACCGGGATCCACAACCAAAATCTGCTCACCGCGCGCGCGGTCCATGCCGGGCTCTCTCACGTCACCAGCAATGCCGCGCTCGACTGAGGGCTGGATCGACGGCATGATTTGAGCCTGCTGCTGCCGCCCTTTTTCCCAAGCCGCCAGAACTTCGGGTTCGGTATTGCGCAGCTTCAGGCCCATCCGCCCGGCAATTTCAGCGGCACAGGCCTTAAAGGCCGTGTCGCCGGTAAGCAGCAGACCCTTATCGGTGTCAAATTTTTGCGCCGCAACCCGCAACGCCGCCTCGATGTCTCGATTGTCCACGCGCTGCACATCTAGGCGCTGGCCCACGTCGCGAAACACTGTAGTCATACCGCGCTTGAACGACGTGACGCCTTTGCCGTCATCAACCAGCGAAAGCTCAGACAGCAGGCGCTCAGGCGGCGGGGATTTGCGCAAGCCGTCAATGCCCGCATCGTGATCCAACGCGCTGTGCTCTTGCAGCAGCGTTGCAATTACAGGATCGCCGGGCAAGCGTTGGGCCTCTTCTTCCAGAAATTCGCGCCAGCGCTTCGGGAGCGTCAGCGACTCATCGAGCTTGCGCGCCAACCCGTCTTTTTCGATCAGCCGATCCTCGGTTTCTCTTGCGATCTGGAAAACGACAGTCGACATCGCAACAGGGCCAGAAATGCCCTTGGCCGTCATCTCTTCCGTCAATTCGACGCGGCGCTGCTCTTGCGCGTGAAACAGTTGCACGGATTTTTCGCGCCACTCCAACTCAAACGCCTCAATGGCCTGATTGCGCGCATCACGCACCGGCCCGGCGACTTGATTGTAGCGCTCAAAGATTTCGATTCGACGCTGCTGCTCAGCAGTCAGTGCGGGTTGGTTTGATTCCTGCATTTCGATTCCTTAAAAAGTTAAAACATTTGGGATGAAGACAATGAAAGAGCGCGAGGGTTGCCAGCTATTTGCCGATACCGTGTTTGACCCCGTGGAGCCGCAGGCGTTCAATTCTGGAAATAGCCTGCTCACCTCCTTTCGCCCCTAACACCGCCGCAAAGCGGCCCTAGGGGCCTACCAAAAAAACCCCTCTGCAAAGAGAGGGGAAAGCTCTCGAAAGAGCGAGCGAATGATTCGATAGTCCGGCTAGTCTCTGCCTAGATCCAACCGGATTGATGGAGCGCCGCCGGTGTGACCATCACTTGCCAGCGGACGGCGCTGCCTCCGTGCAAAAGCCGATGATTTATCTCCAACATCGTTAAACCGATCCGAGGCTTTTAACATTGCGCGAGAAAACGAACTCGATGATGCGCGAGCACGAAAATCCTTTTCGGCAGCCTGCTCTTCGTCGCGATAAT
>JAGXSL010000086.1 GCA_018333835.1 Lysobacteraceae bacterium
CCAGCCAGCCGCGGGGGTCGCGGACCAAGCGGCGGCGGGTGCCCGCCGTCATCGTTTGCGCCGGGGGTGGGGCGCGCTCCGGCACGACGCGCAGGGGGGCTCGCCGCCTCATGCCGGGCCGTCGGTGAAGTGGTCCCAACCGCGACGTGCCGGCAGCGGCAGCGGCAGGCGGTCGGCGTCCAGCAGGCGCAGCCGCGCCCCGCGGGTCAGGCTGCCGATGCGGGTGGCCGGGGTGGCGACGGCGGCCAGCGCGGCCTGCACCGCCTCGCGTCGCGAGGGCGGCGCGCTGAAGCACAGCTCGTAGTCGTCGCCGCCGGTGAGTTGCAGCGCCCGCTGCGCCTCGCGTCCGGGGAAGGCGTCGCGGAAGGCCGCCGAGGTCGGCAGGGCGTCGGCGTCGAGATCGGCCCCGACGCCGCTCATCGCCAGCAGGTGGCCGAGGTCGGCGAGCAGGCCGTCGCTGACGTCGATGCAGGCCGTCGCCAGGCCGCGCAAGGCGAGGCCGGCACCGAGCCGCGGGGTCGGGCGGTCGAGACGCTCGCGCAAGGCCCCGGTGCGCAGCATCGGGATGCCGGATTTCCAGAGGGCCAACGCGCCGGCGGCGTCGCCGAGCGTGCCGGTGACCCAGAGGTCGTCGCCGGGCTGCGCGCCCGAGCGGGTGATCGCCCGCCCCGCCGGCACGTAACCCAGGACGGTGACGCTGGCGGTCAGCGGTCCGCGGGTGGTGTCGCCACCGACCAGGGCGACGCGATGCGTGTCGGCGAGCGCCGCGAAACCGGCGGCGAACTCCTCGACGAAGGCCTCGTTGCTTCCGGGCAGGGTCAGGGCGAGCAGTGCCACCGCCGGTTCCGCCCCCATCGCCGCGAGGTCGGAGAGGTTGACCGCGAGGGCCTTCCAGCCGATCGCCGAAGCCGGCACGCCCTTGGCGAAATGCACGCCCTCGACCAGGGTGTCGACCGCCAGCACCAGCTGCCGGCCCCTCGGCGGATCGACCACGGCGGCGTCGTCGCCGATCCCGAGCACCACGTCGGGGCGCGAGCCGGCACGCTGGCGCAGGCGGTCGATCAGCGAGAATTCGGCCATGGTCCGGTGCCGGGGCGCGGTCGGGGCGTCGGGGAGGGCGCGTGCAAGCGGCGTGCCGGCCGGCTCAGCGCCGCCCCTGCCCGGCCTCGGCCGGACGCCATTCGGCGGCAGCGCGGTCGAGCACGCCGTTGACGTAGGTGTGGCCGTGGTCGGAACCGAAGCGCTTGGCGGTCTCGATGGCCTCGTTCAGCACCACGCGGTAGGGCACGTCGAGGCGGTGCAGCAGCTCGAAGGCGGCGATGCGCAACACTGCGCGCTCGACCGGATCGACCAGCTCGATGGCGCGGTCGAGGTGCGCGGCCAGCCGCTCGTCGAGGCTGGCGCGATGCTCGGCCACGCCTTTCACCAGCGCCTCGAAGTAGTCCAGGTCGGCCACTTCCATGTCCTGCTCGTGCTGGAACTGGTGGATGACCTGCGGGATCGAATTGCCGGCCAGCTGCCAGGCGTAGAGGGCCTGCAGGGCGCGACGGCGGGCGCGCGAGCGCGCGGCGGGGTCGATGCCATCGGTACGGATCGGCTTCATGCGGTGGCCTTCTGCCAGTGCTTCAACAGGTCGCTCGTCTCGAGGGCGGCCAGCGCGGCTTCTTCGCCCTTGTTGCCCATGTTGCCGCCGGCACGCGCCTCGGCGTCGGCATAGGCCTCGACCGCCAGCACGCCGTTGGCCACCGGCAGGCCGAAGTCCAGCTGCACGCGCATCAGCGCCTGCGAACAGCCGTCGGCCACCTGCTCGTAGTGGCGGGTGTCGCCGCGCACCACGCAGCCTAGCGCGACGATGGCCACCACCTCGCCGGCCTCGGCGATGGCGGCGGCGGCCAGCGGGATCTCCCAGGCACCGGGCACGCGGACGAGGTCGATGCGGTCCTCGGCCACGCCGTTGTCGAGCAGGGCCTGGCGGGCGCCTTCGACCAGGGCATCGGTGATGCGCGGGTTCCAGCGGCTGGCGACGATCGCGTACCTGCCGGTCGGATGGGGCCGGAGGTCGCCTTCGAAACGGGGCATGGGCGGTTCGGGGAAGGGGGAACGATGTAGTTTACGCCCTCCGGGCCCGGCCGCCCTCAGCGAAGCGGCAGGTATTCGACGACATCCAGGCCGTAGCCGCCGAGGCCGATCTGCCGGCGCGGCGTGCCGAGCACGCGCAGGTGCTTCAGGCCGAGGTCGGCGAGGATCTGCGAGCCGGCACCGTTGCGCCGCCATTCCTGCACGCGGCCGGGTGCTGCCAGCGGCTGCTCGGTGATGCGGGCCAGCAGGGCCTCGGGCGTGGCCGTGTCGGCCAGCACCACCAGAACGCCCTCGCCTTCGGCGGCGATCCGCGCCAGCGCCTCGCCGGCCGAGCCGCCGAGGTCCGGGCGTCGCCAGTGCAACACGTCGGCCAGCGGGTTCTTGACGTGCACGCGCACCAGGGTCGGTCGCTCGCCCGAGGGCGCACCGCGGACCAGGGCGAAGTGCAGCTCGTGGCTCAGCCGATCGCGGTAGGTGTGCAGCCGGAACGGGCCGTGCGTGGTGTCGATGGCGCGCTCGTCGACGCGCTCGACGGTGTGCTCGGTGGCCAGCCGGTAGCGGATCAGTTCCTCGATCGAGCCGAGCTTGAGGCCATGTTCCTTCGCGAACACCTCCAGCTCCGGGCGGCGCGCCATGCTGCCGTCGGGATTGAGGATCTCGACCAGCACGCCGGCCGGTTCCAGCCCGGCCAGCAGGGCGAGGTCGCTGGCGGCCTCGGTGTGGCCGGCACGGGTCAGCACGCCACCGGGCTGCGCCATCAGCGGGAAGATGTGGCCCGGCTGCACGAGGTGCTCGGGCGCGGCATCCGGCCGCACCGCCGTGCGGATGGTGTGGGCGCGGTCGTAGGCGCTGATGCCGGTGGTGACCCCCTCGGCGGCCTCGATGCTGACCGTGAAGTTGGTGTGGTGCGGCGAGGTGTTGCTGCGCACCATCGGCCCCAAGCCGAGCTGCCGGCAACGCTCGCGGGTCAGCGACAGGCACACCAGCCCGCGCGCGTGGGTGACCATGAAATTGATGTCGGAAGGCCGCACCAGCTCGGCGGCCATGATCAGGTCGCCTTCGTTCTCGCGGTCCTCGTCGTCGACGATGACCACCATCCTGCCGGCGCGGAGGTCCTCGAGGATCTCGGGGATGCTGGCGAAAGCACTCGCGGTTTCGGTGGTCGCGCTCATGCCCAGCCCTCCGTTTCCTGCAGGCGCGCGACGTAGCGTGCCACGGTGTCGACCTCCAGATTGACGCGGGTACCGACCGCCATGGTGCCGAAGCCGGTGTGGACCAGGGTGTGCGGCACCAGCATCACCTCGAAGCCGGCGTCGTCCACCGCATTGACCGTCAGCGAAACACCATCGACTGTGATCGAGCCTTTTTGCGCGATGAAACGCAGCAGTGGCCGCGGCGCCGAGAAGCGCCAGCGCTGGCCGCGGGCCTCATCGATGACCGAAACGACGGTACCCACGCCATCAACATGGCCGCTCACCAGATGCCCGCCGAGGCGGTCGCCAAGGCGAAGCGCGCGCTCCAGGTTGACCGCCGCGCCGACCGGCAGCGTGCCGAACGTGGTCAGGGCGAGCGTCTCGGTGGAGACATCGGCATCGAAGTACGCGCCTCCGGGCGTGGCATCGAAGGCGACCACGGTGAGGCAGGCGCCGTTGCAGGCGATCGACTCGCCGAGTTGCACATCCTCGAAAGGCAGCGTGCCGACGGTGAAACGCAGCCGCACATCGCCGCCGATGGGTGTGCGGGCGGCGAGACGGCCAAGGGCCTGGATCAGTCCGGTGAACATCGAAAGGGTCCGGTTGCGAAGGCGGCGATTATAGGGAGCTGGCGCGAGAGGCGCGTCGCGGCCGTGGGCCATGGAAGCCGGTGCGCTCGGCGAGGCGAGCCTGTCGGCGGATCGGGTGGCACGCTTGGGCTCGGCAAGGCGAGCCTGTCGGCGGATCGGGCCACCTGCTTTCCGCGCGATCGGGCGTCCTGCCCTCACGCGCGGCGCTCGGCTCCTGCCTCGCTGCCGCAGGTCGGCCCTCACCGCCGCGGCTCGCCCACCAGCCACCGCGCTCCGTCGCAGCGATGCCTCGTGACGCCGATTGGCTCCGGCAACGACTCGCGCAACCGACTGGCCGGATGCTTCGCCCCACGGCCCGTCGCGTGCGATCCGCGCCACGCCCGGAACGGTGCGGCCCTGCTAGCGCCGCGGCCGCAAGGTCAAGCGCAGGTCGCCGTCGTCGAAGGCGTGGAACTCGACACGCTCGAAACCGATGCGCTCGGCCATCCACTCGATCCCGAGCCCGCCGAACAGCGGGCGACCTCGGTCGCCGAGCAGCACCGGGGCGACGTAGAGCAACAGTTCGTCGATCAGGCCCGCGCGCAGGAAGGCCCCGGCCAGGCCGGCGCCGGCCTCCACCTGCACTTCGTTGACCTGCCGGCTCGCCAGTTGCGCGAGCACGGCCCGCAGGTCGAGGTGGCGGCCGCATCGCGGCACGGCGAAACCCTCCACCGCCGGGCCGTAGTCGGGGACGATGTCATCGGCATGGGCGACGAGGGTCGGCGCCTCGCCGTCCAGCAGGCGGCAGCCGCGCGGCAGGGCGCCGCGATGATCGAGGACCACGCGCAGCGGCGGCAGCAGTTCGACGCCCTCCGCCACGCGGGCGGTGAGCCGGGGATCGTCGGCCAGCACGGTGCCAAGGCCGGTCAACACTGCCGAGGCCCGCGCGCGCCACGCCTGCACGTCGGCACGCGCGGCTTCGCCGGTGATCCACTTCGATTCGCCGCTGGCCAGGGCGGTGCGGCCATCGAGGCTCATCGCCAGCTTCACCCGCACCCAGGGCCGGCCTTCGCGGGCGCGCATCAGGAAGCCGCGGTTCAGCCACTCGGCTTCCGCGGCCAGCAGGCCGTGCTCGACCGTCACCCCGGCCGCCTGTAGCGCGGTGAAGCCGCGCCCGGCCACGGCATGGAAGGGGTCGCGGAGGGCCGCGACGACGCGGGCGATGCCGGCGGCGACCAGGGCATCCGTGCAGGGCGGGGTGCGGCCGAAGTGGGCGCAGGGTTCGAGCGTCACGTAGGCGGTGGCACCGCGCGCGCGGGCCCCGGCCTCGCGCAGCGCGAACACCTCGGCGTGCGGCTCGCCGGCACGCCGGTGGGCGCCACGACCGATCATCTCGGCACCGTGCGCGATGACGCAGCCCACCATCGGGTTCGGCTTGGTGGTGAAGGCATGGGCGGCAGCGAGGCGCAGGGCCTCGGCCATGTGGCGGCGGTCGGTGTCGCTGAACCCGGCTTCGGCCTCAGCCACGCCGACCCCGCAGCGGCTTCGGCAGCGGATCCTCGAGCGGCAGGTCGAGGTTCTGGATGGCCGGCAGGTCACGCTCCAGGCGCTCGATCTCCTCGCGGAAGTCCTGCACGTCCTCGAAGCTGCGGTAGACCGAGGCGAAGCGCACGTAGGCCACCTGGTCGAGCGGCTTCAACTGCGCCATCACGTACTCGCCAACGCGGCGCGACGGCAGTTCGCGTTCCCCGCACTTGCGCAGGTCGTTGACCACGGCGAGTACGGCGGCGTCGATCCGTTCGGCCGAGACGGGACGCTTCTGCAGGGCCTTCTCGAAGCCGGCGCGCAGCTTGCGTTCATCGAAGGCCTCGCGGCGGCCATCGCTCTTGATCACGGCGGGCAGCCGCCACTCGACCTGCTCGACCGT
>JAGXSL010000087.1 GCA_018333835.1 Lysobacteraceae bacterium
GGATCCGCGGCAGCGCGGCGCGGGCCTTCGCCAGCAAAGTGCGGGCTTCAGCTTGGCGGCCCTCGCGGAAAGCGATCTCGGCATCCAGCCAGGCCTGGTAGCAGGACAGGTCAATCAAAGGGTCATCGGTGACCAGCGGGCGCCAGGCCTGCAGCAAGGCGAGGTCGTCCTCGACCAGCGCCGCATGCTCGGCCATCGTCAACGCGATGGCGGGGCGTTCCGTCATCGGGATGTGTGGCCACCGCGCCGCCAGCCAGCGGGCACAGTCGCGGGCGCGCCCGGCTTCGCGGCGGTCGATTGCAGCTTTGAGTCGCATCGTGACGTGGGTCGCGACCCACGGCGAATCGATGGCGAGATCGGGCAACGGATGCTCCGGCAGCAGGCGGGCCGGCCAATCGCGAGGGCGCTGGCCGTCCATGTCCAGCTTGGCGAGCTGTAACATCCGGAAACCACCGAGCGAGCCCTCGGGGTCGCTGCGCAGCCGCAGCAAGTGGGCGCCATCGGCGAACACGCCGTTCACTTTCAGCGGCAACAGGTTGGAAACGCCAAGCACGAGGCCGGCAGCACCGAATCCCAAGCCCAGGACCATCCACGGGCCGGGCGGGGCGGTGCTCGCCAGCAGCAGGGCCGGAACGCCGGTGAGCAGGTTCAAGAGCGGGCCGCCCAGGAAGTACAGCGCCAGCCTGCGCCGCTGCGGTAGTGCATCGGCCGAGGGCAGCATGACCGCGAAGCCGCCGATTCCGTTGAGCCAACCGCCCTGGCGCAGGAACCAGCCATCCCCGCTGCGTTCGAAGCGGAGCGGACCCAAGCCGAAAGCCACTGGCTTGTATCCGGTGGCGAGGCCAGCGATCGCGTGCCCGACCTCGTGGAGCACGATGTGCAACCAGACCGACACAACAAAGGTGGGCAACAAGGCGATCAAGGCCACGATCTCCTGTTCGAAGCGCGGCAACACCAGCCAGATGAGGCTGCCCATGATCGCCGCGCCGAGTAGGCCGTTGCCGATCTGGCCTGCCCAAGCCGCCCAACCCGGCTTCGGCTTCGTCTCGGGCGGCAGCGGTAGCGGATGCAGGTCGGCGGTGTCCATGTTGCCGGGCTCCGGGTGGGCTTCGAGGTGGTGGGTCCAGTATGGCGCTACTTGCCGCTCAGGTATTTCTCGCGGCGGATCCGCGGCACCGGCAGGCCGAAGCCCTTGAGCGCCGCGAAGGCGGCGTCGACCATATCAGGGTTACCGCACAGGTAGGCGATGTCGTCCTCGGGGTTCGGCGCAAGTTCGGCAAGCTGGTCGGTGACGTAGCCGCGCCGCGCGTCCGGGCCGGCGGCATCGAAGAACTCGCGCGAGTAGCAGGGCATGAAGCGGAAGCGCCCCGGATGGCGCGCCGCCACCGCCCGGAAATCGTCGGCGTAGATCAGCTCCTGCTCGCTGCGCGCGCCGAACAGCAGCGCCACTTCGACACCGCGCTGCACGATGGCCTGCTCCAAGAGCGGCAGCATCGAGCGGTAGGGCGTGACCCCGGTGCCGGTGGCGACGAGCAGGTAACGGCGGTTGGCGTCGTCCGGCAGCAGGCAGAAGCGGCCGAACGGGCCGCTGGCCTGCAGCTCGTCGCCCTCGCGGAGGGCCTCGAACATCGCGGTGGCGGTGCCGCCGGGGACGTAGGACACGGCGATGTCGACGGCCTCACCCGGACCCAGCGCATGGTCGTGGATCGTCGCCAGCGAGTAGCTGCGCTTGGTCGGTTGGCCGTCGCGGCCGCTCAGGTGGATCTGGATGAACTGGCCCGGGATGAAATCGAGCGCCCGGCCATCGGCGCGCTGGAAGCTGAGGTGGGCGATGCCGGGGGCGAGCAGGTGCTTGCCGAGCAGGCGCAGGGGGAAAGTGGGGATCAAGGGCGAAGGCTCCGGGGTCTGCGGCATTATGCGGGCTTGCCCGATCGGAGACGTGCATGGACCGGCCTGCCGCCCCTTCCCACCCCGAACCCCCGCTGCGCTGGACCCTGCAACCGACCCGCCTCGGCCTGCTGGCGGTGGCCGGCGGCGCGAAGGGCCTCCGCCTCGTGCAGTTCGGCACCGACGCCGGGGCGATCCGCCGCCAGCTCGCCCGCTGGCTGCCGGCGACCCCGCCCCTGCCCGCCGGTGCCGATGCCCTGCTCGACGCGGCGGTCGCCGCGATCGATGCCTGGCCCACCGCCGGCGCGCCGCCCGCGCCGCTGCCGCTCGACCTGCGCGGCAGCGACTTCCAGTTGCGGGTCTGGCGCGCCCTGCTCGAGATCCCCTGGGGCGCGGTCCGCAGCTACGCCGAGGTGGCGGCGGCGATCGGCATGCCGAAGGCCGTGCGCGCCGTGGCCGGGGCCTGCGCGGCCAACCGGGTGGCGGTGCTGGTGCCCTGCCATCGCGTGCGGCGCAGCGACGGCGGCTTGGGCGGCTACCGCTGGGGCCTCGACGGCAAGCGTGCCCTGCTCGCGGCCGAGGCCGGCGCCTATACTGGCGGCTTGCCTTTCCCCCAGATCCCTCAAGGCCCATGGCCGCCGCGCCCGACACCCCCGCGTTGGAGATCCGCGATCTCCGCAAGACCTACGACAACCGGACCGAAGCCCTGAAGGGCGTCTCGCTCACCGTCCAGCCCGGCGATTTCTTCGCCCTGCTCGGCCCCAACGGTGCCGGCAAGAGCACCCTGATCGGCATCGTCTGCTCGCTCGTGAATGCGAGCGGCGGGCAGGTGTCGATCTTCGGCGTCGACCGCTTCGCCCGCCGCGAGGAAGCGATGCGGCTGCTTGGCCTGGTGCCGCAGGAGATCAACTTCAACCTGTTCGAGCAGCCCTTCGACGTCCTCGTCAACTACGCCGGCTTCTACGGCGTGCCGCGCGCCGAGGCCGAGCGTCGCGCCGAGGAACAGCTCAAGCTGGCGCAGCTCTGGGAGAAGGCGCGGGTGATGGGGCGCACGCTCTCCGGCGGCATGAAGCGCCGGTTGATGATCGCCCGCGCCATGATGACGAGCCCGAAGCTGCTGATCCTCGACGAGCCCACCGCCGGCGTCGACATCGAGATCCGCCGCGGCATGTGGAAGCTGCTGCGCGAGATCAACGCGCAGGGCACCACCATCATCCTCACCACGCATTACCTGGAAGAGGCCGAGAACCTCTGCCGCAACCTCGCCATCATCGACCACGGCCGCATCTGCGCGCAGGGGCCGATGCGCGAGCTGCTCGCCAAGCTCGACGTCGAGGGCTTCGTGTTCGACGCCGAGGGCGTGCTGCCGGCCACGCTGCCGGTGATCGAGGGCGCCGTGCTGCGGGCCGAGGACGACCACACCCTGGCCATCGAGATGCCGCGCGGCATGGACCTGAACCGGGTGTTCGCCGCCTTCCAGCAGGCCGGCATCACCGTGCGCTCGATGCGCAACCGCTCGAACCGGCTGGAGGAACTCTTCGTCCGCCTGACCGCCAAGGACGCCGCATGAACCCCCCGGCCCCCGCCGCCCACCCGAACTGGGTTGCCTTCCTCACCCTGATCCGCCGCGAGGTCGCGCGCATCGTCCGCATCTGGGGCCAGACCCTGGTGCCGCCGGCGATCACCATGACGCTCTACTTCCTCATCTTCGGCAAGCTGATCGGCAGCAAGATCGGCGACATGGGCGGCTTTGGCTACATGGATTTCATCGTGCCGGGCCTGGTCATGATGGCGGTGATCCAGAACGCCTACGGCAACATCAGCTCCAGCTTCTTCGGCGCCAAGTTCGGCCGCCACGTCGAGGAACTGCTGGTGGCGCCGCTGCCGAACTGGGTGATCCTGAGTGGCTACGTCGGCGGCGCGGTGCTGCGCGGCTTCATGGTCGGCGCCATCGTGCTGGCGGTGGCCATGCTGTTCACCGACGTGCGCGTGCACGACTGGCTGGCCACCCTCAGCACGGTGCTGCTCGGCGCGGTGATCTTCTCGCTCGCCGGCTTCGTCAATGCCGTCTACGCGAAGAAGTTCGACGACATCGCCATCATCCCGACCTTCGTGCTGACCCCGCTCACCTACCTGGGCGGCGTGTTCTATTCGGTCGCGCTGCTGCCCGGCTGGGCCGCGACGGCGACCCACGCCAACCCGGTCTTCTACATGGTCAACGGCTTCCGCTACGGCCTGCTCGGCGTCAGCGACGTGCCGCTGTGGAGCGTCTATGCGGTGATGCTGGGCTTCGTGGTGGCGCTCAGCTGGCTCGGCTTATGGCTGCTGCAGCGGGGCGTGGGGCTGCGCACCTAGGCGGCAGCCGGAAGAAGGCCTCCGCCGCCGCCGTGCTGCGGGCAGCGGTCAACGCCATGTCCTCGCCGCGGTCGCGGGCGAGCTCGGCGACGATGTGCGGCAGGAAGGCCGGTTCGTTGCGGCGGTCCTTCGGCGCGGGCTTCAGGCTGCGCGGCAGCAGGTAGGGGCAGTCGGTCTCGACCAGCAGGCGATCGGCGGGGACGTGCGCCACCAGCTCGCGCAGGTGCTGGCCGCGGCGCTCGTCGCAGAGCCAGCCGGTGATGCCGATGAAGCAGCCGGCGTCGAGGCTCTGGAACAGCGCCCGGCGGTCGCCAGTGAAGCAGTGCACCACCGCCGGGCCGCAGTGCCCGAGGGCCGGCTTCAGGATGGCGAGGAAATCGTCGTGGGCGTCGCGCTGGTGCAGGAACAGCGGCTTGCCGCATTCGACGGCGAGTTCGAGCTGGCGCTCGAAGGCGCGCTGCTGGGCGTGGCGCGGCGCGTAGTCGCGGAAGTAGTCGAGCCCGCACTCGCCGACCGCGACGACCTCCGCTTGTGCGAGGAGGGCGCGCAGCGCGGCCAGCGCCTCGGTGGTCACTTCGAGCGCGTGGTGCGGATGCACCCCGGCGGTGGCGAACAGCCGGCCCGGATGCGCACGGGCGAGCTCCAGCGCCTGCCGCGAACCCTCGCGGGAGGCCCCGGTCACCACCATCCGCCCGACCCCGGCCGCTTCCGCCCGCGCCAGCACGGCGTCGAAGTCGCGGGCGAAGCTGTCGTGGGTCAGGTTGGCGCCGATGTCGACCAGGTCGAGGCGGGCAGGGGCGGTCATGCGGAGAGCGGGCGATGCGGGCCGCGCAGTGTAGCCGGCGACCCGGCACCCGTCCGCGCTCAGGCCGCGGGGCGCGAGGCGACGACCCACTCGTCGTAGGCGCGCAGCGTCTCGGAGGCGTAGATCATCGACGGCCCGGCCCCCATGTAGATCGCCAGGGCGCAGGTTTCCAGCACTTCCTCGCGGGTCGCGCCGGCCTTGAGGGCCGCCTTGGTGTGGAAACCGATGCAACCGTCGCAGCGGGTGGCGACGGCGATGGCGATCGCCAGCAGCTCCTTGGTCTTGAGGTCGAGCGCGCCGGGCTTCAGGGCCTCGCGGGCCAGGCCGTTGAAGGCCTGCATCGTGCCGGGGCTGCCTTTGCGCAGGCTGTCGATGGCGAGGTTCAGGCCACCGACGAGTTCGGGGTAGGTTTCGGACATGGGAGTGCGCCTCGGGTCAGGGAAGGGAAGTACCGCGCGGCCTTTATAAATCGATATTTTCTAATTTAGTTTGATTCAGGTCATACTGGCGCATCTTTCCAGCACCCCGCCCACCATGCCCAAGTCCAAGCCCATGCCCGCCCCGCGCCTGGTCGACGCCATGGCCTCGAAGGCCGAAGCCGCCGCCGAACTGCTGAAGACCCTCGGCAACCCGCAGCGATTGCGCATCCTCTGCCTGCTGGTCGAGGGCGAGCGTTCGGTCGGGCAGATCAACGCCGAGGTGCCGCTCTCGCAGTCGGCCCTGTCGCAGCACCTCGCGGTGCTGCGCGCGCAGGGGCTGGTGCAGACCCGGCGCGAGGCGCAGACGATCCACTACTCGATGGCCGAGAGCCCGGCTCGCGCCATCCTCGAGACCCTGCACGGCATCTACTGCAGCGATGCCGACGAAACCCCGGCGCCCCGCCGGCGCTGAAGTCGGGGCTGCGATGACGCCGTCTTGACGGCTCGCAGCAGGGCCAACCCCTAGGCTCCGGGGTTTTGGAGCCCGCCATGCCCCACCGCGCCCTGCCTCTCGCCCTCGCGATCGCCCTGCTGCCTGCGTCGGCCATGGCCACGGCGACGACCGCGGCCAGTGCAGCCGGGGCGACCGGTGCCGAGCGCGGTGCGCAGCGGCTGCCGGCGATCAGCGTCAGCACCCGCCTGCCGACGGACCCACGCCTGCGCGTCGAGGCGGTGCGGGTGCTCGATGCCGCCGAACTCGACCGCCTGCGCCCGACCCACGCCAACGAGGTGCTGGCCCGCATCCCCGGGGCCTGGGCCAGTCGCGGCAGCGGCCAGGAGCAGCTGCTGGCGCTGCGCTCGCCGGTGCTGACCGGCCCCGGGGCCTGCGGGGCCTTCCTGGTGCTGGACGACGGCGTGCCGATCCGGCCGGTCGGCTTCTGCAACGTCAACCAGCTCTCCGAACTGCATTTCGCCGCCGCCGGCCGGGTCGAGGTGCTGCGCGGCCCCGGCAGCGCGGTGCACGGCAGCAACGCCCTGCACGGCGTGGTCGCGGTCACGCCGCGGCGGCCCGGCGACGGTGCCGGTTTCGGGCTGGAAGCCGGCGCCGAGGACTTCCGCCGCCTGCGGCTCGCCCTCGACGGCGCACGGGCGCGTCTCGACGCCACCGCCACCGACGCCGGCAGTTTCCGGGCCGAGGAAAGCCACCGCCTGCTGCAGGCCACCGCGCAATGGCAGGCCGGGCACGACACCCGGGTCGCACTCGCCAGCCACCGCCTGCGCCAGCAGACCGCCGGCTTCGTGGTCGGTGACGGGGCCTGGCGCGATGCCCGGCGCACGACCAACGCCAACCCGGAGGCCTTCCGCGATGCCGACGCGCTGCGCCTCGTGGTCCACCACGAACGCCCGCTCGGCGATGGCCTGCTGCTGCTGCGGCCCTATGCCCGCGACGAATCGCAGACCTTCCTGCAGCATTTCGCGCTCGGCCAGCCGCTGGAGCAGAACGGCAGCCAAAGCCTCGGCCTGCAGCTCGTTTTCGCGCACGGCGACTCGCGCCTCGGGCTCGACGCCGAGGCCGCCTCGGGCTGGCTGCGCCAGACCCAGGCCCGGCCGCTCACCACCGGCACGCCGGCGCAGAACGCCATCCG
>JAGXSL010000088.1 GCA_018333835.1 Lysobacteraceae bacterium
AGGCGGCCCGCCTCGACCCGCGCCTCGGCGCGCAGCCCAGCGGCACGGGCCGCGAGGTCGGCGTCGAGCCTGGTCTGCTGGATGCGGCCGGTACGCTGCACCTCGTCGGCCACCCGATCCAGCCCGCCGCTGCCGGCCACGGCGAGGAAGGTGACCCCGGAGACCAGCGCACTCAGCGGGATGCCGACCACCAGCAGCAGGGCGAGGCCCGGACGGCGCGGCGACACCGGCGCCGGCGTGGCCGGCGGGGAAGCGGGGGCGGACGGGGGCAGGCTCATGGCGGCCAGCCTAGGCGATGGCCGGGCCGGCGGCTTGCGTTCGGTCAATCCCCGTCACGGCGCAGCGGCCGGGGTGGAAACGCGGACCGCGTCGCTGACGGCGGCCGCGGGCGGCGGGTAGAGTGCCCGGATGCTGAAACCCGTCCCCATCGAACGCGTCGTGCCGGGCATGTGGTTCCACCGCCTCGGTGGCAGCGGCTACCACCACGCCTTCGTGAAGAACGGCTTCCTGCTGGAGGCCCGCGACATCGAGCTGCTGGCCCAGGGCGGCGTCGACGAGCTGATCATCGACACCGGCCGCGGCCTCGACCTGCCCGAACCGCCGCCCCCGGCCGGAGGCGGGGACGGTCCGGGCGAGACCGGGGCCGCTGCCGTCCCGCTGCCCGCCGCCCCGGCGGTGCTGGCCAAGGCCTCGGCGATCGAAGTCGAGATCCAGCACGCCCGCCGGCTGGTCCAGCAGGGCAAGGAACAGGTCATCGCCCTGTTCGGCGACGCCCGGCTCGGCCGCGCCATCGACCCGGAATCGGCGATGCCGCTGGTCGATGCGATCAACGCCTCGGTCGGCCGCCACTCCGACGCCTTCATCAGCGTGGCGCGGCTCAAGTCGCACGACGAGTACACCTACATGCACTCGGTCGCGGTCTGCGCCCTGATGCTGGCCCTGGCGCGCCGGCTCGGCCTGCCCGAGGCGGAGGTCCGCGACGCCGGCGCCGCCGGCCTGCTGCACGACCTCGGCAAGGCGGCCATGCCGCTCGCGGTGCTCAACAAGCCGGGCGCGCTCACCGACGAGGAGTTCCGCGTCATGAAGGCCCATCCGCAGCGCGGCTGGGAGATGCTGAAGGTCGGCGGATCGGCGCCGGAGGGCGTGTTCGACGTGGCCCTGCACCATCACGAGAAGATCGACGGCAGCGGCTACCCGCACGGCCTCGCCGGTGAGGCCATCGGCCGGATGGCGAAGATGGGCGCGGTCTGCGACGTCTACGACGCCATCACCTCGAACCGGCCCTACAAGAAGGCCTGGGGGCCGGCCGAGTCGCTGCAGCGGATGGCGGCCTGGAAGGGGCATTTCGACCCCGAGGTGTTCAAGGCCTTCGTCCGCAGCATCGGCATCTACCCGGTCGGCGCGCTGGTGCGGCTCGAATCCGACCGGCTCGCCGTGGTGCTGGACCAGGGCGAGTCCTCGCTGCTGACGCCGAAGGTGCGGGTGTTCTTCCATGCCCGCAAGCGCGAACTCCTGTTCATCAAGGACCTGGACCTCGGCGCGCCCGGCTGCGCCGACCGCATCGTCGGGCTGGAATCGCCCGAGAAGTGGAACTTCCCGCACCTCGAGAAGCTCTGGCTGGCGCAGTAGCCGGCGCTGCTCAGAACGGCCCGAAGAAGCGGGTCTCCTCCTCGACGCGCAGGCCGGCGGCGGGGTCCTCGAACACCAGCACGACGTCGGCGCGCCCGCGCACCGCGCCGGCCGGCGCGGCGAGCGCCAGCCCGACCGTGTGCACCTCGCCCGGCGCCAGCCGGATCGGGCCGGGATCCTGCGCCAGGGCGAGCCCGTCCGGCCCGCTGCCGACCCGGATCCGCACCTCGCGCGGCACGCCCGAGCGGTTGATGAGGCGCAGGGTGAAGGGGTTCTCGATGCCGCCGTCGAGGGTGGTGCGGTAGAGCGCGTTGCGGTCGCGCAGCACGTCGACGATCAGCGGCGTGCGCAAGACGATGCCGGCGGCGATGCCGGCGCCGAGCAGCAGCAGCAGCGTGCCGTAGAGCCAGATCCGGCCGCGCAGCACCCGCGCCGGCCGGCCATCGACGCGGTTCTGGCTGGTGTAGCCGACCAGGCCCTTGGGGTAGCCGAGCTTGCCCATCACCTCGTCGCAGGCGTCGATGCAGGCGCCGCAGGCGATGCACTCGTACTGCAGGCCGTTGCGGATGTCGATGCCGGTCGGGCAGACCTGCACGCACAGGGTGCAGTCGATGCAGTCGCCGAGGGCCGCACCGGCGGGTTTCTCGCGCTCGGCCACCGCGATCGCCTCGTCCACCACCACCGAGGTGGTGCCGCGTGCGCCGCTGGCCAGGCTGGCGGCGCTCGGGTGGCGGGCGAACCAGGCCACCCAGCCCTCGGCCTCGTCCTTGCCGAGCAGGCCGCGGGCGCGTTCCAGCACGCTGGCGAGGCTGCCGCGCTTGCGCGGGCCGCGCGGTTCGCCGCGGCGGTCGTCGTAGGCGATGATCAGGGTGTTGCGGTCGAACATCGCGCTCTGGAAGCGCGCGTAGGGGCACATGTACTTGCAGACCTGCTCGCGCAGGAAGCCGGCGTTGCCCCAGGTGGCGAACGCGTAGAACAGCACCCAGAAGGTCTCCCAGCCGCCCCAGGCGAAGGGCAGGGCGCGGTCGGCCAGCTCGCGGATCGGCGTGAAGTAGCCGACGAAGGTGAAGCCGGTCCAGAGCGCGAACAGCACCCAGAGAGCGTGCTTCGCCCCCTTGCGCAGGATCTTCTCCCGGCCCCAGGGTGCGGCGTCGAGCTTCATCCGTTTGGCCCGGTCGCCCTCGGTCCAGCGTTCGATCCAGAGGAAGGTCTCGGTCCAGACCGTCTGCGGGCAGGCGTAACCGCACCACAGCCGCCCGGCGAGCGCGGTGAAGAAGAACAGCGCGAGGCCGGCCATCACCAGCAGCAGGGCGAGGAAGATGAAGTCCTGCGGCCAGAACACCAGGCCGAAGACATGGAACTTGCGCGCCGGCAGGTCCCAGAGCACGGCCTGCTGGCCGTTGATCTCGATCCAGGCCACGCCGTAGAACAGGCCGAGCAGCACGTACACCGCGAGGTAGCGCAGGCGCTGGAAGCGCCCGCCCATCTCCCGCGGGTAGATCTTGGCCTCCGAGACGTACATCTCGCCGTCGTCGACGACCTTCAGCGGCAGCGGCTTGCCCAAGGCCCTCAATCCTTCAGCGGCTGGTTGAAGCGGCTGGCCGGCCGCAGCAGGATCCAGGTGAACAGGCTGGAGCTTGCGGTGGCGGCCCAGAACAGGAAGAAGCAGATCGTGTAGCCGAGGCCGCGCCCGATCTCGAGGTCGGGGAAGGTGATGTCGCGCAGGGCCAGCGGATCGACGAAGGCGAAGAACACCGTCGTCATCACGCCGGCCGTGAAGAAGGAGGGCCAGAGGATCGCCCCGAGGCGCTGGGTCCAGCTCCTCGGGGCGTGCTCGATCCGCGGCTCGCTGGCCATGCTGGCCTCAGGGTGCCGGGTCGTCGGCGCTGAGCGAGAGCGTGTAGGCCGTCACCAGGCGCGTGCGCAGCGGGCCCAGGATCGGCTCCATCGCCGGCATCGCGCCGTGGCGGCCCTCGATGATGCCCTCGCGGATGCTGGCGAGGTCCTTGCCGTAGAGCCAATCGGCGTCGGTCAGGTCGGAGGCCCCGAGGATCTCGTTGCCGCGACCGTCGATGCCGTGGCAGGCCGCGCAGACCATCTCGTACTGGGCCTTGCCGGCCGCGGCGAGGCCGGGGTCGACCGGCAGGCCACCGAGCTTCTGCACGTAGGTAGCCACCGCGGTGATGGTGGCGTCGTCGCCAAGGGCGGCGGCGAGCGGCGGCATCACCGCGACCCGGCCCTGTGCAACGCTGACGAGGATCGCCTCGTGCGTGCCGCCCCACTGCCAGACGTCGTCGGTCAGGTTGGGGAAGCCGCGCGCACCACCACCGTCGGCGGCGTGGCAGGCCGCGCAGTTCTTGGCGTAGAGGTTGCGTCCCACCGCCAGCGCCTCCGGGTCGGCCGCGATCGCCGCGAGCGGCATCTGCTCGAAGCGCGCATAGCGTTCGGCGAACAGTCGGTCGGCCTCGGCGCGGTCGGCGTCGTGCTGGGCCGAGGCGCTCCAGTTGAGCATGCCTTGCACGTTGCCGAAGCCGGGGAACAGCACCAGGTAGGCGATGGTGAAGACGATGGTCAGGTAGAACAGGTTGATCCACCAGCGCGGCAGCGGCTTGTTGTACTCGGTGAC
This sequence comes from Lysobacteraceae bacterium, assembly GCA_018333835.1. Taxonomy (GTDB): domain Bacteria; phylum Pseudomonadota; class Gammaproteobacteria; order Xanthomonadales; family Xanthomonadaceae; genus Silanimonas. The sequence continues at coordinate 4,256 of JAGXSL010000088.1, forward strand.
GTCGCCGTCCCAGGTGTGGCCGGTGGTCTCGCCGGTGGGCAGGGTCTTGCTGCGCCGCTTCGAGGTGTACCAGAGCAGCCAGACGCAGCCGCCGAGGTTGATGACGATCAGGACGATGACGAACCAGGACCAGGATGCGCTCACGGCCGCTCCTCCGGGGTGTTGTCTTCAAGGGGCGACCGCGCGATGCGGTCGAAGTCGCTGGCGCGGCGCAGCACGAACAGCCAGAAGATGCCGAGCACGAAGGCCAGCAGCAGCAGTGCGGTGACGATTCCGGAAACCATGGCTTACTCCCTCGGGGCGTGCTTGCCGAGGCCTTGCAGGAAGGCCACGATGGCGTCGAGTTCGGTCTTGCCCTCCACCGCCGCCGCCGCATTGGCGATGTCCTTGTCGGTGTAGGGGTCGCCGAGCCGCTGCAGGGCGCGCATCCGCCGGGCCACCTGCTCGCCGTCGAGCTTGGCGTGCTCGAGCCAGGGGTAGGCCGGCATGTTGGAGTTCGGCAGCACCGCGCGCGGATCGATCAGGTGGATGCGGTGCCACTCGTCGGAGTAGCGACCGCCGATGCGGGCGAGGTCCGGCCCGGTGCGCTTGCTGCCCCACTGGAACGGCCGGTCGTAGACCGACTCGCCGGCCAGCGAGTAGTGGCCGTAGCGCGCCGTCTCGAAGCGCAGGGTGCGCACCATCTTCGAGTGGCAGTTGTAGCAACCCTCGCGGATGTAGACGTCGCGCCCGGCCAGCTCCAGCGCCGGGTAGGGCTTGACGCCGGGCAGCGGCTCGATCATCTCGGCCTGGTGCATCAGCGGCACGATCTGGGCGAGGCCGCCGAAGCTGATCACCACCGCGATGATGATGCCCATCAGGGCGACGTTCTTTTCGATCTTCTCGTGGCTCATGGCGATCTCCTCAGGCGTGCGCCGGCGCCAGCACCGGCGAGTCGACCATGCCGCGCGACTCGCGCACGGTGCGGACGACGTTGACGATCATCACCACCATGCCGGCGAGGATGATCAGGCCGGCGGCGAGGCGCATCAGGTAGTACGGGTAGGTGAACACGACGATCTCCGTCCACGTGTAGGTCAGCGTGCCGTCGATGTTCGTGGCGCGGCTCATCAGACCCTGGCCGATGCCCGAGATCCACATCGAGACGGCGTAGACCAGCACGCCGATGGTGTGCATCCAGAAGTGGATGTCGACCAGGCGCATCGAGGCCATGTCGCGGCGGCCGACCATCTTCGGGATCAGCATGTAGATGGCACCGATCGAGATCATCGCCACCCAGCCGAGGGCACCGGAGTGGACGTGGCCGATCACCCAGTCGCTGTAGTGGGCGAGCGCGTTGACCGTCTTGATCGAGAGCATCGGGCCCTCGAAGGTGCTCATCATGTAGAACGAGAGCGAGACGATCAGCCACTTGATGATCGGGTCGGTGCGCAGCAGGTGCCACACGCCCGAGAGGGTCATGATGCCGTTGATGGCACCGCCCCAGCTCGGGGCCAGCAGCACCAGCGAGAACACCATGCCGAGGTTCTGCGCCCAGTCCGGGATGGCGGTGAACTGGAGGTGGTGCGGGCCGGCCCACATGTAGATCGCGATCAGCGACCAGAAGTGCACGATCGAGAGCCGGTAGCTGTAGATCGGGCGACCGACGCGCTTCGGCACGAAGTAGTACATGATCCCGAGGAAGCCGGCGGTCAGGAAGAAGCCGACCGCGTTGTGGCCGTACCACCACTGCACCATCGCGTCGACGGCGCCGGAGTAGATCGGGTAGCTGTGCACCCACGAGGTCGGCAGCGCCAGCGAGTTGACGATGTGCAACACCGCCACCGCGATGATGAAGGCGCCGAAGAACCAGTTGGCGACGTAGATGTGCGCCACCTTGCGCTTGGCGATGGTGCCGAAGAACAGCACGCCGTAGGCCACCCAGACCACGGTGATCAGCACGTCGATCGGCCAGATCAGCTCGGCGTACTCCTTGCCCTGGGTCAGGCCGAGCGGCAGGGTGACGACGGCGGCGACGATGACCGCCTGCCAGCCCCAGAACACGAAGCTGGCGAGCTTGTCGGAGATCAGCCGCACATGGCAGGTGCGCTGCACCACGTAGAGCGAGGTGGCGAACAGCGCGCAGCCGCCGAAGGCGAAGATCACCGCATTGGTGTGCAGCGGGCGCAGCCGGCCGAAGCTCAGCCAGGAGGTGTCGAAGTTCAGCGCCGGCCAGTACATCTGGGCGGCCAGGATGACCCCGACCAGCATGCCGACGAAGCCCCAGACGACGGTCATGATGCTGAACTGCATCACCACCTTGTCGCTGTAGGTGTCGGCTTTCCGGATCGGATGGGCGGGGAGGTCTTGTGGACTCATGGCGTCGGCTCGTCGGAGGACGCCGCGAGTGTGATTGCGGCATGAACCGGGGCCGTTGACCGCGGTCAACGGCCGGTTTGACTTCGATCAATCGGCGCATCGGGGGCACGCCCGGAACGGCCCGCCGGCGGCTCCGGGCGGGTATGCGGTGATGTCGGCCTTGCCACGGCGGGCGGAAGGGTTTCGTTCCGCAACAGTTGCTTGATAAAACTATTGCGACGCTTTTCTCTCCGTTCCGTGACCGGCGCGTGACGTGCCGATGCACCTCCGTCCCGGTTCCCCGTACGGTGCGCGCCGCCGGCCCCCCAGGGGAGGGCCGGCGCCCGCCGTGCGGTCCCGGTGCCGGGGTCGACGGGAGCGCCATCCCAGGGACGCCGCGGGCAATGGCCCGCACACCCTTTCCGTCCATCGCCGCACCACCAGGGGAACCACCACGTGAAGCCTTCACGCCGTCTGCCGCGCCACCTGCTCGCGCTCGCCCTCGCCACCGCCCTCGCGCCACTCACCGCCACCGCCGCCGAACCGGCCCAGATCGTCAACCAGGCTGCCGTCGAAGCCGGGGCGGAGTTCTCGGGCTTCATCGTCCGCTTCCGTGAAGGCACGTCGGAACGTGCCGACCCCGCCGCGGTCGCCCGTGCCCTCACCCCCGCCAGCGCCGGCCTGCAGGCGCAAACCAGGTCCGCCGGCGGGCTGCCGCCCGGCTTGCGGCATTTCCGCCGGATGGCGCTGGGCGCCGACGTCATCCACCCGACCCGGCCACTGAACCGCCAGGAGGCCGCCGCGGCCATGGCCCAGCTCGCCGCCCTGCCGGGGGTGGAATACGTCGAGCCGGACCTGATCCTGCGCCCGGGCCTGACCCCGAACGACCCGCGCTACCCCGAGCAGTGGGGCTTCTTCGACGCCGACGCCGGCATCCGCGCCCCGCAGGCCTGGTCGGTCGCCAGCGGTAGCGGCGTGATCATCGCCGTGCTCGACACCGGCCGCACCGTGCACAGCGACCTCGATGCCAACACCGTCGCCGGCTTCGATTTCATCTCCAGCCTGAGTGTCGCCAACGACGGCAACGGCCGCGATTCCAACGACGCCGACCCCGGCGACTGGACCACCGGTCAGTGCGGCCCGGCCAGTAACTCCAGTTGGCACGGCACCCACGTCGCCGGCACCGCGGCGGCGGTGACCAACAACAGCCGCGGCGTGGCCGGCACGGCCTGGGGCGCGCGGGTGATGCACGTGCGCGTGCTCGGCACCTGCGGCGGCAGCACCTCGGACATCGCCGACGCCATCACCTGGGCCTCGGGCGGTGCCGTCACCGGCGTGCCCACCCTGGCCGCGAGCCAGGTCGCGCGCGTGCTCAACCTCTCGCTGGGCGGTTCCGGCAGCTGCGGCACCACCACCCAGAACGCCATCAACGGCGCGGTCGGCCGCGGTTCGACCGTGGTGGTGGCGGCCGGCAACAGCAATGCCGACGCCAGCAACTTCACCCCGGCGAGTTGCGCCAACGTCATCACCGTGGCCTCGGTGACCAGCGCCTCCTCGCGCTCCAGCTTCTCCAACTTCGGGTCGGTGATCGACGTCTCGGCCCCCGGCTCGAGCATCCTCTCCACCCACAACAGCGGCACCACGACCCCCGGTGCCGAGAGTTACGCCAACCAGAGCGGCACCTCGATGGCGGCCCCGCACGTGGCCGGCGTGGTGGCGCTGATGCAGAGCCGCCGCATCGCCCAAGGCCGGCCGCTGATGACCCCGGCCAGGGTCGAGTCGTTCCTGCGCGCCACCGCCTACCCGCTGTCCGGCACCTGCTCGGGCGGCTGCGGTGCCGGCATCGTCCACGCCCGCGCCGCGGTCGATGTCGCCGGTGCCTTCACCAGCACCAATGACACCGACGTGGCGATCCGCGACCACACCACGGTGGAATCGTCCATCGCGGTGAGCGGCCGCAGCGGCAACGCCCTGAGCACCAGCATCGTGGAGGTGGACATCCGCCATACCTGGATCGGCGATCTGCTGGTGCAGCTGGTGGCCCCGGACGGCACGCTCTACACCCTGCACAACCGCACCGGCACCAGCACCGACAACATCATCCGCAGCTACACGGTGAACCTCTCCTCCGAGCCGCTGAACGGCACCTGGCGGCTGCGGGTCAACGACAATGCCAGTGGGGACACCGGCTTCATCAACAGCTGGAGCCTGACGTTCTGAAGCCGCCTCAGCCGGGCGCTTCCCCGCCAACCGCCTCGAAGCGGTTGGCGGCCGCGTTCTTGCGTACCTTGGCCGGGTCCCAGACCCGGCCGTTCATCGCGATCCAGGCCCCGGGCGGCAGGGCCTGCACCGCGCCGACCGCGCAGCCGATGTTGAACTCGGCGTCCGAGCCGCGGAAGCGGGCCGGGTTCAGCGCGCCGGTCAGGACGATGGTCTTGCCCGGCAGGTCGGCCAGCACCCGCGCGGTCTCGACCATGGTGTCGGTGCCGTGGGTGACCAGCACGTGGCGCTGCGGCTGGGCGGCGATCAGGGCGCGCACCAGGGCCCGGTCCTCGTCGGTCAGGTGCAGGCTGTCCTTGCGCAGCGCCGGCACCACGGTGAAGCGGAAGGCCACGCCCAGTTCGCGCAGGATGTTGCCGATCTGCGGCTCGCCGACCTGGTAGTCCGACTTGTCGTCGAAATAGACCTTGTCGATGGTGCCGCCGGTGGAGACGACGAGCAGTTCGTCCATCGGGATCGCCCTCGGGGTTGCGGGGCGGCAGTCTAGCGCCGCTCGCCGCCCTCGTCGCCGGCCGTGGGCGCCGCCGGCGGGGCGGCACGCCGGCGCCGCGCCGCCAGCCCGGGCCAACTCACGGTGAACACCAGAGCGGTGGCCAGCGTGGCCTCCAGCAGGGCGAGCCCCCGCACCACTCCGGGGCTGGCCCAGGCCTCCATCACCCCGTGGCTGAAATAGAACAGCGCGGCGATCCCGGCCCAGAGCCCGGCACTCGGGCGTCGCAGCAGGAGCAACACCAGCGCCGGAAGGATCGGCAGGGCCATCAGCACGGTGGCGAGCAGCGGCGGCAGCACCTGCGGCACCGCCAGCCACAGGTACCAGGCCGGCTGCAGGGCGAGCAGGGCGAAGGCCAGCAGCAGGTTGGCGCGGCGCATCAGTCGGCCGCCCCGGCCAGGCGGCGGGCGATCTCGGCGAGCCGGCGGCCGAGGGCCTGCGCCAGCAGCTTCTCCTCGTCGCTTAAGCGCTGGTCGTCCTGCGGTCCGGCGACGTGGCTGGCACCGTAGGGCGTGCCGCCGCTGCGGGTGCTGGACAGCGCCGGCTCGGTGAAGGGCAGCCCGAGCAGCAGGCAGCCGTGGTGCAGCAAGGGCAGTTGCATCGACAGCAGGGTCGATTCCTGCCCGCCGTGCATCGACGCCGTGCTGGTGAACACCGCCGCCGGCTTGCCGACCAGGGTGCCCGAGGCCCACTCCGCGCCGGTGCCGTCGAGGAAATGCTTGAGCGGTGCCGCCATGTTGCCGAAGCGGGTCGGGCTGCCGAGGGCCAGGCCGGCGCACTCGGCGAGGTCGGCCTTGTCGACGTAGGGCGCGCCGTCCTCGGGCACCGGCGGCAGGGCCTGCTGGGTGACCGGCGCCACCGGCGGCACCGTGCGCAGACGCGCCTGCATGCCGGGCACCGACTCGATGCCGCGGGCGATCTGGCGGGCGAGCGCGGCGACCGAGCCGCCGCGGCTGTAGTAGAGGACGAGGATGTCGGGCATCGCAGCAGACAGGACCAGGATGGCAGCAAGGCTACCGGAAGCAGCGTGATCCGGGCATCGCGGCTTGCGCTAGGCTTCGGTCGATGGCCTGGCCGACCCTCCTCCGCCGCTGGTCCGCGCGCCTCGACGCCGACCGCGCCACCACCTTCGCCCGCTTCCTGCTGCGGCGCTTCGTCGACGACCGCTGCTTCGAGTCGGCCGGTGCGCTCGCCTACACCACGGTCTTTGCCCTGGTGCCGCTGTCGGCCGTGGTGTTCGCCGTGCTTTCGGCTTTCCCGGTGTTCGATGCCTGGACCCAGCGCCTCGTCGACTTCGCTTTCGTCCTTTTCGTGCCGGCCGCTGCGCAGGTCGTGGCCGGCAGCCTGCAGGGCTTGGCGGACAGCGCCCGGCAACTGCCGATCGCCGGCCTGCTGGTGCTGCTCGCCTCGCTGCTGCTGACCCTGCTCGCGATCGAGCGCACCTTCGACCGCATCTGGCGGGTGCGCCGGCCGCGCAGCATCCTGTGGCGGCTCACCGTCTATTGGATGGTGCTGACCCTGGGCGCCCTGCTGGCCGCCGCCAGCCTGGCGGCGAGCGCCTGGCTGTTCGGCGCGGAGCGTGCCGGCGGGTTCGCTCTGGTGCCCGGCCTGCTCGCCTTCCTGCTGTTCACCGCGGCCTACTGCCTGGTGCCGAACCGACCGGTACCGCTGCGCTTCGCGCTGGCCGGCGGCCTGCTCGCCGCCCTGCTGTTCGAGGCGGCCAAGGCCGGTTTCGCCGCGTACCTGCGCAACACCAGCTTCGAGCAGATCTATGGCGCGCTGGCGGTGGTGCCGATCTTCCTCATCTGGGTCTGGCTGAGTTGGGCGGTGGTGCTGCTCGGTGCCTCGCTTGCCGCCTCGCTCGCCGCCTTCCGCTACCAGCCCCCGGACCAGCGCCTGCCGCCGGGAGCCGAGCTGTACGCCTGCCTGCGCCTGCTCGGGCGGCTGGAGTCGAGCCGCCGGCATGGCCGCGGCCTCGACAGCGAGGTGCTGCGCCAGCTCGAACCGGCGCTCACCGACGACCTCTGCCAGCAGCTGCTGGAAGGCCTCGCCGCGCTCGACATCGCCCGCCGTGGCGAGGACGGGCGCTGGTCGCCGGTGCGCGACCTCGCCACCGTGCCGCTTGCCGAGCTGCACGAGGGCCTCGGCCTGCGGGTGCCGCCGCTCGATCCGCCGCTGCCCGGTGCCGACGACGCGATCGGACAGGCCGCGCTCGCCGCCCTGCGCCACCTGCGGCAACCCCTTGACGCCGCGCTGCGGCATCCTGTGGCCGAATTCCTGCGCTTTCCCACGGACCTGCCCCGATGACTCGACCCCGTTCCGCCCCGCTGCTGCCCGCCCTGCTGCTGCTCGCCGCTTGCGCACCCGAAACCGGCGCGCCGCCGCCGGACGCGACCGGTTCCGCCACCGGCAGCAGCGCGCCTGCTGCCGCGGAACCCGCACCCGCCTCGCTGGCCGCGGCCGAAGCCGGCCGGCCCGAGCGCCCGGGCCTGCGCGTCGACACCCTCGACCACGGCGTGTTCGACCTCGCCGAGCAGCGCGGCCGCTGGGTGGTGGTGAACTTCTGGGCGACCTGGTGCGCGCCCTGCATCAAGGAAATCCCCGAACTCAACGCGCTGGACGCCGGCCGCGAGGACGTGGTCGTGATCGGGCTCGCCTACGAGGAGACGACGCCCGAGGCGCTGCGCCGGTTCTACGCCGAGAAGGTGCGGGCGGAGTACCCGGTGGCCATCGTCGACGTGTTCAACCCCCCGGCCGACTTCAAGACCCCGCGCGGCCTGCCCTACACCGTGCTGCTCGATCCGAGCGGCAAGGTGGTGCGCGAGTTCCTGGGCCCGGTGACCGGGGCCGATCTGCTCGCCGCCATCGCCGCGGCCGGCGGCCCGGCCTGAAGCCGGATCAGGCGCGCCGTTCCGGGCGCGCTGTTTCGAGCGCACTGGCCTTCGTGGTCCACTGGGCCGACGGTCCCGGACGCGCCTGCCTTCGTGGCCCATGGGGTCGCGGCCGGCGACGGCTACGCGTCCCGCTCCGCAGTCGC